>NZ_JAFBCT010000001.1:917937-1223916 GCF_016907835.1 Agromyces cerinus | reverse complement strand
GCACCGCAGGCGGTCGCCGGGTACGACACAGGGGCCGCGGGAAACCCCGCGACCCCTGTCTCAACTGCTCTGCGTCAGCGAGCTGCGTAGTACTCGACGACCAGCTGCACGTCACAGGTCACGGGGACCTCGGCGCGCTTCGGGCGACGGACGAGCTTCACCTGGAGCTTGTCGAGCTCGACCTCGAGGTACGTGGGGAGCTTGGGGAGCACGTCGACGTGACCGCCGGCAGCGGCGACCTGGAACGGCTCGGTGCCCTCGCTGCGTGCCTTGACGTGCACGAGCTGGCCCGGCTTCACGCGGAACGAGGGGCGGTCGACGAGCTGGCCGTCGACGAGGATGTGGCGGTGCACCACGAACTGGCGCGCCTGCGAGATGGTGCGGGCGAAGCCGGCACGCAGCACGATGGCGTCGAGACGCATCTCGAGCAGCTCGACCAGGTTCTCACCGGTCAGGCCGTCGGTGCGGCGCGCCTCGTTGAAGGCGATGCGCAGCTGCTTCTCGCGGATGCCGTACTGGGCGCGCAGGCGCTGCTTCTCGCGCAGACGAACGGCGTAGTCGCTGTCCTGCTTGCGCTTGGTGCGGCCGTGCTCACCGGGAGCGTACGGGCGCTTCTCCATGTAGCGGGCGGCCTTCGGGGTGAGGGCGACGCCGAGCGCACGGGAGAGGCGGGTCTTGCTACGTGACTGGTTCGACACGAATGTCCTTTCGGAAGAATCTCAAGTGAATTCACGGCGCGATCGTGCGCCGGGAATCTGTGTCAGAGGGATTCGCCAAGGGTGGATCGGCTACAGATCGCACCCATTCGCCGGTGACTCTCTCGCAGCCGCGCTCGAGAATCAGGCTTCAGGCCAACGGAAATGATATCACGACGGCGCAGTGCGCCCCACCGGGGGCTCTCAGACTCGTGGCGGTCATCGCCCGCCGCGAACGATGCGCCGCAGCTTCGCGAGCCGCGCAGAGACCTCGCGCTCGTTGCCGTGCTCGGCGGGCTCGTAGTACACGGCGCCGCGCAGCGACTCGGGCAGGTATTCCTGCGCCACGACGCCGATCTCGTCGTCGTGCGGGTACTTGTAGCCCTTGCCGTGGCCGAGCCGCTTCGCCCCCGGGTAGTGCGCGTCGCGCAGGTGCTTCGGCACCCGGCCTGCTTTGCCCTCGCGCACGTCGGCGATCGCCCGGTCGATGCCGACGTAGGCCGCGTTCGACTTCGGGGCGGTGGCCAGGTGCACGACGGCCTGGGCGAGCGGGATGCGCCCCTCGGGCATGCCGATGAACTGCACGGCGTCGGCCGCGGCGACGGCCACGCCGAGCGCGCTCGGATCGGCGAGGCCGATGTCTTCGGAGGCGAGCACGATGATGCGGCGCGCGATGAACCGCGGGTCTTCGCCGGCCTCGATCATGCGCGCGAGATAGTGCAGCGAGGCGTCGACGTCGCTGCCCCGCACCGACTTGATGAACGCGCTGATGACGTCGTAGTGCTCGTCGCCGTTGCGGTCGTAGCGCAGCAGCGCGCGGTCGACGGCGCGGGCCACGATGTCGGTGGTGATGACGGGCGCAGCGGATGCCGCGGCATCCGTCTCGCCATCGGCCGACGACTCGTCGGCGCCGTTCGTGTCGGTGGCAGCCGTCTCGTCGCCGTCGTCACCCGGCTCCGGCGCAGCGGGAATCGCCTGCGCCGCGGCCACGGCAGCGGCCTCGAGCGCCGTGAGTGCACGTCTCGCGTCGCCTGAGGCGAGCCGGATGATGGCGGCCCGCGCCTCGGGGTCGAGCGCCACCTTGCCCGACAGGCCGCGCGGATCGGCGACCGCCCGATCGACCAGCACCCCGAGGTCGTCGTCGGTGAGGAGCTCGAGGGTGAGCAGGAGCGAACGGGACAGGAGCGGCGAGATGACCGAGAACGACGGGTTCTCGGTGGTCGCGGCCACGAGGATGACCCACCCGTTCTCGACGCCCGGCAGCAGGGCGTCTTGCTGGGCCTTCGTGAAGCGGTGGATCTCATCGAGGAAGAGCACGGTCGAGAGGCCGTAGAGATCGCGGCTCGCCCGCGCCTCCTCCATGACCTGGCGCACGTCGCGCACTCCGGCCGACACGGCCGACAGCTCGACGAACTTGCGGCCCGACGAACGGGCGATCGCCTGGGCGAGTGTCGTCTTGCCGGTGCCGGGCGGACCCCAGAGGATGACGGAGACCGACCCGGACTCCCCCGAGCGATCGCCGGCGAGGGCGACGAGGGGCGAACCGGGCGTCAACAGGTGCCGTTGGCCGGCCACCTCGTCGAGGCTCGTCGGGCGCATGCGCACCGCGAGCGGGGTCGCGCCTGAACGCAGCCCCGGGCCGGAATCCACCATGCCGTCAAGCGTAGTCGCGGCATCCGACACCGGAGCCCGGGCCGGAATCGACCACGGAGCCGACCAGTGGCGCGGCATCCGGCACCGGATCTCGGGTCCTGATCGGTGCGGCGATTGGTCTGGGCACCCCGCCTTGCGTAGAGTCGGCACGCAGGAGTCCCGAGAAGGAGCATGCGTGGCATCGAACGACCGGCAGGCGCGTGAAGAACGAGCGCGCCTTCGCACCTACCAGGCACGCCAGGAAGTCCACACCCGGAAGGCACGCCGGCGCACCCGCGACAACGTGATCGCGGTGCTCGCGCTCGTCGTCGTGCTCGCCCTCGCGACGGCCGCGCAGATCTTCTACTTCAGCGGCGGACCCGGCGCCGAGCCGGCCGCCACCGCGACTCCCACGCCGACCCCGACTCCCGCCGAGGGCGAGAACCAGGGCGACGTGCCCTCGGCCGACATCGCCGAGGACCGCACCTGGACCGGCACGCTCACACTCAACGACATCCCCCTCGGGGTCGAGCTCGACGGCGCGGCTGCTCCGCAGGCCGTCTCGAGCGAGATCAGCCTCATCCAGTCGGGCTTCTACACCGGCACGAGCTGCCACCGCCTCACGACCGAGGGCCTCTGGGTGCTGCAGTGCGGCGACCCGAACGGCGACGGCACCGGCGGTCCCGGCTACAGCTACGGCCCCGTCGAGAACGCTCCGGCCGACGCGCTCTACCCGGCCGGCACGATCGCGATGGCGCGTGCTGATTCCCAGTACAGCAACGGCAGCCAGTTCTTCATCGTCTACGAGGACACGACGCTGCCCGGTGACACCGGCGGGTACACGGTCATCGGCAAGGTGACGAGTGGTCTCGACGAACTCCGCGCCGGTGTGCTCGACGCGGGCACGAGCGATGGCGCCGGCGACGGCGCACCCGCCGTACCGACCACGATCACGGCGTTCACGATCGAGTGACGGCCCGCGCCGCCCCTCGGCGGTGCAATAGGCTTGATGCCGTCAACGTCGCCTCCGGGCGGCATCCGACATACGACAGGGTGAGGCCGTGACCGATTCAGATCAGCAACCGTGGGGCCGCGTCGACGAGACGGGCACCGTCTTCGTGCGCACGAGCGACGGCGAACGAGCGGTCGGGCAGTACCCCGACGGTTCGGCTGAAGAGGCACTCGCCTACTTCGAGCGCAAGTACGCCGACCTCGCGGGCCAGGTGGGCCTGCTCGAGCAGCGCGTCCGTCGCGGCGCTCCCGCAGCCGATGTCTCGAAGGCCGTCGCCGCTCTCCGTTCCTCCGTCTCCACCGCGAACGCCGTCGGCGACCTCGAGTCGCTCGCGCAGCGTCTCGAGGCGCTCTCCGGCACCACCAAGGAGCTGACGGAGCAGCAGCAGGCCGAGTCGAAGGCCGCGGTCGCCGAGGCGATCGCGGAACGCACCGCGATCGTCGAGGCCGCCGAATCACTCGCTGCCGGCGACCCTGCGAAGACGCAGTGGAAGCAGGCGACGGCCGAACTCGACGAGCTCTTCGCCCGCTGGCAGCTCCACCAGCAAGACGGCCCCCGTCTGCCGAAGAACGAGGCCAACGAGCTGTGGAAGCGCTTCCGTGCCGCCCGCTCGACGATCGAGACGCACCGCAAGGCCTTCTTCGCCGAGCTCGACGCCGCGCACCGCGACGTGCGCACGCGCAAGCAGGCGCTCATCGAGCGCGCCGAGGCACTCGCGCCGCGCGGCGCCGACGCGGTGGGCGACTACCGTCACCTGCTCGACGAGTGGAAGCTCGCCGGCCGTGCGGGCAAGAAGCTCGACGATGCACTGTGGGCGAAGTTCAAGGCCGCTGGTGACGTGCTCTTCAGCGCCAAGGCCGAGATCGATGCCCAAGAAGACGAGAGTTACCGCGCCAACCTCGACGAGAAGCTCGCGCTCCTCACCGAGGCGGAGCCGCTGCTGACCGCGAAGGACCCCAAGCAGGCTCGCGCCGACCTCAACAAGATCCAGCGCAAGTGGGACGAGATCGGCAAGGTTCCGCGCGATCAGGTGCGGGTCGTCGAAGACCGGCTCCGCAAGATCGAGAACCATGTGAAGTCGCTCGAGGAGGAGCGCTGGCAGCGCGAGGACCCCGAGAAGAAGGCGCGCTCCGAAGGCATGCTCGGCCAGCTGCACGACGCGATCGACAAGCTCGAAGCCGAGCTCGCCGCCGCAGAGGCATCGGGCGACGCGAAGGCCGCGGCATCCGCTCGCGAGGCCCTCGACGCGCGCCGCGCCTGGCTGAAGGCCGTCGGCGGCTGAGTTCTCCGCGCTCGATTCGCGGTCTCGGCCGCGTTCATCGAGCGCGCGGTGCGGTTGTCCACAGATCACTGCGGCCTGCGTCCTGAACGGCGCGGATGCCGCAGCATGTGCATATGGCCAAGCTCCCGACCGTGCTCAGCGTCGACGACCTCTCGATCGCCGAGCTCTGCGCCGCCCGCATCGACGGTGAGCTCATGCTGGTCGACGAGGCATGGGCGCCGGTCGACGAACCCGACCTGCCGTCGCTGCGTGCCGCGGCCGTCGCGCTGCGTGCCCCGCGCACCCTCGTGATCGAGCGGCGCTCTGCGGCCTGGGTGCACGGCGCACTCCCCGCTCCCCCGGCGCTGGCCCAGTTCTGCGTGCCCCGAACCGCCAGGGTGGCCGTGGTCTCAGCGCCGCGCCTGGTCGTACGCGAAGTGGCGATCGAGCCCGACGAGATCATCGAGTACCGTCGTGCGAGGTGCACCACGCCGGTGCGCACCGGCTTCGACCTGCTCCGCGATCCTGCGGAGTCCGATGTCGAGGTCGAATCCATCGTCACCGCGCTCTGCGCAGACGACCCCGGGCTCCACGCCGACCTGAGTCATCGGATCGACGGCGCGACGCGCATGCCGCATCGCGGGCTCGCCCTCCGACGGTTCGACCGTGTCGAGGCGATGCTCGCTCACGACCGGCTGCAGGGGCGTCGGGGCGTCAGCCGTCGCTGACGCGGTAGACGTCGTAAACAGCGTCGATGCGCCGCACCGCGTTGAGCACGCGATCGAGGTGCGTGGTGTCACCCATCTCGAACACGAAGCGGCTGAGCGCGAGTCGGTCCGTCGAGGTCGAGACGTTGGCCGAGAGGATGTTGACGTGATGCTCCGACAGCACTCGCGTGACGTCGGAGAGCAACCCGGCACGGTCGAGCGCCTCGATCTGGATCTGCACGAGGAAGACGCTCTTCGAGCTCGGCGCCCACTCCACGTCGATCATGCGCTCGGGCTCCTGCATGAGGCTCTGCACGTTGTGGCAGCTCGCCTGGTGCACCGAGACTCCTGCGCCGCGGGTGACGAATCCGACGATCTCGTCGCCCGGCACGGGGGTGCAGCATCTGGCGAGCTTCACGAGGATGTCGGGCGCACCGCGCACGAGCACACCGGAGTCCGAGTGCCGCGGCAGCGGCCGCGAACGCACCGGGATCGGCAGGTCGGGCTCATCGCCCTCGTCGACGTCGCGCACGAGTGCGACGACCTTCTCCAGCACCGACTGCGTCGACACATGGCCCTCGCCGACGGCGGCGTACAGCGAGGAGACGTCGTCGTACCGCAGCTGCGCTGCGACCTCGGCGAAGGACTCCTGGTTCATGAGCTTCTGCAGCGGGAGGTTCTGCTTGCGCATCGCGCGGGCGATCGCGTCCCGCCCCTGCTCGATCGCCTCGTCGCGTCGCTCCTTGGTGAACCACTGACGGATCTTGTTGCGCGCACGAGGGCTCTTGACGAAGCCGAGCCAGTCCTTGCTCGGCCCCGAGTCTGGGTTCTTCGAGGTGAAGACCTCGACGACATCGCCGCTCGACAGTTCGCTCTCGAGTGGAACGAGCCGGCCGTTGACCTTCGCGCCCATCGTGCGGTGGCCGACCTCGGTGTGCACGGCGTAGGCGAAGTCGACGGGGGTCGCGCCCGCGGGCAGGCCGATCACCCGGCCCTTCGGCGTGAAGACGTAGACCTCTTTGGCGCCGATCTCGAACCGCAGCGAATCGAGGAACTCCCCCGGATCGGCGGTCTCGGCCTGCCAGTCGGAGATGTGGGCGAGCCACGCCATATCGGCCTCGTTCTGACCGGACTTGTCGGCGGTGCGGCCGCCCGCCATGCGCTCCTTGTACTTCCAGTGCGCGGCGACACCGTACTCGGCGCGCTGGTGCATGTCGTGCGTGCGGATCTGGATTTCGACCGCACGCCCCTTCGGACCGATGACGGTCGTGTGCAGCGACTGGTACAGGTTGAACTTCGGCGTCGCGATGTAGTCCTTGAAACGGCCGGGCAGCGGGGTCCACCTGGCGTGGATCGCCCCGAGCACCGCATAGCAGTCGCGCACCGAGTTCACGAGTACGCGGATGCCGACGAGGTCGTAGATCTCGTCGAAGTCGCGACCGCGCACGATCATCTTCTGGTAGATCGAGTAGTACTGCTTGGGGCGACCGACGACCTTGCCGCGGATCTTCGCGGCCTTCAGGTCGTCGGTGATGAGGTCGATGACGTTCTGCACGAACTCTTCGCGCTGCGGGGTGCGCTGCTTGACGAGGCTCTCGATCTCGGCGTAGAGCTTCGGGTAGAGCACGGCGAACGAGAGGTCTTCGAGCTCCCACTTGATCGTCTGGATACCGAGGCGGTGCGCGAGCGGCGCATAGATCTCGAGCGTCTCGGTCGCCTTGCGGGCAGCGGATGCCGCGGGCACGAAGCCCCACGTGCGTGCGTTGTGCAACCGGTCGGCGAGCTTGATGATGAGCACGCGGATGTCCTTCGACATCGCGACGATCATCTTGCGAACGGTCTCCGCCTGCGTGGAGTCGCCGTACTTGACCTTGTCGAGCTTGGTGACGCCGTCGACGAGCATCGCGATCTCGTCGCCGAAGTCGGCGCGTACCTGGTCGAGCGTGTACGCGGTGTCCTCGACAGTGTCGTGCAGCAACGCCGCCGCGACGGTCTTCGACCCGATGCCCAGGTCGGCGAGGATCTGCGCGACCGCGATCGGGTGCGTGATGTACGGCTCACCGCTCTTGCGCTTCTGCCCCTCGTGGGCGCGCTCGGCGACCGTGTAGGCCCGCTCGATGAGGGAGAGATCCGCCTTCGGATGGTGCATCCGCACCGTGCGCATGAGCGTGTCGACCGCGCCGGAAGGCTGCGCCTTCGAGAAGATGCGGGGCACCAGACGGCGCAGCGATGCCGTCGAGTTGACTCCCGTTTCCGTCATCGCTCACCTCCGGAACTCAATTATCGCCGCTCCGGAGGCTTCGACGCGCCACACGGCTCACGCCGGCCGCGAACATCATGCGGTGGGCAGCGCCTCGGCTCCCGTCGAAACGGATGCCGCGCGCTCACGCTCCTTCAAGACCTTCTGGTCGTGGCGGCTGATCGCCGGCTCCCCCTCGCGCAGCTGCGAGTAGAGCGGAGCGGCGACGAACACCGTCGACCAGGTGCCGACGAGGATGCCGATGAGCAGCGCCAGCGAGATGTCGCGGAGCGTGTCGGCTCCGAGCACACCGGCGCCGATGAAGAGAATCGCCGCGACGGGCAGCGCAGCCACGACGCTCGTGTTGATCGAGCGCACGAGGGTCTGGTTCACCGCGAGGTTCACGGATTCGGCGAAGGTGCGCCGAGACTCCTGGCCGTCTTCGGCGGTGTTCTCACGGATCTTGTCGAACACCACGACGGTGTCGTACAGCGAGTAGCTGAGAATCGTGAGGATACCGATGGTCGCCGCCGGGCTGATCTCGAAGCCGACTGCGGCATAAATGCCCACGGTCACGACGAGGTCGCCGATCAGCGCGAGGATCGCCGCGAGCGACATCTTCCAGGTGCGGAAGTACAGCGCCATGATGATGCCCGCGAGCAGGAGGAACGCGACGAGGCCGACCAGGGCCTGCCGAGTGACATCCGCGCCCCAGCTGGGGCCGATGAAGGAGGACGTGACCTCCGACTCGGGAACGTCGTACGCCTCTGCGAGTGCGTCGGTCACGGCTTCGGAGTCCGCCTGGGCGAGCTGGTCGGTCTGCACGCGCACGCCGGTGCCGCCGACGATCGCGACGCGCACCTCGGCGTCGGGAACGACGGAGTGCACCGCCTCGATGGCGGGCTCAGGGGTGGCGTTGTCGACCTGCGCGATCTGGAACTGGGATCCGCCGCGGAACTCGATGCTGAAGTTCACGCCGGTGAGGAGCGGGACGACGATCGAGAGCAGGATCAGGATCCCGGCGATCGTGTACCACTTCTTGCGACCTCCGACGAAGTTGAAGGAGCGCTTGCCGGTGTAGAGGTCGTTGCCGAAGGTCGTGAGACGGTTCGCCATCAGGACTCCTTCCCTTCGTCGGACGAATCGGAGGCGCCGACTGCTGCGGCGGCCTTCCGTTCGGCGATCGTCTGGCGGCGCTGCGCTTCCTTCGCGCTGGCCGCGGTCTTCTTCGCCGGCTGTCCGACAGGCTTGCGGAACTCGGCACGACCGCGGTACACGGCCCCGAGTGCATTCGGGTCGAGGCCCGACCAGGGGTTGCCGCTGGAGAAGAAGCGGGTCTGGGCGAGCAGCTGCAGCATCGGGTGCGTGAACAGGATGACCACGACGACGTCGATGATCGTGGTGAGACCGAGTGTGTACGCGAAGCCCTTGACGCTGCCGACGGCGAGCACGAAGAGCACGATGGCCGCGAGCAGGTTGGTGGCCTTCGACGCGAGAACGGTGCGGAATGCGCGCTTCCAACCCGCCTCGACCGCACCGACGAGTGGCCTGCCATCGCGGAGCTCGTCTCGAACGCGTTCGAAGTAGATGATGAACGAGTCGGCGGTGAAACCGATCGAGACGATGAGGCCCGCGATGCCGGCGAGCGACAGTCGGTAGCCCTCACGCCACGACAGGATCGTGATCATCAGGTAGGTGATGATGCCGACGATCACGAGCGAGGCGATGGTGACCGATGCGAGCGCACGGTACTGGAAGATCGTGTAGATCACGACGAGGATGAGGCCGATGAGACCGGCGATGAGGCCGGACTGGAGCTGCGAGGTACCGAGCGTCGGCGAGATCGTGTCGGACGACTGCACCGTGAAGCTGAGCGGCAGAGCACCGAACTTCAGCTGGTCGGCGAGCGCCTTCGACGAGGCCTGGTCGAAGCTGCCGGTGATCTGCGGCTTGCCGTCGGTGATCGCGCCGTTCATCGACGGTGCGGTGAGCACCTGACCGTCGAGCACGAACGCGAACTGGTCGCGCGGCGTCTGGCCCTGCAGGCCGAACAGGCGGGTGCTGACCGTGGCGAAGTCCTCGGTGCCCTCGGCGTCGAAGACGATGTTGACGGCCCACTGGCCCGTCGATGCACCGGTCGGGGTCTGCACCATGCCGTTGGTGGCGTCGACGATGTTCTCGCCGCTCGCCTCCACCGGGCCGAGGAGGTACTTCGCGGTACGGGTCACGTCGCAGGTGACGAGCGGCTCGTCGGCCGGTGCGACGTTCGCCGAGTTCTCGTCGATCTGCGAGCAGTCGAAGTCGTCGAATTCCTTCTGCAGCGCAGGCGTGATCCACGAGGGGTCGCTGCCATCCGTCGGCTCCGCAGTCGGGGTGGACTCGAGCTCTTCGGCGGGTTCCTCGGTCGGTGAGGGGCTCGCACTCGGATCGATCGCCGTGTTGGTCGCCGCGTCGGCGAGCAGCACGGCCCGGAGCTCGAGCTTCGCCGACTGCTGGATGCGCGCACGGGTCTGATCGTCGAGCTCACCCGGGATGCGGACGACGACGTTCTCGCCCTCGGTGTTGATCTCTGCTTCGGAAACGCCCGAGGCGTCGACGCGCTGGCGGATGATCGAGACCGCCTGGTCGAGCTGCTCCTGCGAGACGCTCGCGCCGGTCTCGACCTTCGGCTCGAGGATGATCTGCGTGCCGCCCTCGAGGTCGAGTGCGAGCTTCGGGGTCCACGACCCGCCGCCCCAGATGACGCCGGCGGCATTGATGCCGAACAGCAGCGCGATGATGACACCCAGCCAGGTGAGTGATCTCCATGCCTTGCGCACGGGGGTCGGCCGGGATGACCGCTTCGATGGTGCAGCCACGTGTTCCGCTTTCTCTGCAGAGAGCCCGCGCGTCAGCGCACGGGCCCAGCCTGGGGTTGAGTCTTAGTCGTCCGACTTCTTGGTGTCGGGCTTCTCGTCGGTCGCGTCCGTCGAGGTCGCATCGGTCTCGGAGTCGAGACGCTCGCCGAACTCGGGCTCGCCCTCGATCGCGGCGGACTCTTCGACGACGTCGGCCTTCGGCTCGACGACGCGTGCGACCGTCTGGCGGTGCACGGTGAGCACGGTGCCGGGCGAGGTCTCGAGGAGCACCTGGTTCTCGTCTTCATCGATCGAGAGGATGGTGCCGAAGACGCCGAAGTTGGTCATCACCTTCGCGCCAGGCTGCACCTTCGACTGCAGTTCGCGGGCATCTGCCTGACGCTTGCGCGAGTTGCGGAACATGAAGAAGATGAGCACCGCCAGGACGGCGAGCATGATGATGGTGAACGGATCGAACGTCATGAGAGGAAAAGTACCTTCCGGAGTGCGACGCGCGCACGAAGTCGTCGGTGCTGAGGGGTCAGCTTCAAGGATTATAGGTCATCGATCGGAAGCGCCGCTGCCGCATCGGGCGCATCAGCCGCGAGACCGAAGTGACGCCAGGCCGCTGGAGTGGCGACGCGCCCCCTCGGTGTTCGGGTGATGAGCCCGATGCGCACGAGGAACGGCTCGACGACGGCCTCGATCGTCTCGGCCTCTTCGCCCACCGAGACGGCGAGCGTATTGAGGCCGACCGGTCCGCCGCCGAAGCGCGTGAGGATCATCTCCATGACCGCGCGGTCGAGACGATCGAGCCCGAGCGGGTCGACGTCGTAGAGTTCGAGCGCGGCACGGACCGCGCCGAGATCGGCGCGTTCGCCGTGCACGAGCGCGTAGTCGCGTACCCGCCGAAGCAGTCGGTTGGCGATACGCGGGGTGCCGCGGCAGCGCCCGGCGATCTCGGCGAGTGCCTCCTTGTCGGCATCGAGGCCGAGCATGCTGCCGGCGCGCGCGAGCACTTGTTCGAGCTCCGCCTCGTCGTAGAACTCGAGGTGCGCGGTGAAACCGAACCGGTCGCGCAGCGGGTTCGGCAGCAGCCCGGCTCGTGTCGTCGCGCCGACGAGCGTGAACGGCGACAGGTCGAGCGGCACCGAGGTCGCCCCCGCCCCCTTGCCGACCATGATGTCGATGCGGAAGTCCTCCATGGCGAGGTAGAGCATCTCTTCGGCGGAGCGCGCCATGCGGTGGATCTCGTCGATGAAGAGCACCTCGCCGGGTACGAGCGAGCTCAGGATGGCCGCGAGGTCGCCGGCGTGCTGGATGGCCGGGCCGCTCGACATGCGCAGCGGTCGCCCGCCCTCGTGGGCGACGATCATCGCGAGGGTCGTCTTGCCGAGCCCGGGCGGGCCCGCGAGCAGGATGTGGTCGGGCGTGCGCTGCTGCAGCGTCGCCGCGGTGAGCAGCAGTTGCAGCTGCCCGCGCACGCGGGTCTGGCCGACGAACTCGCCGAGGCTCTTGGGCCTGAGCGCCCCCTCGAACGCGAGCTCGGCCTCTCCGGCGAGCACGGGGTCGGTCAGGTCGAGGTCGTCGCTCATCGTGCCCGCCCGGTCTGCTGCGCGGGGCCGAGCCGTGCGAGCGTGAGCCGCAGCAGCGTCGGCACCGACGCGGCCTCGATGTCGGATGCCGCGGCGATCGTCTCGTCGACGGCCTCTGCCGCGACCCGCTCCGACCAGCCGAGGCCCGTGAGCGCAGCGAGCACGCTGTCTGCGGCTCCGCCGGCGACGACCGGTGCGTGCGGCGTCGACACGGCCGGCGCGACGAGCTTGCCCGCCAGCGAGACGGTGATGAGCTTCGCGGTCTTCGGGCCGATGCCGCTCACCTTGCGGAACACGGCATCGTCGTCGCGCTGCACGGCCTCGGCGATCTGCCCGGGCGAGAGCACCGAGAGCACGCCGAGCGCCGATTTGGGCCCGACGCCCGTGACGCCGATGAGGAGGTCGAAGACGTCGAGTTCGTCGCGCGTGGCGAAGCCGAAGAGCGTCAGCGAGTCTTCACGCACGACGAGCGTGGTGTGCACGGATGCCTCGTGCCCCTCGCGCATCGAGAGGGCGAGCGCCGGGGTCGTGTTGACGTGGAACCCCACCCCGCCGACCTCGATCACGACCGAACCACCGGCAGCTGCGAGCACACGGCCACGAAGAGAGGAGATCACCGCTTCAGCCTACGGGCCGCCCCCGACACCGAGGCAGAGCGCTCCGCGGCGAGCCACGCCCGCTGGGCCGGTGTGAGGGCGGAGTCGTCGGCCGAGCCGTCGGCCCCGTCGCGCACGGCTGCGCCGGCGACTCCCCCGGTGCGCCAGGCGTGGCAGATCGCGAGGGCGAGGGCGTCGGCGGCATCCGCAGGTTTCGGCACCTCGTCGAGGCCGAGGATGCGCGCCACCATCGCGCCGACCTGCTTCTTGTCGGCGCGCCCGTAGCCGGTGATCGCCGCCTTCACCTCGCTCGGCGTGTGCAGCGCGACGGGCAGGGCGCGGCGGGCGGCGATCAGCATGGCGACGCCCGAGATCTGGGCGGTGCCCATGATGGTCGACACGTCGCTGCGCGCGAACACGCGCTCGAGCGCGACGGCCTGCGGCCGGTGCTCCTCGATGATCGCCTCGAGCCCCTCGGCGATGCGGGCGAGTCGGCGCGGCGTGTCGAGCTCGGCGGGCGAACGCAGCACCACGACGTCGACGAGTCGCGCCGTGCGGTTCGGCTCGACATCGACGACGCCCACGCCGCATCGCGTGAGGCCGGGGTCGATGCCGAGCACTCGCACGGCGATCGGCTAGTCCGCTTCGAGCTCGGCCTGCACCTCGGGGGTGAGGTCGAAGTTGCTGTAGATGTTCTGCACGTCGTCACTGTCTTCGAGCGCGTCGATGAGACGGAACACCTTGCGGGCGGTCTCCGCGTCGATCTCGACCTTGAGCGACGGCACGAACGCGGCATCCGCCGAGTCGTAGTCGATTCCGGCCTCCTGCAGCGCGGTGCGCGCGGCGACCATGTCGGATGCCTCGGTGATGACCTCGAAGGTCTCGCCCTCGTCGGTGACCTCTTCCGCGCCGGCGTCGAGCACCGCGCCGAGCACGTCGTCTTCGCCGAGGCCCTCGGTCTTGGCGACCACGATGACGCCCTTGCGCGCGAAGTTGTACGCGACGGAGCCCGGGTCGGCCATGGTGCCGCCGTTGCGGGACATGAGCGTGCGCACTTCGGCGGCCGCACGGTTCTTGTTGTCGGTGAGGCACTCGATGAGCAGCGCGACGCCGTTGGGGCCGTAGCCCTCGTACATGATCGTCGTGTACTCGATCGACTCACCGGTCAGGCCGGCGCCGCGCTTGATCGCGCGATCGATGTTGTCGTTCGGGACGGAGGTCTTCTTCGCCTTCTGCACGGCGTCGACCAGGGTCGGGTTGCCGGAGAGATCGGCGCCGCCCATCTTCGCGGCGACCTCGATGTTCTTGATGAGCTTCGCGAACGACTTCGCACGGCGCGAATCGATGATCGCCTTCTTGTGCTTGGTCGTCGCCCACTTGGAATGCCCGGACATGCGTCTCCTGAATCGAATCCTCGCGCGGCCGGGTCGCGGCTCGCGCGCCACCATTCTAGGTCAGCGACGCCCGCGCTCCACGCTCTTCTCGGGCTCGGGGTGCAGGCGGCGCAGGGCGCGCTCGTAGCTGCGGCGACCGAACAGGCGGTAGGCGAGCCGCATCGGCGCGGGCAGTTCGCGCTCCATCCATGCGGCGCGGTCGGCCTCGGGCACCGCCTCCATCATGAGCCCCAGCAGCAGGAAGAGGGGCAGCGGCGGCTTCTCGTGCTGGGCGTGCGCCTCGATCTCGTCCCACTCGGCGGTGGAGAGCACCGCGTCGAGCACGGGGAACGCCTCGCGCTCCTCGTCGGCGAGGTGTTCGGCGAGGTTCCGGTCGACCTCGTCGAGCGCCGCCGCCAGGCGCTCGGCCGACGCGGCATCCGCACCGGCGCCGGTCCAGGCGTCGATGCGCGCGTCGATCTCGTCGAGCTGGTCGGAGACGGCCTGATGCTGCTTCCGCATCAGGGCGACGTGCAGCCCGCAGGCCGGCGCGCGCTCGGTCATCCGGTCCCAGAAGAAGTCGTCTTCGGCATGGTGGTGCACGTGCAGCAGCTTCGTGAGGCCGTGCAGGTGTTTCGCGAGGAAGGCGGCCCGATGCACATCGCCGGGCACGACCTCCCGCACGAGAGCGGGTGCCTCGCCGAACAGACGACGGAACATCCGGTGGATGAGCACGATCTCGTCGCTGCGGCAGGTCGTCTCGGGCGCACTGCCGGCGGGCGCGCCGGAACTGGGGAGTCGAGTGGTCATGGGAAGTCAGCGAAGCGGATGCCGCGGCATCCCGCCCCCGTGCCGACCCGACTCCGAGCTCGGTGCCTCCCCTGAACTCCGGTGCTCGCAGAGAGCCCGGATCCGGACTCAGCCGAGCATCTTGTTCAGGGTGCGCAGGTTGCGGTTCGTGGTCGTCGGCTTGAAGCGGGCCTTCGCGAGCAGCTTCGCGAACGGCGTGTCGACCGTCGTGCCCTTCACCGGGTTCCAGTAGACGACGCCGTCGCCTCGCGAGATCGGGTCGATCTCGGGATCGGCATCGGCCGCGAAGGCCGCGAGTTCTTCGACGACCGCGGACTCGGACGCGAAGATCACCCACGGCTGCCGGCGCTCGTCGTCGGCGTCGAACGGAAAGCCGTCGACGGCGCGCTGCAACTGGGCGCGGGTGACGAGCACGATCCACGCGTCGTAGTCGAAGCGGTCTCGGAGCGCCTGCTCGATGCGCGCCTTCAGCGCCTCGCGGGTCTCGTCCGTCGAGCTCGCGAACACGACGTTGCCGCTCGCGAGCACCGTGCGAACGCCCTCGAAGCCGAGACGCTCGAACAGTTCGCGCAGATCTGCTGATCTCACGGTGATGCCGCCGACGTTGACGCCGCGGAGCAGTGCGATGAAGTCGGTCATGCCCCGACCCTAGCGAGCGCCGCCGACCACGCGGATCGCCCGGGGTTCAGGGTGCCGCGCGTCAGCTGGAGACCGAGACGCGGGCGCGCACCTTCGCGAGGAAGTACTCGTGGAAGCGGTGCTCCCCCGTGATCTCGGGGTGGAAGCTCGTGCCGAGGAGGTTGCCCTGTTCGACGGCCACGACACGCCCGTCGGCAAGCGTTGCGAGCGGCGTTGCGGCGGCGCCGACCGACTCGACGACCGGTCCGCGGATGAAGACCGCATGCACCGGCACCTCGCCGAGCGCCGGGATGTCGAGGTCGGTCTCGAACGACTGGTTCTGCGAGCCGAAGGCGTTACGGCGCACGACGACGTCGAGGCCGCCGAGCGACTCCTGGCCGGCGATCGCGTCGAGCACCGTGTCGGCGAGCATGATGAGCCCGGCGCACGTGCCGTAGACCGGGAGCCCTGCGGCGATCGCGGCCTGCAGCGGCGCCTGCAGTCCGAAGGTGCGCGCGAGCTTGTCCATGACGCTCGACTCGCCACCGGGGATCACGAGGCCGTCGACCGCGTCGAGCTCCTCGGGGCGACGCACGAGCGAGACGTCGGCTCCGAGCGTCGCGAGCACGTGGGCGTGCTCGCGGAAGTCCCCCTGGAGGGCGAGCACCCCGACGCGGGGGCCGGCCGAAGCCGACGCCCCCGCGTCGAGGGAACCGCTCCTGAGGCTCGTGGTCACCAGCCGCGCTCGGCGAGGCGGTGCGGCGCGGCGAGGTCGGCGACGTTGATGCCGACCATGGCCTCGCCGAGACCGCGCGAGACGGCGGCGACGACCGAGGGGTCGTCGTAGAACGTGGTCGCCTTGACGACGGCCGCTGCGCGCGCCTCGGGGTTGCCCGACTTGAAGATGCCCGAGCCGACGAACACGCCGTCGGCGCCGAGCTGCATCATCATCGCGGCATCCGCCGGGGTGGCCACGCCGCCGGCGACGAAGAGCACGACCGGGAGCTTGCCGGTCTCGGCGACCTCGAGCACGAGCTCGTACGGCGCCTGCAGCTCCTTGGCCGCGACGTAGAGCTCGTCCTTCGTCATCGAGCGCAGCACGTTGATCTCGGAGGAGATCTTGCGGATGTGCTTCGTCGCCTCGGAGACGTCGCCGGTGCCGGCCTCGCCCTTCGAGCGGATCATCGCGGCACCCTCGTTGATGCGGCGGAGCGCCTCTCCGAGGTTCGTGGCACCGCAGACGAAGGGGGTGTTGAACGCCCACTTGTCGATGTGGTTCACGTAGTCGGCGGGCGAGAGCACCTCGGACTCGTCGATGTAGTCGACGTCGAGGGCCTGCAGCACCTGCGCCTCGACGAAGTGGCCGATTCGGGCCTTCGCCATGACGGGGATCGACACCTCGGCGATGATCGCGTCGATGAGGTCGGGGTCGCTCATGCGGGCGACGCCGCCCTGCGAGCGGATGTCGGCGGGCACGCGCTCGAGGGCCATGACGGCGACGGCGCCGGCGTCCTCGGCGATGCGCGCCTGCTCGGGGGTGACGACGTCCATGATGACGCCGCCCTTCAGCATCTCGGCGAGGCCGCGCTTCACGCGGCTCGAATCCGTTTCGGATACGGTCACAGGGGGATCCTCTCGGACGAGCGCGCGCTGTGGCGCGCATCAGAACAGACCAAACAGAACTATTGTCCTAGGCCAAAAGATAGCATGGTCGCAGAGACGAGGAAGGACGGTTCGACATCATCGACATCGAGGGTCGCTCAGCGGCCGAGATCGCCGACAGCCTGCGCACGCTGATCGAGCGCGGAGCCCTCCGACCCGGCGACGCACTCCCCCCGGTTCGCACCCTGGCGGAGCATCTCGGCGTGAACCGGAACACCGCCGTCTCGGCGTACCGACAGTTGATGAACGCCGGCGTCGTGATCACGCTCGGCCGCGGCGGCACTCGCGTGGCCGGCGCTTCCGCCGTCGCCCAGGAGGGCTTCGCCGCAGACACGGCGCTCCGCGACATCGGCACCGGCAACCCCGACCCAACACGCATTCCCGACCCCTCCCACGCGCTGGCGAGCATCGCCCGTCGCCCGGTGCTGTACGGCGAACCCGTCATCGATCCCGACCTCGCCCGATGGGCGCAGGACTGGATGAGCGCGGACCTGCCGCCCGAGACGCCGATGCGCGTCACCGTGACGAGCGGCGCCGGCGATGCCGTCGAGCGGCTGCTCGCCCAGGCGCTCACCCGCGACGACGCCGTCGCCCTCGAGGACCCGTGCTTCCTCACGAGCATCCACACCGTGCGCGTCGCCGGCTACCGCGCGGTGCCGGTGCCGATCGACGACGAGGGCATGACCGTCGACGGCCTCAGGGCGGCGCTCGAACAGGGTGTGCGAGCCGTCATCTGCACGCCGCGCGCGCAGAACCCCACGGGGGCGAGCCTCTCCGAAGGGCGTGCCGCCGAGCTGCGCGCCGTGCTCCGCGACCACCCCTACGTGCTCGTCATCGAAGACGACCACTACTCGCTGCTCTCGCAGTTGCCGTACCACTCCCTCATCGGCACCGAGCATCGCCGGTGGGCGCTCGTGCGCTCGGTCTCGAAGTTCCTCGGTCCCGACATGTGCCTCGCCGTCACGGCCTCCGACCCCGAGACCGCCGACCGGCTCGCGATGCGGTTGACCCCGGGCACCACGTGGGTGAGCCACCTGCTTCAGCGGCTCGTGCGCGCGCTCGCGACCGACCCCGAGGTCGCGGCCGGCATCCGCGCGGCGGGCGAGCACTACGCCGCCCGCAACGCCGCCTTCGCCGAGCTGCTCACCGCCGAAGGCCTCCCGACGAAGGCCGGCGACGGCCTGAACGTCTGGGTCCCGCTCGGTGCGCCGGCCCGCGCCGTCTCCGAGCAGCTGATGCGCCGCGGGTGGCTCGCCAGACCTGGTGACGAATTCGCGCTCGGCGGCGGCGAGGCATCCGATCACCTCCGCCTCACCGTGCACGAACTCGACGACTCCGACCTGCGGAAGCTGGCCGCCGATCTCGGCGCCTCCGTTCGCGCGGCTCGCCGGTAGCGGCGGCGCCACGACCGAGCGTCGACTCCGAAGGTGCGATGATCGAGCGGTGAAGATTCTCTCGATCCAGTCCGCGGTCGCCTACGGTCATGTCGGCAACTCGGCCGCCGTCTTCCCTCTGCAGCGCATCGGCGTCGAGGTGTTGCCGGTCTACACCGTCAACTTCTCGAACCACACCGGCTACGGCGCCTGGCGCGGACCGATGATCAGCCCCGACGACGTGCGCGATGTCATCACGGGCATCGAGGAGCGCGGCGTGTTCCCGCAGATCGACGTGGTGCTCTCGGGCTACCAGGGCGGCGAGGGCATCGCCGACGTCATCCTCGATGCGGTCGCGCGGGTCAAGGCCGCGAACCCCGACGCCGTCTACGCCTGCGACCCGGTCATGGGCAATGCGAAATCCGGATGCTTCGTGGCCCCTGCCATCCCGATCCTGCTGCGCGACCGCGTGGTGCCGGCGGCCGACATCATCACGCCCAACCAGTTCGAGTTGGGCTTCCTCACCGAGACCGAGCCCGACACCCTCGAGTCGACGCTGGCGTCGGTCGACCTGGTACGCGCAACCGGCCCGCGCACCGTGCTCGTGACCAGCGTGGAGCGACCCGACCGCGAGGAGGGCACCATCGAGATGCTCGCCGTCGACGACTCGGGCGCCTGGATCGTGCAGACCCCGCTGCTGCCGATGAAGGCGAACGGATCGGGCGACGTCACCGCCGCGCTCTTCACGGCGCACTACCGTCGCACGGGCGACGCCGCCGACGCGCTCGCTCGCGCCACCTCGAGCGTTTTCGACCTGCTCTCGCTCACGCACACCTCGGGCGAACGCGAGCTGCAGCTCGTCGAGGCGCAGGAGTTCTACGCGAACCCGAGCCTGCAGTTCACCGTGCGCCAGGTGCGCTGAGCCCGTCTGCCCGAGTCGGGCCCGCCTCAGCGCAGTGCGCTCAGGCGGGCCACGCCTCGGCGATCTCCTGACGCACTTCGCCGAGCAGGCGCGGCAGCGCCTTCGTGCCGGCGATGATCGGGAAGAAGTTCGAGTCGAGCGCCCAGCGCGGCACGATGTGCTGGTGCAGGTGCTCGGCGATGCCTGCACCCGCGATGCGCCCCTGGTTCATGCCGATGTTGAACCCGTCGCACTTCGAGACCTGCTTCACGACCCGCATCGCGATCTGCGTCAGCTCGCCGATCTCGGCGACCTCCTCGGGGGTCGCCTCGTCGTACGTCGCGACGTGGCGGTACGGACAGACGAGCAGGTGCCCGCTGTTGTACGGGAAGAGATTCAACAGCACGTAGGCGTGCTCGCCGCGCGCGACGATGAGCGACTGCTCATCGCTCATCTCGGGAGCGCGGCAGAACGGGCACGAGTGCTCGTCAGGCTGCTGGCCGTGCTGGATGTACACCAGCCGGTGCGGCGTCCAGAGGCGCTGGAACGCGTCGGGCACACCGGCGAGGTCGGCCGAGGCATCCGTCGGCACGCCCTCGAACTCGTCTGGCTGGTACGCGCTCATGCGAACAGGTCGTCGCGAGTGACGACCTGGCGACGCTCCACGATGACCTGCTTGATGCGCTCGACCGCCTCGGCGATCGCGACGCCGTTCTCCTGGGTGCCGTCACGGAAGCGGAAGCTCACCGTCTCACCCGAACGGTCGTTGTCACCCGCGATGAGCTGGATCGGCACCTTCTGCGTGGTGTGCGTGCGGATCTTCTTCTGCATGCGGTCGTCGCTCACGTCGAGCTCGGCGCGCACGCCGGCGCCCTTCAGCTGCTCGATGATCGCGCCGAGGTAGGGCGCGAAGTCCTCGGCGACGGGGATGCCCACGACCTGAACGGGAGCGAGCCACACCGGGAACGCGCCTGCGTAGTGCTCGATCAGCACGCCGAAGAAGCGCTCGATCGAGCCGAACTTCGCGGAGTGGATCATCACCGGCTGCTGGTGCGTGCCGTCGGCCGCGGTGTATTCGAGACCGAAGCCCTCGGGCTGGTTGAAGTCGTACTGGATCGTCGACATCTGCCACGTGCGGCCGATGGCGTCGCGCGCCTGCACGGAGATCTTCGGGCCGTAGAACGCTGCGCCGCCCGGGTCGGGCACGAGGTCGAGACCCGACCGCTCTGCGACGTCGCGCAGCACGTTCGTGGCGACCTCCCACTGCTCGTCGCTGCCCTTGAACTTGTCGGAGTTCGCGTCACGGGTCGACAGCTCGAGGTAGAAGTCGTCGAGGCCGAAGTCGCGGAGGAGGCCCAGCACGAAGTCGAGGAGGTGCTGGATCTCGCCGGGCGCCTGCTCGGGGGTCACGTAGCTGTGCGAGTCGTCTTGGGTGAGGCCGCGCACGCGGGTGAGGCCATGCACGACGCCCGACTTCTCGTAGCGGTACACGGTGCCGAACTCGAAGAACCGCAGCGGCAGCTCGCGGTACGAGCGTCCGCGCGAGCGGTAGATGAGGTTCTGCATCGGGCAGTTCATCGCCTTGAGGTAGTACTCGCTGTTCTCGAGCTCCATCGGCGGGAACATCGTGTCCTTGTAGTACGGCAGGTGCCCGCTCAGCTCGAAGACGTGGCCCTTCGTGATGTGCGGGGTCGAGACGTACTGGAAGCCCTCTTCGATGTGACGACGGCGGACGTAGTCCTCCATCTCGCGCTTGACGACACCGCCCTTGGGGTGGAAGACCGGCAGACCCGAGCCGATCTCTTCAGGGAACGAGAACAGGTCGAGCTCGGTGCCGAGCTTGCGGTGGTCGCGGCGCGCGGCCTCCTCGAGTCGGTGCTGGTACGCGCGCAGCTCGTCTTTCGTCGGCCACGCGGTGCCGTAGATGCGCTGGAGCTGCGGGTTCTTCTCGGAGCCGCGCCAGTAGGCGGCGGCGACGCGCATGAGCGACCAGCCGTTGCCGATCATGCGGGTGCTCGGCACGTGCGGGCCGCGGCAGAGGTCTTTCCAGACGGTCTCGCCGGTCTTCGGGTCGACGTTGTCGTAGATCGTGAGCTCACCGGCCCCGACCTCGACGTTCTCGTTGTCGCCGCCGGTCGACGCAGAGCCCTTGAGACCGATCAGTTCGAGCTTGTACGGCTCGTTCGCGAGCTCGGCGCGCGCCTCATCGTCGGTGACGACCCGGCGCATGAAGCGCTGGCCGGCACGGATGATTCGAGACATCTCTTTATCGAGCGCCTTGAGGTCTTCGGGGGTGAACGGCTCGGCGACGTCGAAGTCGTAGTAGAAGCCGTCGGTCACGGGCGGGCCGATGCCGAGCTTCGCCTCGGGGTTGACCGTCTGCACCGCCTGCGCGAGCACGTGCGCGGCCGAGTGGCGGAGGATGTTCAGGCCGTCGGGCGAGTCGATCGTGACGGGTTCGACCACGTCTTCGTCCGTGACCGTCGTGGCGAGGTCCTTGAGCTCGCCGTTGACGCGCATTGCGACAACGGAACGGTCGGTGAAGAGCTCGAAGCCGTCGGCCACCTGAATCCACTCCTTGAATCGGTCTACAGAACCCTTCAACTGTAGTCGCCGTGGGCCAACCGCTCGGCACTTCGGTGTTGCCCCTGAGACGGCCCGGGCGGTCCAGTTTTAGAGTTTCCCTCATGTATGAGACATCGAAAGAACTGGGCTCCCGCAGCGAGTTCGATGAGCGTGTCATCGAATTCGCCGACTTCGAGCCGGACATCCGCCTCGAGGAATGGGCCGAGAAGTACTGGGTCGGCGAACTCGTGGTCGGCCCGATCTTCTGGGCGCCGATCGACTTCCTCTCCCCCGTGCACACCGTCGGCAAGGGGCGCACGAATCTCACCCTGATCCGCCCCACCATCATGCAGACGGATGCCGCTACGCCGTACGCCGGCTTCGACCGCCGCGAGTCGCCGACGCGCAACCCGGCAGCCTCCATCCACTTCGAACCGGCCGCCTACGGCATCACCGGGGTCGGCACCTACGTCTGCACCTTCTCGGTGGAGTCCGGGGCCCCGGTCACATTGAACGCCAGCGGCTATGCGGCATCCGGAACCGTCGTCGGCGCTGGACCCAGGAGCGTGAACGGCAAGCAGACCGTGAGCCTCACGCTGAAGAACCTGCCCGCATACGGCGGCTGGGCCGCCATCGAGCAGACGGCGGGCGACTCGTGGGCCTGGTACACGACCCGCATCAGCTATCCCCCGCTCGTGTTCGAGCAGGTCGGGTGACCCCGGAAACGACGAAAGCCCCGGCGATGCCGGGGCTTTCTTGTGGTGGGCGATACTGGGATCGAACCAGTGACCTCTTCCGTGTCAGGGAAGCGCGCTACCGCTGCGCCAATCGCCCAAGTCGAGAATGGAAGTTCTCAGCTTGGAGGTGGATACGGGATTCGAACCCGTGTATACGGCTTTGCAGGCCGCTGCCTCGCCTCTCGGCCAATCCACCGTGTCTGGGTTCACCACCAAAAGAACAGGAATGGGGCTTTCGCCCCATCCTGATCAGAGCGGATGACGAGATTCGAACTCGCGACCCTCACCTTGGCAAGGTGATGCGCTACCACTGCGCCACATCCGCGTTGCTCGCATTTCTGCGTGCATGAAGACTCTAACTGATTCCCTGAACGATTCACAAACTGACGGGGTCGAGCAGCGGATTCGCGCTGATCACGGGCCGAATCCACCCCCGCATCCCGGGCGTGTCGAGGGGGTTCGGCGCCCTCTCGGCACCCTTCCGAACGTGCGCCGCTCGCTCGATGTGCATTCACCCCGTGCGGTCGGCTAGTATCGAGTCCGCGGTCATTCGCGTGACACGCAATTCCCACATGGGCGATTGGCGCAGCTGGTAGC
The DNA here is from genome assembly GCF_016907835.1 of Agromyces cerinus. Classification (NCBI taxonomy): domain Bacteria; kingdom Bacillati; phylum Actinomycetota; class Actinomycetes; order Micrococcales; family Microbacteriaceae; genus Agromyces; species Agromyces cerinus. Next base: position 1,200,706 of record NZ_JAFBCT010000001.1, on the reverse strand, counting down.
GCGCTTCCTTCACACGGAAGAGGTCGTCGGTTCGAGCCCGGCATCGCCCACGAAAGCCCCCTCTCCACAGGGGGCTTTCTTCGTTTCCGGGAGCTGCGCCGGTTGCGGGTCTCGCTCGCGCCGTGCCGGCCGACCGCCAGGCCCCCGTTGTGGCCGTTCCCGCCGCCGACTACCGTGTGCCCTATCCACGCGTCGAGGCGAGGGGGAACCATGTCGGGCGAAGTCTCATTCATCGAGTTCGGTGCTGCGGATGCCATGACGGCACGCACCTTCTACGGCAAGCTCTTCGGCTGGACCTTCGAGTCGGGACCGGGCGGCGACGGCTACGCGGTCACCGGGGTCGGCGTCCCGGCCGGCGTCCACGGCGGCGATCCCGGCGCCGCCCCGTATGTCTTCTTCAGGGTCGAGGATCTGGACGCTGCGGTCGCTGCCGTCGAACGACTCGGCGGCACCGTCGAGTCCCTCCCGGGCGCCGACGACGAGGAGACCATGGCGACGTTCGGCGAGTTCCGCCTGTGCCGCGACGATCAGGGGTCGCCGTTCGGCCTTCATCGGCCCCCACGGGCCTGATACGGGTCGTTCCGAGCACACACCGCCGCTCAGCGCATCAGCGCCAGCCGTACCGTGCGTCCAGCGCAGCGGTCACGCGGCCGTACCGCTCCGCATCGAGGGAGGCCGCTTCCCGGCGCATGCCTCCCGCACGCACGCGGAAGACCCGGTCGATGCGCGCCCAGCTCGGTCGGCCCTCCCCGTCCCAGGCGCCGGTGCCGAGCGAGACGAAGTCGCGATCACCGTCGTGGGCCTTGCTGGTGAGCTGCACCGCCAGGTAGTCGCCGGCTCCGGATGCCGCGACGACGACGACCGGCCGGTCCTTGCCGCGCCCGTCGTTCTCCTCGTAGGGCACCCAGGTCCACACGACCTCGCCAGGGTCGGGCTCGCCGTCGTGCGACGGCGAGTAACCCAGCTCGACCGCGCGGAGACGACGCGGGTCCACCTCGATCGTCGCGGACTCACCCGCCTGCCCCGGCGACAGCGTGTCGGTCTGGATCGACGCAGGCTCGGACGCATCCGCTGTTCGCGTCGTGCCGCCCTGCTGCGGCCGCGACTCACCCGATGGCTGGCCGACCGACGCCTTGGACGAGCCGGACCCGAGCAGCGCCCCGACGGCACGGACGAGGGCGGTGAGGAAGCGATTGGTGTCTGACACACCGGCACACTACCCCACCGCCCTCGCGGTGATTCCGTCAGGTTCAGACGGACTCGAGCTTGTACGCGTCCTCGCCGTGGACCACGGTGTCGACACCCGCGATCTCGTCTTCGTTCGTCACCCGGAAGCCCATCGTCTTCTGGATGATCGTGCCGATGATGAAGGCGAGCACGAACGAGTAGGCGAGCACCGTGAAGGCGGCGATCGCCTGCACCATCAGCTGGGTCGGGTCACCGCTGTAGATCAGGCCGGTGTTGTTCGCGAAGAAGCCGAGGTACAGCGTTCCGATGAGACCGCCGACGAGGTGGATGCCCACGACGTCGAGCGAGTCGTCGAAGCCGAACTTGAACTTCAGGTCGATCGCGAGGGCGCAGACCGCACCGGCGATGAGGCCGAGCACGATCGCCCAGCCGGGCGTCAGCGACGCGCAGGCGGGGGTGATGGCCACGAGGCCGGCCACCGCACCGGATGCCGCGCCCACCGACGTGGGCTTGCCGTCCTTGATCTTCTCGACGAGGAGCCAGGCCAGCAGCGCAGCCGCCGGGGCCGCCAGGGTGTTGACCCATGCGAGGGCCGCGGTGCCGTCGGCGGCGAGCTCGGAGCCCGCGTTGAAGCCGAACCAGCCGAACCAGAGGAGGCCCGCACCGAGCAGCACGAACGGCGGGTTGTGAGGAACGTGGGCGCCCTTCGAGAAGCCGACCCGCTTGCCGAGCACGAGTGCCAGGGCGAGGGCGGCTGCGCCCGCGTTGATGTGCACTGCGGTGCCGCCGGCGAAGTCGATGACGCCGACGCCGAAGGCCTCCTGCATGCCGAACGTCGTCCAGCCGCCGTAGGCGAACGAGCCGTCGTCGGCGAGGCCGAAGTTGAACACCCAGCTCGCGACCGGGAAGTAGACGATCGTCGCCCAGATCGCGGCGAAGATCATCCAGGCGCCGAACTTCGCGCGGTCGGCGATGGCGCCGGAGATGAGCGCGACGGTGATGATCGCGAACGTCGCCTGGAAGGCCACGAACGCGAGCGGCGGGTAGGCGGCGCCCTCGGGCGTCTCGAGCAGGCTCGTCAGGCCGATGGCCGACCAGTCGATGGACCAGGGGGCGACGAGACCCTCAGCACCCGGGAATGCGATGGCGTAGCCGTACAGCACCCAGAGGACGCCGATGAGGCCGATCGCACCGAAGCTCATCATCATCATGCTGATGACGCTCTTCGCCTTGACGAGTCCGCCGTAGAAGAATGCGAGTCCGGGGGTCATGAGCAGCACCAGGGCCGCCATGATCAACAGGAACGCGGTGTTGCCTTGATCCATCTCGAACCTCTCTCAGGAATACAGGCGGGGGAACCTGTGTCGCCAAGTTTCACGAGAGGACGTTTCGAGCGGGACCGCCTACTGTTTCGCGTCTGTTACGTGCGGGTCCCGCAGGTAAACAGCACGTTTCCGAGCGCCGCTCAAGCGATGTGAATCGCCCGCGAACGGGAACACGAGCCGGATTCAGTCGTGCGGCGGCAATTCGCCGGTGGTGAGCGCGATCATGCGCGACATCGCCCGGAGGTACTTCTTGCGGTAGCCGCCCGACATCATGTCGCCGCCGAAGACCTCGTCGAGCGGCAGTCCGCTCGCGATGATCGGCACCTCGGCGTCGTAGACGCGGTCGATGAAGGCGACGAGACGCAGCGCCGCGTTCTGGTCGGTGAGCTCGTGCACTCCCTCGAGGGCGATGAACTCGAGGCCGGCCACGAGCTTCACGTACTTCGAAGGGTGCACGGTCGCCAGATGCGCGACGAGGTCGTCGAATCCGTCGAGCGAGATGCGGTGCCCGCGCTCGGCGAGGGCCGCGGCCGTGCGTGCGACATCGGCATCGCCCGCGAGCGATTCGGCGTGCCCCTCGGTGTCTCGACGGCGGTAGTCGAGGCCGTCGATGCGGAGGGTCTCGAAGTTCGACGAGAGGGCGTGGATCTCGCGGAGGAAGTCGGAGGCGGCGAAGCGGCCCTCGCCGAGCGCGTTCGGGGGCGTGTTCGACGTCGCCGCGACGCGGGTGCCGCCGGCCATGAGCTCGCCGAGGAACCGCGTCATGAGCATCGTGTCGCCCGGGTCGTCGAGCTCGAACTCGTCGATGCAGACGAGCTTCGCACCCCGCAGCAGCTCGACCGCCGGCTGGTAGCCGAGCGCGCCGACGAGCGCCGTGTACTCGATGAACGTGCCGAAGTACTTCGGGCCGTGCGCCACGTGCCAGAGCGCGGCGAGCAGGTGGGTCTTGCCGACGCCGAACCCGCCGTCGAGATAGACACCCGGCAGCTCGATGCGCGCGGGGCGCTTGCGCGAGAAGAACCCGCCCGGGCGCTGCGCCGCACGCCATGCGCCGGCGAACTCCTTCAGGCGGTCGAGTGCGGCCTGCTGCGACGGGAAGTCGGGATCGGGCCGGTACGACTCGAACGACGCGTGCTCGAACTGCGGCGGCGGCGAGAGCTCCGCGGCGATCTCGGCACCCGAGATCGACGGGTTCCTCTCGACGAGACGGATGAGTGGCTGGCTCGATGCCGTGGTCATGCTGGAGGAGCTCCCGGTGTGCATCTGTTGCATCGGATGACAGGGCTTGTGACTTCGCCCCGTGCGCCGCGTAGATTCGTGGTGGACAGGTGATCAGCCTAGTCCGCTCCCCTCGAACACCCCGCCGACCAGGCGATCCCAGGAGGTACCCCATGTCCGCCGAGTTCGACGCCGCTGAGAAGCTCGCCGAGTACGCGCACCCCGAGCGTCTCGTCACCACCGAATGGCTCGCCGAGCACCTCGGTGAACCGGGGCTGGTCGTCGTCGAATCCGACGAGGACGTGCTGCTCTACGAGACCGGGCACATCCCCGGCGCCGTCAAGATCGACTGGCACCTCGACCTCAACGACCCCGTCGTGCGCGACTACGTGAACGGCGAGCAGTTCGCCGCACTCGCCAGCTCGAAGGGCATCGCCCGCGACACCACCGTCGTGATCTACGGCGACAAGAACAACTGGTGGGCCGCGTACGCGCTCTGGGTCTTCACGCTGTTCGGCCACGAGGATGTGCGCCTGCTCGACGGCGGCCGCGACCTCTGGATCGCCGAGGGCCGCGAGCTCACGACGGCCGCCCCCGAGGTGACGCCGGTCGAGTACCCCCTCGTCGAGCGCGACGACCGCGTCGTGCGCGCCTATAAGGACGACGTGCTCGCGCACTTCGGCAACCCGCTCGTCGACGTGCGCTCCCCCGAGGAGTACACCGGTGAGCGCACGACCGCACCCGCCTACCCCGAAGAGGGCGCCCTGCGTGCGGGCCACATCCCGACCGCGGCATCCGTGCCCTGGGCTCGCGCCGCGGCCGCCGACGGCACCTTCAAGTCGCGCGCCGAACTCGACGCGATCTACCGCGACGAGGTCGGCCTCGCCGACGGCGACGACATCATCGCCTACTGCCGCATCGGCGAGCGTTCGAGCCACACCTGGTTCGTGCTGAACCACCTGCTCGGCTTCGAGAAGGTGCGCAACTACGACGGTTCATGGACCGAGTGGGGCAGCGCGGTGCGCGTGCCGATCGTCACGGGCGACGCGCGCGGCGAGGCCCCGACCCGCTGACGCCGCGACGGGCGGGGGCGCTGCGCGACATGGGAGAATGGATCCCGATGAACGCGACGACCCTGCCCGCACGACTCGCCGAGACCCGCGACGACTTCCTCGCCCTCGGCGTGCGCGACCGCCTGCAACTGCTGCTCGAGTTCTCGAACGAACTGCCCGAGCTGCCCGAGCGCTACGCCGACCACCCCGACCTGTTCGAACGGGTCGAGGAGTGCCAGTCGCCGGTCTTCATCTTCGTCGAGGTCGAAGGCGGGCGAGTGCACCTGTTCGCGACCGCGCCGGCCGAGTCCCCGACGACTCGCGGCTTCGCCTCGATCCTCGTGCAGGGTCTCGACGGGCTGACCCCCGACGAGGTGCTCGACGTGCCCGCCGACTACCCGCAGTCGCTCGGACTCGGTGAGGCGGTCTCCCCGCTCCGGGTGCGCGGCATGACCGGCATGCTCGGCCGCATCAAGCGCCAGGTGCGCGAGCGCGTCGCCGCGTAGGCTTCGCGGCAGCAGCGGTCACCCCGCGATCTGGGCCTCGTCGCCCATGAGGGCTGCGCTCTCGGTGCGGCGTTCGAGCCACGAGCGCACGAGTCCCGTCCACCGCTCGGGCTCCGCGTTCCAGAGCTTCGTGTGCCGGGCACCCTCGAAGACCTCGAACTCGATGAGGTCGGGTCGGGCGGCGGCGAAGCGGCGCGACCCGTCGATCGGCACAAATCCGTCGTCGACGCTGTGCATGAGCAGCATCGGCACGTCGAACTCGTCGGCCCGGGCGATCGGATCGAGTTCCACAACGTCGATCGGCGCGCCGATGCCGGTGAGACCACTGCCGAGCGGTCCACCGAGCACTCGCACCACGAGGTCGCCGAGCTCGGGCGGCATGTTGTACAGCTGCCCTTGGAAGCGGAGGATGTCGGCCCAGTCGATGGCCGGCGAATCGAGCATCACGCCGACGAGTCGCTCGCGCACCTCTGCCGAGCGCAACACCGCCTGCAGCGAGATCGCGCCGCCCATCGACCAGCCCATGAGCACGATCTCCTCGGCGCCGTGCTCGACGGCGAACCGGGTCGCGGCGACCACGTCTGCCCACTCGGTGCCGCCGAGGCCGTACCTGCGGTCTTCGCTCTCGGGAGCATCGCCGTCATTGCGATACGAGATCAGCAGCGAGTTCCAGCCCGCGTCGTACGCGGGCGGCACGGCGCGCAGTGCCTCGGGTCGCTTCGCGCCACGACCGTGGACCTGGATGACCCAGCGCGCCGAGTCATCCGCCGACCTGATGACCCATGCGGGCGCCGGGCCGAGCTCGGTCTCGATGACGACGTTGTCGTACGGCAGCTCGAGCTCCCAGGGGCCGAGGTGGTACCAGCCGTTGATGCGGCCGCGCGTCGCCCGGTCCAGGCGGCCGAAGTCGACGGACTCGATGCTGCGCCGCACCCCGCGCCCGCCGTCGTCGACGACGTCGCCGAGCCTGGCGTGACCCGCGTCGCGGTCGAACCAGAGCCCGTAACGGCCGCGCATGCGCGTCTCCTCGGAGCCGACCAGCGTGATCTCGCCCGCGGCGAGATCGACACTCGTGATGCGCACGTCTTCTTCGCGCTTCTCGGGCGGGGTCACCACTTTGCGGGCGAAGAACACCGCAGTGGCCGCGGTCGCCGCGCCGATCGTCACGGCGATGAGCCCGACGGCACCTGCCGCGATCGCCATCGTGGCACCTGCACCGCGCTTTCGTCGCATCCGTTTCCTCCCGAAGCAGTCACCGTGTGCCGGTGGCGCGGCGTGCCGCCGACGTCCCCAGTATCCGAGACTCTAGTCTGCACTCGTGCCCGACTCAGCGCCTCCGCTTCCACCCGAGTTCGAGGCCGCCCTCGCGTCGCTCAGGGCCGCCTCTCCCAGAACTGAGCTGCGCATCTCGGAGATTCCGGCTCCGGGCTCGTTGGCGCCGAACGCCGTCGCCCTCTCGGCCGATGTCAGCCCGAGCCGGCATGACGACTCCGAGCTCGGAACCGGGCGGTTCGTGCTGCTGTACGACGAGAGCGAGCCCGAGGCATGGGGCGGTCGGTTCCGCGTCGTCTGCTTCGCTCAGGCGCCCCTCGAGACCGACATCGGCCTCGACCCGTTCCTCGCCGACGTCGCCTGGTCGTGGCTCGTCGACGCCCTCGACGCGAGGGGCGCCCGGTACATCGCCGCATCGGGCACCGCGACGAAGATCCTCTCCACCGGATTCGGCGAACTGGCCAGGCAGGGCGACGGTGCGCAGATCGAACTGCGTGCCTCGTGGACCCCGCTCGACTCGGCGATCGGCCCGCATGTGGAAGGCTGGGCTGAATTGTTGTGCATGCTCGCAGGGCTGCCGCCCCGATCAGAAGGGGTGACTCCCCTGCCCCGTCGGAGGACGAACCGTGGATGAATTCCAGGTGATCGAGACCCCCGCCGCCTACGACGAGGCGGTGAGGCGGCTCCTCGACGGCGAGGGTCCGATCGCAGTCGACGCCGAACGGGCGAGCGGATTCCGCTACTCGCAGCGGGCCTATCTGATCCAGATGTTCCGGCGCGGCTCGGGCACGTTCCTCTTCGATCCGCCGCAGATCCCCGACTTCTCTGCCCTGCAGGACGCCATCCGCTCCGAGGAGTGGGTGCTGCACGCGGCGAGTCAAGACCTGGCGTGCCTCCGCGAGGTCGGCCTCGACCCCGAGCGCATCTTCGACACCGAGCTCGCGGCACGGCTCCTCGGCATGCCACGGGTCGGCCTGGCTTCGGTCGTCGAGGAACTGCTCGACATCAAGCTCGCGAAGGAGCACTCGGCCTCCGACTGGTCGACGCGACCGCTGCCGCAGTCGTGGCTGAAGTACGCGGCACTCGACGTCGAGCTGCTCGTCGACGTGCGCGAACGAATCGGCGCACGCCTCGAGGAGGACGACAAGGCGGAGCTCGCGGCGGAGGAGTTCGACGCCGTGCTGCATCGCGCCGCGAAGCCGCCCGCTGCCGAACCGTGGCGCCGCCTCTCGGGCATCCATGCCATGCGCAGCCCCCGCAACCTCGCGGTGGCCCGTGAACTCTGGCTTTCACGTGACGCGCTCGCGACCGAGCTCGACGTGGCGCCCGGTCGCCTGGTTCCGGATGCCTCGCTCCTCGCCGTCGCCCGAACGCTGCCGTCGACCCGGCGCGCCCTCGCCGACCTCCGGGAGTTCAACGGCCGTGCGAGCCGCACCGAGCTCGACCGCTGGTGGGGGGCCGTGGAGCGCGGGCTCGCGACGACCGACCTGCCGCAGGTGCGGGTGCCGAGCGACGCTCCTCCCCCGCCGCGCGCCTGGGCCGCACGGCATCCCGAAGCGGACGCGCGCCTCAGGCTCGCGAAGGCCGCCGTGTCCGAGGCCGCCGAGCAGATGAACATGCCCGTCGAGAACCTGCTCACGCCCGATCACCTGCGCCGGGTGGCCTGGACGCCGCCCGCGGAACCGACGGCGGAGGCCATCGGCGAAGCGCTTCGGGCACTCGGTGCACGCGAGTGGCAGGTTGCCGCAACCTCACAGAGAATCGCCGCTGCATTTGTCGAGGCGGCACAATCCGTCGAAGACGCCACCTCCGACGCTTCGTAGATTCCGTCAAGCGATTCAGCGCCTCCGCAGCGGCGTTCGTAGGATCGAAGCATCCTGACCGAAAGTGAGCTGCAGCGTGGCTGATCAAGCTGAAGTCGTATTCGTCGACGGGGTCCGCACCCCGTTCGGCAAGGCCGGCGACAAGGGCATGTACTGGAACACCCGGGCCGATGACCTCGTCGTGAAGGCGATCGTCGGACTCCTCGAGCGCAACCCGAACATCCCGAAGGACCGCATCGACGACGTCGCCATCGCCGCGACGACCCAGACCGGCGACCAGGGTCTCACCCTCGGCCGCACGGCCGCGATCCTCGCCGGACTCCCGAAGACCGTTCCCGGCTTCTCGATCGACCGCATGTGCGCTGGCGCCATGACGGCCGCCGCGATGATGTCGGGCTCGATCGGCTTCGGCATGTACGACATCGCCATCGCCGGCGGCGTCGAGCACATGGGACACCACCCCATGGGTTCCGGCGTCGACCCCAACCCGCGATTCCTCAGCGAGCGCCTCGTCGGCGAAGACGCCCTCGTGATGGGCGCGACCGCCGAGCGCATCCACGACCGGTTCCCGCAGCTCACGAAGGAGCGCAGCGACCGCTTCGCCCTCGCGAGCCAGCAGAAGACCGCAGCGGCCTACGCCGCGGGCAAGATCCAGCAGGACCTCGTGCCCGTCGCGATCCGCACCGAGCAGGGCTGGGGCCTCGCCACGCGCGACGAGGTCATGCGCCCCGAGACGACGCTCGAGGGCCTCGCCGCCCTGAAGACGCCGTTCCGCCCGCACGGCCGCATCACGGCCGGCAACGCCTCGGGCCTGAACGACGGCGCGACCGCCGCGATCCTCGCCTCCGGCGCTGCCGCGAAGGAGTTCGGCCTGTCGCCGAAGATGAAGCTCGTCAGCTACGCCTTCGCGGGCGTCGACCCCGAGATCATGGGCATCGGCCCGATCCCCGCCACCGAGAAGGCCCTCCGCAAGGCGGGCCTCTCGATCGAGGACATCGGCATCTTCGAGATGAACGAGGCGTTCGCCGTGCAGGTGCTCTCGTTCATGGACCACTACGGCATCGCCGACGAAGACCCCCGTGTCAACCCGTGGGGCGGCGCGATCGCGGTCGGCCACCCCCTCGCCTCCTCGGGCGTGCGTCTCATGAACCAGCTCGCGAGCCAGTTCACCGAGCGGCCCGACGTGCGCTACGGCATCACCAGCATGTGCGTCGGCCTCGGCCAGGGCGGGACCATGGTCTGGGAGAACCCGAACTACGACAAGAAGGCGAAGAAGGCCTGATGACCGACTACACGAAGATCGACTTCGACTCGCTCGCCGCCCTCTCCGACGACGAGGTCGTCACGCACTCCTTCGTGCGCGACGTGCCGATCTCGGGCGGCAAGACGCTCGCCCTCGTCACGCTCGACAACGGCCGCGACCACACCCGCCCGAACACCCTCGGTCCGGTGTCGCTGCTCGAGTACGCGAAGACCCTCGACGAGCTGAAGTCGCGCGCTGCAGCAGGCGAGATCCACGCCGTCGCGATCACGGGCAAGCCGTTCATCCTCGCCGCGGGCGCCGACCTGTCGAAGGTCGCCGAGATCCCCGACCGCGACACCGCCCGCAAGATGGGCCAGCTCGGCCACTTCGCGCTCGGCAAGGCCTCCGAGCTCGGCGTGCCGTCGTTCGTGTTCATCAACGGCCTCGCCCTCGGCGGCGGCCTCGAGATCGCGCTGAACGCCGACTACCGCACGGTGGATGCCTCGGTGCCCGCCGTCGCCCTGCCCGAGGTCTTCCTCGGCCTCATCCCCGGTTGGGGCGGCGCGTACCTGCTGCCGAACCTCATCGGCATCGAGAACGCCCTCAAGGTCGTCATCGAGAACCCGCTGAAGCAGAACCGCACGATGAAGGCCGACGACGTGATGGAGCTCGGCATCGCCGACGCGAAGTTCGACTCGGTCGCGTTCCTCGAGGACTCGATCAAGTGGGCCGACGGCGTCGTCTCGGGCCGCATCAAGGTGAAGCGCCCGAACGAGCCCGGCAAGGTCGAGCGCCTCGTGAAATGGGACGCCGCGATCGCGATCGCCACGAAGATGCTGAAGAGCCGCATCGGATCGGTGCCGAAGTCGCCGTACGCGGCGCTCGAGCTCATGAAGGCCGCCAAGAGCGGCACCAAGGCCGAGGGCTTCGAACGCGAAGACGAGGTGCTCTCCGAGCTCATCGTCGGCGACCAACTGCAGGCCTCGATCTACGCCTTCAACCTCGTGCAGAAGCGCGCGAAGCGCCCCGCCGGTGCGCCCGACAAGGCGATCGCGAAGAAGGTCACCAAGGTCGGCGTGCTCGGAGCCGGCTACATGGCGAGCCAGCTCGCCCTGCTGTTCGTGCGCCGCCTGCGGGTGCCGGTGGTCATCACCGACATCGACCAGGCACGCGTCGACAAGGGCGTCGCCTACATCGGCGAAGAGATCGACAAGCTCCTCGAGAAGGGCCGCATCTCCCCCGATGAGGCCAACCGTCTGAAGGCGCTCGTGACGGGCACCACCAATAAGGCCGACTTCGCCGACTGCGACTGGGTCATCGAGGCCGTCTTCGAAGAGCTCGAGACTAAGCAGAACGTCTTCGCCGAGATCGAGCAGTTCATCTCGCCCGAGGCCGTGCTCGCCACGAACACCTCGTCGCTGTCGGTCGAGCAGATCGGCGCGAAGCTCGCGCACCCCGAGCGCCTGGTGGGCTTCCACTTCTTCACCCCGGTCGCGGTCATGCCGCTGATCGAGGTCGTGAAGACGCCCCACACCGATGAGGCGACGCTGTCGACCGCCATGGTCACCGCGAAGAACCTGCGCAAGAACGCCGTCATCACGGCCGACACCCCCGGCTTCGTCGTCAACCGGCTGCTGGCCGTGCTGCTCGGCGAGGCGATGCGGGCCGTCGACGAGGGCACCTCGTTCCAGACCGTCGACGAGGCGATCGCCCCGCTCGGCCTGCCCATGGCGCCTTCGGTGCTGCTCGATCTCGTGGGCCTGAAGGTCGGGGCGCACGTGCTCGACACCCACCACGCGGCGTTCCCCGACCGGTTCTACCGCAGCGAGAACCTGCACAAGCTCGCCGACTACGGCAAGCTGCTCGACAAGGACGACAAGGGCAAGGTCAAGGGCTTCGACAAGGGTGCCCTGAAGATCGTCGCCGGTGGCAAGAACCCCCGCTCGGCCGACGAGATCCTCGTCGCCCTGCAGGACGGCCTGGCCCGCGAGGTGCACCTCATGCTCGACGGCGATGTCGTCGCAGCTGCTGAGGACATCGACCTCTGCATGGTGCTCGGTGCCGGCTTCCCGTTCCAGATGGGCGGCCTGACGCCGTACCTCGACCGGGTCGGCGCGTCCGAGCGCGTCTTCGGCGACACATTCCACCACCCGACCATCACGGGTGTGGGCGCGTAGCCTCGACGCCACCTCACCAGAAAGCGGCCCCCGGCATGTGCCGGGGGCCGCTTCTCTATGCTCGGAGCATGACGAAGTTCCAGTACTCCGTCGCTTCGAGCCTCGACGGATTCATCGCCGACGAACATCATGGGCTCGGTTGGCTGCTGCAGTTCGGTTTCGACGCGTTCCAGGATCACTACGATCGCTTCTTCGCCGATGTCGGCGCGGTCGTGCTCGGTGCCTCGACGTACGAGTGGATCCTCCGGGAGCAGCCCGGCAATTGGGACTTCGGAGCCCGGCCCGCGTGGGTGCTCACGCACCGGCGGTTGCCGGTGCCGCCGGACTCCGACATCCGATTCGGGTCGGGCGACGTCCTCCCGATCGCCGACGCCGCACGAGCGGAGGCCGGCGAGCGGAACGTCTGGATCGTCGGCGGCGGACCGACCGCCGCCCAGTTCCTCGAGGCGGAACGGCTCGACGAACTGCTCGTCACGTACATGCCGGTGGCACTCGGGCGTGGCAGACCGCTCCTGCCCGTCGCCACGGCGACCCCGCGCTTCACGCTCGTCCGAACGACGCCGTTCCCGAACGGCGCGGTCGAGCACGTCTACCGCACGGGTTGACGCCGGGAGAGCGTCAGACGCGCGGCTGCGGGCTCGTGTCGGTCGAGACGCCCGCTTCGGCGCCGGCACCGCGCGCGTGCGGCAGCTTCGAGCCGAGCACCATGGCGGTGACGTCGCGTGCGATGTGCTGCGGGGTGAGCCCCACTCGCTCGAGGATGTCGGAGCGCGAGCCGTGGTCGAGGAACTCATCGGGCAGGCCGAGCTCGGTCACCGCCGTGTCGACGCCCGCCTCACGCAGATCCTGGCGGATTCGCGTGCCGATGCCGCCGACCCGGATCCCGTCTTCGATGCTCACGACGATGCGGTGTTCGGCGGCCAGGTCGATGATGCTGCGCGGCACCGGAACGACCCAGCGGGGGTCGACCACGGTGGCGCCGATGCCCTGCGCCTCGAGACGCTCGGCCACCTGCAGTCCGGTGTCGGCCATCGGGCCCACCGTGACGATGAGCACGTCTTTGCGCTCGGACTCGGCGAGCACGTCGACGCCGTCGTCGGTGCGCCGCACGGCGTCGAAGTCGACGCCGACGGTGCCCTTCGGGAAGCGGATGACGGTCGGCGCGTCGTCGACCGTCACGGCCTCGCCGAGCTCTTCGACGAGACGCACCGAGTCTCGCGGTGCGGCGATGCGGATGCCCGGCACGACCTGCAGGATCGAGAGATCCCACACGCCGTGGTGGCTCGGGCCGTCGGGGCCGGTGACGCCGGCGCGGTCGAGCACGAAGGTCACGCCCGCCTTGTGCAGTGCGACATCCATGAGCACCTGGTCGAAGGCGCGGTTCATGAACGTCGCGTACACGGCGACCACCGGATGCAGCCCGCCGAAGGCGAGGCCGGCAGCGGATGTCGCGGCGTGCTGTTCGGCGATGCCGACGTCGAAGACACGGCTCGGGAACCGTTCGGCCATGCGGTGAAGCCCGGTGGGTCGGAGCATCGCCGCAGTGATGCCGACGAGCCGCTCGTTGCTCTCGGCGAGGTGCACGAGTTCGTCGGCGAAGACGCTCGTCCACGACGGCGCCGAAGCGGTCTCGAGCGACTCACCGGTCTCGGGGTCGATCTGGCCGACCGCGTGGAACTGATCGGCCGCGTCGCGCAGGGCGGGCTCGTAGCCGCGACCCTTGTCGGTGATCGCATGCACGATGACCGGGGCCCCGTAGGCCTTGGCCTGGCGAAGTGCGGCCTCCATGGCGCGCTCGTCATGACCGTCGATGGGGCCGATGTACTTGATGTCGAGGTTCGAGTAGAGCGCCTCGTTGTCGGTGAAGCGGCTGAGGAAGCCGTGCAGGCCGCCGCGGACGCCGCGGTAGAACGCGCTGGCCGGGGCGCCGAGCCGGTCGAACGCACGCCGACTCGAGAGGTGCAGGTTGCGGTAGGTCTGCTTCGTGCGCACGGTGTTGAGGAAGCGCGCCATGCCGCCGATCGTCGGGGCGTACGAACGACCGTTGTCGTTGACGACGACGATGAGCTTTCGCGTGTTGTCGTCGGAGATGTTGTTGAGCGCTTCCCACGTCATGCCGCCGGTGAGGGCGCCGTCACCGACGACCGCGACCACGTGACGGTCGTCTTGGCCGGTCATCTCGAAGGCCTTGGAGATGCCGTCGGCCCATGACAGCGAGCTCGACGCGTGCGAGCTCTCGACGATGTCGTGCTCGGACTCGGAGCGCTGCGGGTACCCGGCGAGACCACCCGTCTTGCGGATCGTCGAGAGGTCGCGCCGGCCCGTCAGGAGCTTGTGCACGTACGACTGGTGCCCGGTGTCGAAGACGATCGCGTCGCGCGGCGACTCGAACACGCGGTGGATGGCGATCGTCATCTCGACGACGCCGAGGTTCGGGCCGAGGTGCCCGCCGGTCTTCGACACGGACTCCACGAGGTACTCGCGGATCTCGCGTGCCAGCTGGTCGAGCTGTTCGGGACTCAGCGCGTCGAGATCACGAGGTCCCGAAATGGTCTCGAGCAGTGTCATGCGTCTTGCCTCCGGAGGGTCGCGGGCAGTGCCGCCGAACGGAACGAGTCTACGCCGGGCTTCCTGCGAAGCAGGGCAGACAAGAGGGCGATCGGCACCAAGCCGACCGCCCCCGAATCTCTTGCGAGCGTCTAGACGAGCGAACGCAGCACGTACTGCAGGATGCCGCCGTTGCGGTAGTAGTCCGCCTCACCCGGCGTGTCGATGCGGACGACCGCGTCGAACTCGACGGTCGCCTTGCCGGCGGCGGAGTGCTCGCTCGGCGTGGCCACGACATGCACGGTCTTCGGCGTGACGCCTTCGTTCAGCTGCTCGAGACCCGAGATCGAGACGACCTCGGTGCCGTCGAGGCCGAGCGACGCCCAGCTCTCGCCCGCGGGGAACTGCAGCGGCACGACGCCCATGCCGATGAGGTTCGAGCGGTGGATGCGCTCGAAGCTCTCAGTGATGACGGCCTTGACGCCGAGCAGGCTCGTACCCTTCGCCGCCCAGTCGCGCGACGAGCCGGAGCCGTATTCCTTGCCGCCGAAGATGACGAGCGGAGTGCCCTGAGCCTGGTAGTTCTGGCTCGCGTCGTAGATGAACGACTGGGGCGCGTCGGCCTGGGTGAAGTCCCGCGTGTACCCGCCCTCGACGCCGTCGAGGAGCTGGTTCTTCAGGCGGATGTTCGCGAACGTGCCGCGGATCATGATCTCGTGGTTGCCGCGACGCGAGCCGTACGAGTTGAAGTCCTTGCGGTCGACGCCGTGCTCGGTCAGGTAGTGACCGGCCGGGCTGTCGGCCTTGATCGAACCGGCGGGGCTGATGTGGTCGGTCGTGACCGAGTCGCCGAGCTTGGCGAGCACGCGTGCGCCGACGATGTCGGTGACGGGCGTGGTCTCCATGGTCATGCCGTCGAAGTACGGGGGCTTGCGCACATACGTCGACTCGGCGTCCCACTCGAAGGTCGCACCGGTCGGCGTCTCGAGCGAGCGCCAGCGCTCGTCGCCGTCGAACACGCCGGCGTACTGCGTGACGAACATGTCCTTGTTGATCGACGTGTCGATCGTGTACTGCACCTCGGCGGCGTCGGGCCAGATGTCCTTCAGGAAGACGTCGTTGCCGTCGGTGTCCTTGCCGAGCGAGTCGACCTCGAAGTCGAAGTTCATCGAACCGGCGAGGGCGTACGCGATCACGAGCGGCGGGCTCGCGAGGTAGTTCATCTTCACGTCGGGGTTGATGCGACCCTCGAAGTTGCGGTTGCCCGAGAGCACCGCGGTGACGGCGAGGTCGGAGTCGTTGACCGCGGCCGAGATCTCGTCGAGCAGCGGGCCCGAGTTGCCGATGCAGGTGGTGCAGCCGTAGCCGACCGTGTAGAAGCCGAGGGCCTCGAGGTCGTCGGTGAGGCCGGCCTTCTCGTAGTAGTCGGTGACGACCTTCGAGCCCGGAGCCAGGGTGGTCTTGACCCACGGCTTGGCCTTCAGGCCCTTCTTCGCCGCGTTGCGCGCGAGGAGGCCGGCAGCGAGCATGACCGACGGGTTCGAGGTGTTCGTGCACGAGGTGATCGCCGCGATCGCGACGGCACCGTGGTCGAGCACGAACTGCTCACCGGTGCCGAGCGTGACATCCGTCGGCTTCGAGGCCGTCGCCGGAGCGTGGCTCTTGTGGTGGTGCTCGTGGTGGCTGTACTCGTCTTCGGGCGAGTTTCCGGGCGGGTCGGATGCCGGGAAGGACTCGGCGCCCTCGAGGTCGACGAGGTCGTGGTCGACCGTCGCGTAGTTCAGCAGGTCCCTCTCGAACGCGTTCTTGGACTCGGAGAGCTCGATGCGGTCTTGCGGACGCTTCGGGCCGGCGATCGACGGAACGACGGTCGAGAGGTCGAGTTCCATGTACTCGCTGAACTCGGGCTCGCTGTCGGCGTCGTGCCAGAGCTTCTGGACCTTCGAGTACGCCTCGACGAGCGCGATCTGCTCGTCGCTGCGGCCGGTGAGGCGCAGGTAGTCGAGGGTGACGTCGTCGATGGGGAACATGGCGGCGGTCGAGCCGAACTCGGGGCTCATGTTGCCGATGGTGGCGCGGTTGGCGAGCGGCACGGATGCCACGCCCGAGCCGTAGAACTCGACGAACTTGCCGACCACGCCGTGCTTGCGGAGCATGTCGGTGATCGTGAGCACGACGTCGGTCGCAGTGACACCCGTGGGGATCTCGCCCGAGAGCTTGAAGCCGACGACCTTGGGGATGAGCATCGAGACGGGCTGGCCGAGCATGGCCGCCTCGGCCTCGATGCCGCCGACGCCCCAGCCCAGCACGCCGAGGCCGTTGACCATGGTGGTGTGCGAGTCGGTGCCGACGCAGGTGTCGGGGTAGGCGCGGAGGACTCCCCCGACCTCGCGGGTGAAGGTGACCTTCGCGAGGTGTTCGATGTTGACCTGGTGCACGATGCCGGTGCCCGGCGGCACGACCTTGAAGTCGTCGAACGCGGTCTGGCCCCAGCGGAGGAACTGGTAGCGCTCGCCGTTGCGCTCGTATTCGATCTCGACGTTGCGCTCGAGCGCGTTCTCGGTGCCGAAGAGGTCGGCGATCACCGAGTGGTCGATGACCATCTCTGCGGGTGCGAGCGGGTTGATCTTGTTGGGGTCGCCGCCGAGGGCGACGACCGCCTCGCGCATGGTGGCGAGGTCGACGATGCAGGGAACACCGGTGAAGTCCTGCATCACGACGCGCGCCGGCGTGAACTGGATCTCGGTGTCGGGCTCGGCGGTGGGGACCCACGAGCCGAGCGCCTCGATCTGCTCCTTGGTGACGTTCTTGCCGTCTTCGGTGCGCAGGAGGTTCTCGAGCAGCACCTTCAGGCTGAACGGAAGCTTCTCATGGCCCGGCACGGTGTCGAGCCGGAAGATCTCGTAGGACTCATCACCGACGCGGAGCGTGTCCTTCGCCCCGAAACTGTTCACTGCAGACACGATGTCCTCTCCTTCGCGGGTGCCGCCGGACATGCAGGCGGCACTCCATCTTCTCCGTCAGACATGGGGCTGTTCCAGCAAGGGTAACCTAAGCCACTCGCCCGCCGACAGGCCTCGCACGGTGTGCGGATTTATCTTGACGTCGAGATAACTCTATCACTCGCCGGAGCGAGCGGATGACGGGTAGATCGCCCGTACGACGAGCCAGGAGAAGACCAGCACGAGCGCGTAGAGCGGCACGCCCATGATCAGACGGGTGGCGCCGAGCGCCTCGACGTTGTCGGCGAGATAGAAGGGCAGTTGCACCGCGAGACGCGCGACGAACAGCCCGATCCAGACGAGCGTCAGGAACTGGGCGGCCCGGTACTTGCGCTTGTCCTGCTTCCACGCGACGCCGTCGCCCATGAGGAATCCGACGATCAGGCCGATCGCGGGCCAGCCCACGAAGAGCGACACCGTCAGGGCGAGCGCGTAGGCGGCGTTCGTGTAGAAGCCGATCACGTAGTTGTCGCGCGCGTCGCCCGACCAGAGCGCCAGCGCCGCGGAGGCGAGCACGCCGACGAGCCCGGCGATGGCCTGGGTCGGCTGCCCCTTGGTCACGAGGCGGGCGGCCGTGAACACGACGGCGAGACCGACGGATGCCGCGAGGGCGGGTACGAGCGCCGTCTGGGGGTCTTGCCCGGCGAAGCTCGTGAGCCCGCTGTAGACGATGAGGAACACCAGGCCGGGCAGCAGCGCCTCGAGGATGCCGCGCACGCCGCCGACCGCGGTGAGGAGGTCGCGACCGCTCAGCTTCTCGTCGCGCGCGAGCGCGCCGAGACCGCTCTTCTCCGCTGCTGCGGCGAACTGCCGACCGAACTCGCCGGCCGTGCCGGTCTCGTCGGCCGTGCCGGGGGTGCCGTCCGCTTCGGCCGAGCGGTCCGCCGCGTCATCCGCTCGCTCGCCGTCACCGGCGCTCGACGAACCGTCGGCGTTCGTCATCGCGGTCACACCGTGGGCGCACCCGCGGAGGACGCGGGCATGCGCAGCGGAATGAGGTCGCGCGGCGGCATCGGAGTACTGCCGCGCACGACGACGATCGAACGGAAGAGGTCTTCGACCTTCGCCGCCGCAGCCGGATCGACGGCGGCCTCGCCGGCGATCACGCCGCGGAGGAACCAGCGCGGTCCGTCGACGCCGATGAAGCGCGCGAGGCGCATCTGCCCCGGCTGGCCCTCACCCGCCGCGACGGGGATCTGGGCGAGCAGCTCGGGTCCGAACGAACCCTCGCGCACGGTGGTCGTGCCACCCTGACGGGCGATCTGGTCGGCGATCTGCGCACGGATCTCATGCCAGAGACCGCTCGAGCGCGGCGCGGCGAACGGCTGCACCTGCAGGGTCGAGTTCGCGTAGTCGAGTCCGATCGCAACGACGCGCTTCGTGCCCTCCTCGACCTCGAGGCGGAGGTGGAGTCCGTCGCGCGGCAGCACCTTCACTCCGCCGAGATCGACGTAGGGGCGGACCGGGTTCGCCTCGGCCTCATCGAAGGGACCCGCTTCGGCGCGGTCTTCGGGGGCGGACTTGGGCTGTTCGGCGGGGATGTCGCCGGTTTCGATGTCGCTCACGCGTTCACTCCTGACTTGTGCTCCCCGAAACCGGTGGAGCCGAATCCTGCCTCGCCCCGCAGGCTGCCGGGCAGCCGCTCGACCTCGACGAATCGAGCGCGGCTCACCGGCATCACGATGATCTGGGCGATGCGGTCGCCGACCTCGATCGTGTGCGCCTCGCGGGCGTCGGTGTTCAACAGTGCGACCTTGATCTCGCCGCGGTAGCCGGCATCGATGGTGCCGGGCGCGTTGACGATCGTGATGCCGTGCTTGAAGGCGAGGCCCGAACGCGGCACGACGAAGCCGACGTAGCCGTCGGGCAGCGCGATCGCTACGCCGGTGCCCACCGTGGCCCGCTCACCGGGGCCGAGCACGACGGCCTCGGAAGCGTGGAGATCGGCGCCCGCGTCGCCCGGATGGGCGTAGTTCGGCACGCGGTCTGCGGTGATCAGCACATCGACGGAATCGGTCACTGTTCGAGGGTAGTGCAGAAGTCTGGTCGAATAGAGCCATGCCCGACTACCGCGAGAAACTCTGGCCGACGCCGTGGATCTACATCGTCAGCCTGCTGCTGATCCCCTCCAGCATCCTGGTGCTGGCGCCCGTCTCGATGCCCGCCGGCATCGCGACCGGAGTGATCCTGTACGGCGCGACGGTCGCAGCGCTCAGTTTCACCGCGCCCGTGGTCGAGGTGGCGGACGGCCGACTCCGGGCGGGGCGCGCGTCGATCGCGCTGGCGGACACCGGCATCGCGACCGGTGCGACGGATGCCGCGGCTCGCGTCGAACGCGGCACGGGCCTCGACGCGCGGGCGTTCCTCGTGATCCGCGGCTGGGTGCAGCCCGTCGTGCGGGTGCCGATCACCGACCCGTCGGACCCGACGCCGTACTGGCTGGTCTCGACGCGTCATCCGAAAGAACTGGCCGCCGCGATCAATGGATCGCGACGGCCTGAACGTACTGAGCCGGGCGTCTAGGACGCGCACTCCAAGCAGATCGGTCCGAGCTTCGTCTCGTGGTCCATCTGCGAACGGTGCTTCACGAGGAAGCAGTTCACGCAGGTGAACTCGTCGGCTTGGGGCGGAAGCACCACGACGTCGAGTTCGACGTCGGAGAGATCGGCACCAGCGAGGTCGAACCCGCCGGGGTTATCGGCGTCATCGACATCCACTACGCCCGACATCTTGTCGGGGACGCGCTCCTTGAGGGCCTCGATCGACTCGGAGTCGTCTTCGGTCTTCCTCGGTGCGTCGTAATCCGTTGCCATTCCCATCCATTTCTTCATCGCCGATGATTCGGCGGCCATAGTCTGCATCAAATCGGTGGCGTTAGCAAACCACTTTTGCAGCGTTTCCACAGCTGCTACGTGCTCAACTTCCGGCGCGCCCGCCCTATTCCCACGAGCACACATGCGGACGTGGCATCCTTGGGCGGAGACGAAAGCACGGAAGGGCTTGTCGCGATGCAAGAACTCAAGGTAATCGGAGTCGAGAACGGCGCGTTGCTCGCCGCTTCCGACGATGGAGCGCGCTTCCGAATCGAGATCGACGAGGTGCTGCAGTCCCGCATCCGTCAGGCGCAACCCGAACAGCATGTCGGACCGAAACCCTCGCCCCGCGAGGTGCAGGCGCACATTCGTGCAGGAATGTCCGCCGAGGAGGTCGCGCAGGTCACCGGCGCGTCGATCGACTACCTCCGCCGCTTCGAGGGCCCGGTGCTCGCTGAGCGCGAACACATGGTCACCTCGGCACTCGCCGTGCCCGTGCACGTCACCACCGAGACCGAGCCGGCCGACGAGCCGCCGTCGTTCGGCGGCGTCATCCGCGAGCGGCTCGCGCAGCTCGGCGCCCATGGCGAACGCTGGGCGAGCTGGAAGGACGAGGAGCGCGGCTGGATCATCAAGCTCGAGTTCACCGCCGAGACCATCGACCACGACGCCCGCTGGAGCTTCGAGCCCCGGAAGCAGGCGCTGCAGCCGCTGAACTCAGAGGCGGTCACGCTCTCGCAGCAGGGCGAGATGAAGGGCGGGCTCATCCCCCGCCTCCGCGCCGTCGGCCCCGAGTCCGAGGAGTCCCGTTTCGACAGCGGCGCCTTCACGTTCGAGGAGCCCGAGCACGGCGACTTCGACACGGCGCCCCACCTCGAGCCGCTTCCGTACGCGCGCACGCCGCAGGCCTCGAGCCCCGCCGTGGCCCGCGCAGCGATCAAGCGAGCGGATGAACCGAAGCAGACGCTCGGCGAGACGGCCGACCTGCTCGAGGCACTGCGCCGTCGACGCGGCGAACGCGAGGCGGCGAGCGGCGAGCCCGAACGCCCGCAGGCGGCGCCCGCCGCGGCACCCGTGCAGGAGGCCCCCGAGCCCGAACAGCCCGAGGAGAAGCCCGGCACCGCCGCGCGCAGCATCTGGGGCGGCAAGGGCGTCTCGAGCAACTCCGGCGCCCGCGGCGGCGCCAAGAAGGGCCGCGCATCGATGCCGAGCTGGGACGAGATCGTCTTCGGCGCACGCACCGACGACGACCTGGCCTGAGCGGCACCCCACCCGTCGAACGCCGCCGTGCATCGCGCACGGCGGCGTTTCGTCTGCCGGTACCCGGTGATACCATCGAACATACATTCGAATCGGTGAGGTGCCCATGTCGCTCGTGCAGGAGTACGTCGAGCTGTGGACCAGCGACGACGGCCGCCCCGAGCGACTGGTGTGGCGGTCACGTCGGTTCCGCGTGAGCGATACGCCGACGACTCTTGTCGGCCCGTGCGACTGGTGGACTCCGGTGGCTCGCTACGACGTGTCCCCCGGGCGCCCCCCACTGCAGATCACCGGCTGGCGATTCCAGGCGAGCGCCGATGATGGCGAGACGCACGTCTTCGACGTGCGTCTCCGCGACGACCGCTGGGAGCTCGTGCGCGTCTTCGACTGACTTACGCGGATTCCGTATCGCGATCGTGCTCGCCGCCGCCCGAATGGGGTGCTGCGGCCTCTGGGGAGGGTGCGGTGGCGACGGGGGCGGACGCGCCTCGCCCCAACCAGAGCATGAGCACCCCACCCACGACGAGACCCCAGAACGCGGAGCCGATGCCGATCACGGCGACCCCCGACGCGGTCACGAGGAAGGTGCCGATGGCGGTGATGCGCTGACGCGGGTCTTCGAGCGCGCCGGTCAACGCGGTGACCATGGCTCCGAGCAGTGCGAGGCCTGCGACGGCGGTGATGATGATCGGCGGCGACGCCTGCACCACCGCGGCGGCGAGACCCGCGCCGGCTCCGAGCACGAGGTAGACGATGCCCGAGGTGAACGTCGCGACCCAGCGCCGACGGGGGTCGGGGTTCGACTCGGGGCTCGCCATGATCGCCGCCGTGATCGCGGCGAGGTTCAGCGCGTGACCGCCGGCGAACGCCGCGCCGACCGAGGCGACGCCCGAGGCGACGAGCACCGGCCTCGGCGCCAGGCGATAGCCGAACGTCGACATCACGGCGAATCCCGGCACGTTCTGCCCGGCCATCGTCACGATGAAGAGCGGGAGGCCGAGGCTCACGATCACGAACGGATCGAAGACGGGAGCCACGAACTGCAGCTGCGGTCGCACGGCCTCGCTGGCGAGCACCGCGGGCCCCGCGAGCACGGCGATGCCGATCACCGCGACCAGCATCGCCGCGGGCACCGCCCAGCGCGGCGCGAGGCGAGCGAGGAGCAGCCACACGAGCACCATGGGCACGGCGATCGCCGGCTGCTCGACCGCAGCGAACACCGGTGCCACGCAGATCGGGAAGAGGATGCCGGCGAGCATCGCGCTGGCGATCGGCTTCGGGATGCTCGTGATCGCCCGGCCGAGGGCGGGCCAGAGACCCGCGAGCACGATGAGCACGCCGCACACGATGAACGCGCCGATCGCAGCGGCGAACTGTTGCGTGGTCGCTGCCGCGGCCACGAGGAGGGCCGCACCGGGCGTGGACCAGGCGAACGACACCGGCATGCGCGTGATGAGCGGCAGCACGATGCAGAGCAGTCCGGTCGCGATGCAGAGCGCGAACAGCCCCGAGGCCGCCTGCGTCTCCGTGGCACCGACGGCGACCAGCCCCGCGATCACCAGGGCGAAGGAACTCGCGAATCCGGTGATGGCCGCGATGACGCCCGCGACGACGGTGTGGAAGATGGGCGGCGCTCGCTCTCGGCCCGGGCTATGCCGACTTCTCGGTGCGACGCTGCTTGGCGTGCGGCACGATCGTGGGCGCGGCGTTGTCGAGCACCGCGGCCTTCGTGACGACGACGCGGGCGACACCCGTGGAGGACGGCACCTCGAACATGATGGGTCCGAGCACCTCCTCCATGATCGCGCGGAGCCCGCGGGCGCCCGTCTGTCGCAGCACCGCGAGGTCGGCGATCGCCTGCAGCGCCTCCTCTTCGAAGTCGAGCTCGACGCCGTCGAGTTCGAACATGCGCTGGTACTGGCGCACGAGCGCGTTGCGCGGCACCGTGAGGATCTCCATGAGCGCCTCGCGGTCGAGCGGCGTCACCGTCGCGACGACGGGGAGACGGCCGATGAACTCGGGGATGAGGCCGAACTTGTGGAGGTCTTCGGGGAGGACCTCGCTGAAGATGTCGGCTTCGTCCTCCTTGTTGTGCAGCGGTGCTCCGAACCCGATGCCGCGCTTGCCGGCGCGCGACGAGATGATGTCCTCGAGCCCGGCGAAGGCGCCGGCGACGATGAACAGCACGTTCGTCGTGTCGATCTGGATGAACTCCTGGTGCGGGTGCTTACGGCCGCCCTGCGGCGGCACTGATGCGACCGTGCCCTCGAGGATCTTGAGCAGCGCCTGCTGCACGCCCTCGCCCGAGACATCCCTCGTGATCGACGGGTTCTCGGCCTTGCGGGCGATCTTGTCGACCTCGTCGATGTAGATGATGCCCGTCTCGGCGCGCTTCACGTCGAAGTCGGCGGCCTGGATCAGCTTCAGCAGGATGTTCTCGACGTCTTCGCCGACGTATCCGGCCTCGGTCAACGCGGTGGCGTCGGCGACGGCGAACGGCACGTTGAGCTGCTTCGCGAGCGTCTGCGCGAGATAGGTCTTGCCGCACCCCGTGGGGCCGATGAGCAGGATGTTGGACTTCGAGAGCTCGACGTCGTCACGGGCGTCGGCCGAAGTGAGTGCCGTGCGAGCGCGAACGCGCTTGTAGTGGTTGTAGACCGCGACGGCGAGCGCCTTCTTCGCGGCCTCTTGGCCGATGACGTACTCCTCGAGGTAGCCGAAGATCTCCTTCGGCTTCGGCAGTTCGAACTCGCCGGCCTCGGTCTCGCCGGCCTCGGCGAGGCGCTCCTCGATGATCTCGTTGCAGAGCTCCACGCACTCGTCGCAGATGTAGACGCCGGGTCCGGCGATGAGCTGCTGCACCTGCTTCTGGCTCTTTCCGCAGAACGAGCACTTGAGCAGGTCGGCGCTCTCTCCGATGCGTGCCATCGAAACCCTCCCTGTCGACGAATCTGTTCCGAGCCTAGCCCGAGATCGGGCCGATCGAGGGTAGCGCGCGGGATTCGACACGCTCGGTCGTTCGCGGGACGCGAACCGGGACGTTCAGTCGAGGAGGTGGCGGAGGTAGCGCCGCGGATCGTCGAGATACCCGCGCCAGTGGGCGACGAGTTCGAGCTCCTCCCAGCTCGTCTCGCGGATGCCCCACTCCCCCAGTTCGAGAATGGTGGCGCCCGGCACGGACGCCAGCACCGGCGAGTGCGTCGCGCAGATGATCTGGGTGCCGCGGGCGACCATGCGGTCGAGGCCCGCGATCCACCCGAGGATCGATGAGAACGAGAGCGCCGCTTCGGGCTCGTCGAGGCACACGAGCCCCGCCCGGTAACGCGGGTGGTTCAGCTTGTTGTCGAGCAGGTCGTTGAAGGACTCGCCGTGGCTGAGCGAGTGCAGATGCCGATCGGGGCTGTCGGGCAGCCCCTCGAGGTAGCTGTAGTAGCCGTGCATCGTCTCGGACCGGAGGAAGAACCCCCACCTCGGCGCCGACGGGCTGCGCTCGATGCGCAGCCACTCCGCGAGCGGCGACTCGCTCGGCCGGGTCGATGTGCCGCCGTTGCTGCTGCCGCCCTCGGGCGGCAGCCCGTAGGCCATGGCGATGCCCTCGAGCAGCGTGGACTTGCCGCTGCCGTTCTCGCCCACCAGAAACGTCAGGCCCGGCGAGAACTCGATGCCGCCGTCGCCGATCAGCTGGTCGATCGCCGGAATGCTCGCGGGCCAGGCGACACGGTCGATCGCGGCATCCGGAGACAGCGAAACGCGGCGGATGGCCCGGCTTTCGTGCAGCCAGTCATCCGCCGCGTTCACGGTGCGGCGCGTTATCGCGTGATCGCCGGCAGGCTCTTGCGCGAGCTGAGCACCTGGTCGATGAGACCGTACTCGAGCGCTTCGCTCGCCGACAGGATCTTGTCGCGGTCGATGTCGGTGTGCACCTGCTCGGGCGTGCGGTTCGAGTGACGCGACAGCGTCTCCTCGAGCCACGAGCGCATGCGCATGATCTCGGCGGCCTGGATCTCGATGTCGGACGCCTGGCCGTGACCTGCCTCGCCCATGGCGGGCTGGTGGATGAGCACACGGGCGTTCGGCAGTGCGAGGCGCTTGCCCGGCGTGCCGGCTGCCGCGATCACCGCGGCGGCCGAGGCGGCCTGGCCGAGCACGACCGTCTGGATCTGCGGACGGATGTACTGCATCGTGTCGTAGATCGCGGTCATGGCAGTGAAGGAGCCACCGGGCGAGTTGATGTAGAGGATGATGTCGCGGTCGGGGTCCATCGACTCCAGCACGAGCAGCTGCGCCATGATGTCGTCGGCGGATGCGTCGTCGACCTGCACGCCGAGGAAGATGATGCGGTCCTCGAACAGCTTGGCGTAGGGGTCTTGGCGCTTGTAGCCGTAGGCCGTGCGCTCCTCGAAGCTCGGCAGGATGTAGCGCGAGCCCGGTGCCTGGACGCCGTTGAAGGCGGTGCCACCGAAAGCAGGGATGTTCATTCGCTCGTTCTCTCTTCTCTCGAGTGCCTACGCCTGGGTTCCGCCGCCGCCGGCCACGTCGAGGGCCGATTCGCGGATGTGGTCGACGAAGCCGTACTCGAGGGCCTCCTGCGCGTTGAACCAGCGGTCGCGGTCGCCGTCGGCGTTGATCTGCTCGACGGTCTTGCCCGTCTGCGCCGCCGTGATCTCCGCGAGTCGCTTCTTCATGTCGAGGATGAGCTGCGCCTGCGTCTGGATGTCGCTCGCCGTGCCGCCGAAGCCGCCGTGCGGCTGGTGCAGCAGCACGCGGGCGTTGGGGGTGATGTATCGCTTGCCCTTGGTGCCGGCCGTCAGGAGCAGCTGCCCCATGGAGGCGGCCATGCCGATGCCGACGGTGACGATGTCGTTCGGCACGAACTGCATGGTGTCGTAGATCGCCATGCCGGCCGTGATCGATCCGCCGGGCGAGTTCACGTAGAGGTAGATGTCTTTCTTGGCATCTTCGGCGGCGAGCAGCAGCAGCTTCGCCGCGATCTCGTTCGCGTTGTCGTCGCGCACCTCGGAGCCAAGCCAGATGATGCGGTCCTTCAGCAGTCGATCGAAAACACCGGTGCCTGGTGTCGGTTCGGCCATGTGTCGCTCCGTTTCCGTTGTCGCGTTCACTCGAATCTATCCGGTGCAACGCGCGCGAACGGGGCTGTTCGCCCTAGGCGGATGCCGCGAGCTCTGCAGCGTATGCGGCGAGCGACACCCGGTACCGCTGCAGGTGCGGGGCGAGGGCTGCGAGGGCCTCGGATGCCGCGAGCCGCGCGTCGCCCGCATCGACCCGTGCAAGGGCGCGGAACGCGACGACGGCGTCGCGCAGTTCTCCGGACTCGGGCTCGATCTCGTCGAGCATGGCGATCGCCTCGAGCGGGCGCCCGAGGTTGCGGATCGTCGATGCGAGCTGCACGTGCGCCTGAATGCGTTCGGAGCCCGAGAGCCCGCCCGCGATGGCCTGCCGATAGAGCGGCTCCGCCTCGGCCTCGAGGCCCGCCGAGTCGCGAGCGCCGGCGCGCTCGAAGATCGCGATCGGGTCACCCGCCGGGCGTTCTGCCGCGAGGGCGTCGATGCGGCGGATCACCTCGTGGTCGCCGAGCTCGTGGGCCGACGCCCAGACCGCGTCGACCCGCTGCTGCCAGTCGCTCATGCACGTACCTCCCGTGAATGCGGGAAGGGGCCGGGCGAAACGCCCGACCCCTTCACCGTTCGATCACCGAATTACTCGGCGTCGGCCTTCTTCGTTGCGCGCTTCTTCGGCGCGGGCTTCTCAGCAGCGTCGGCGGCCTCGTCGGCAGCGGCGGCCTTCTTCGGCGCGCGCTTCTTCGGCGCGGGCTTCTCGGCGGCCTCGGCCTCTTCGACGATCTCTTCAGCCTCGTCGACGACCTCTGCTTCGGCCTCAGCCTCGGCAGCGGCGACGGCGGTGAACTCGGAGAGGTCGACGGGCTTGCCCGCGGCATCCGACACCCTCGCCTTGCCGAGCGCGATCGCGAGCGCCTTGTTGCGCGCGACCTCGCCGACCATGGCGGGGATCTGACCGTTCTGGCTGAGGATCTGCACGAACTCGTTCGGGTCCATGCCGTACTGGGCTGCGCCCTGCACGAGGTACTGGGTCAGCTCGTCCTGGCTGACCTGGACCTTCTCGGCCTCGGCGATCGTGTCGAGCAGGATCTGCGTCTTGAACGCCTTCTCGCTCGACTCGGCGACCTCTGCGCGGTGCTCGTCGTCTTCGAGGCGGTTCTCGTTCTCGAGGTGACGGTGCACCTCGTCGTCGATGACGGCCTGCGCGACGGGAACCTCGACGAGCTCGAGGAGCTTGTCGACGAGGAGGTCGCGGGCCTGGCTGCCCTGACCGAACGACTTGTTGCGCGCGACCTGCTCCTTGAGGCTGTCGGTCAGCTCGACGAGCGTGTCGAACTCGCTCGCGATCTGCGCGAAGTCGTCGTCGGCTGCGGGGAGCTCGCGCTCCTTCACAGCGGAGACGGTGACGGTGATCTCAGCGGTCTCGCCCTCGTGGTCGCCGCCCAGGAGCTTCGACGCGAAGGTGGTGGTCTCGCCTGCGGAGAGCGTGTCGAGGGCCTCGTCGATGCCCTCGATCAGGTCGCCCGAGCCGAGCTCGTACGAGATGCCGCTGGCGGTGTCGACCTCGTTGTCGTCGATCTTGGCGACGAGGTCGAGGGTGACGAAGTCACCGGTCTTGGCGGGGCGGTCGACCGTGATGAGCGTGCCGAAGCGGCTGCGCAGGCGGTCGAGCTCTTCGGCGACCTCGTCGTCGGCGACCTCGACGGAGTCGACCGTGAGCTCGATGCCCTCGTAGGCGGGCAGCTCGATCTCGGGGCGCACGTCGACCTCGATGGCGAGCAGCAGGTCGCCCGAGAAGTCCTTGTCGCTGGGCCACTCGACGATGTCGGCCTCGGGGCGACCGAGGGGGCGCAGCTCGTGCTCGGCGACGGCGGCGCGGTAGAACCCGTCGAGGCCCTCGTTGACGGCGTGCTCGAGCACGGCGCCCTTGCCGACGCGCTGGTCGACGATGGGCGGCGGCACCTTGCCCTTGCGGAAACCGGGCACGTTGATCTGCTCGGCGATGTGCTCGTACGCGTGGGCGATGCTGGGCTTCAGCTCCTCGGGCGTCACCGAGATGGTGAGCTTGGCGCGAGTGGGGCTCAGCTTCTCAACCGAAGTGGTCGGCATGTGGAAGTTCTCCTGTTGTGTGGAAGTTCGTGTCGAGTCCTGGAACTCGTCGGGGCGACAGGATTCGAACCTGCGACCTCCCGCTCCCAAAGCGGGCGCTCTACCAAGCTGAGCTACGCCCCGAGTCGCGACTCAACTCGTCGATTCAGCCGTGCGGGCATGCGAAAGCATGCGTCAGACGGATGGACCCCAGAAAGTCTACTGCACAGCGTGAGGCCCCTGCTGTGCATCCCGGGTTCGGGCGCCCGACACCGAGTTGTGGATGATCCACCGCTGGCGCTCGCGACCGTGGCAGAGTGTGGCCATGCCCGAGCAACCCGCCGATGCCCGCGACCTCCGACGCTGGCCGTCAGACCCCGCGCAACTGATCGACACGACGCTCTGCCCCTCCTGCTTCAGCGCGCTGCGCAGCGCGGTGTGCGGCACCTGCGGACTCGACCTCTCGGTGCCCGCCGCGGGCGAGCTGCTCGCCGCCGGTCGCGCACTGCACGATCGCGAAGCCGACCGGCAGTCGCTCATCTCGACGATGCGCGAGGCGCAGACCTCCCGCGTCCGCCAGGCGGCAGCGAGCGTGACGGATGCCGCGGCGCATGCTGCTCCCGTTGCGGCGGCGACGCCGTCGCCCTCCCCCGCGATGGTTCCGGCCCAGGCGCCGCCGGTGCTGTCGGTGCCGGTACCAGTGCCGCCGACTCCGGCAGTGACTCCGACCCCGACCCCGATCCCCCAGCAGCTCCAGGCCTCTGCTCCGGCACCCGCGGGCGCGACCGCGCCGGTCGCCGCGCCTCGCTCCGGACGCTCGGGCGTGCAGGTGCTGCTCCTGACGCTCGGCGTCGTGCTCATCTCCATCACGGCGATCGTGTTCCTCTTCGTCGCCTACCTCGTCGCGTCCCTCGAGGTGCGCTCGATCATCATCGCCGTGGCGAGCGTGCTCGTGCTCGGCGTCGCGTGGCTGCTCAGGGCCCGCCGCCTTCCCGGCACCGCCGAGGGCGTGGCATCCGTCGCCATCGTGCTGTTGCTCCTCGACGTGTGGATCGTGCGGGCCAACATGCTGTTCGGCACCGAGACCATCGGCACGTCGGCCTACCTCGGCGGCGCCCTGCTCGTCGTCGCCGCGGTGCTGGTCGGCGTGCGAGCGGCGAGCGGCATCCGCGTCGCCGGCATCGCCGCGGCCGTGTTCGCTCCCGTCGGCGTGTTCCTGCTCGCCAGCGAGGCTGCGCCCGACGACCAGCTCAGCACCCCGTTCTGGGTCGGATTCCTCGCCGTCTCCCTCCTGGGGTCGGCGGCCGTGCTGCTGCCCGCCACGGTCGAGCGCACCATCGTGATGGCGGCAGGCTTCGTCGGCGGAGCGCTCGCCCTCCTCCCCGCGTACTGGGCGCTGCCCGAGGTCGCGTGGAGCCGGCTGTGGTGGTACCTCGTGGTGGCGGCCGCATGGCTGATCGCGCTGGTCGCGGTGCGGCTGCGGCGCGGGCTCGGTGCGGTCTGGGCCCGGATCGCGGCGCCGGCGTTCGGCCTGAGCCTCGCGCTGGCACCGGCCCTGGCGATCTTCGGCGAGCTCGGCAGCGAGGTCTCGCTCTGGCTCGCACCCGCGGCCGCGGGTGCCGTCGCCGCCGTCTTCGCCGCCGGCACGCGACTGACGGGCACTGCCGCACGGGATTCGCTCGCAGCGTTGGTCGCGGCGATCGCCGTCGCCGCCTGCTCGGTGCTTCCCGGGGTGTTCCTCGGCTTCAGCGTCGTCTGGACGAGGTTCGCCGGAAGCGTGCCGCCGTGGAACCTCGAGCTCGACGAGCAGCTGCAGCCGGGCACCCCCGATCACGATCTCACCGCGGTGCTCGTGCCCGTCGTCGTGGCTGCCGGCGCTCTCGTCATCTCGGTGCTCGTGCGGCGCGGCCGAGCACTGGCCGCGATCCCGACCGCTGCGGCCTTCGCGAGCGGCATCGCCGTCGCCTGCGTCGCCCCCGGCCCCGCGATCGCTGCCGCACTGCTCCTCGTGCTCGCCGGCGGCGCGCTCGTCATCGCCGCGTTCCGGCATCGCCTCGCGGTTCCCGGCCTGCTCGCGACGCTCGCGGTCGGCGGCAGCGCCAGTGCCGCATTCGCGTGGTGGGTGGGCTACTCCAACGCCACGATGTGGCCGTGGGTCGCGGCGACCGTGATCGCACTCGCGATCGTCGGCCGCGTCATCGCGCGCCGGGTCTGGCCTGCGGTCGCCGTACCGGCGGTCGGTGCGGCGCACCTCGCGATCGCGTCGACGCTCTTCGTCTTCGCCGTGTTCTCCATCCCGTTCTGGCAGACTCCCGACGACCTGCAGCTCATCGAGCCGTGGATGTGGCTCGCCGTCACCTCCTCCGTGCTCCTCGTCGCCGCCGCGGTCGTGCGCTTCGGCAGCTCGAGCGATCGCCTGTGCGCGGTGACGCCGCCGTTCGCGGCATCCGTGATCTCGATCTGGGCACTCGCCTTCGAGACGGATGCCTCGTGGCGCTGGGTGCCCGCGGGCATCTTCGTCATCGCCGGGGTGCTCTGGTTGCGTCTCGGCGCGCCCGAGGCGCTGCGCGTCGCATTCGCCGCGACGACTCCGCTCGCGCTCGCCTTCGTCTCGGCGGTCGTCGTCGACGAGGCGTTCGGGTGGGAGACCGTCGGCGTCGGCATCGCGGGCGCCGCCCTGCTCGGCGCGGCACTGGCTCACGTGGTGCCCGAGCGCGCGAGCCGTGCCCGGCTCGTCTGGGCCGTCGCCGTGGGCGTCGTCGCGGTGGTCGCGCTCGTCTCAGGCGTCACCGGGTCATTCGGCTCCTCGGAGCTCTGGCTCGTGCTCCTGCTGCTGACGCCGGTGCCGATCGTGCTCGCCGCGCTCGCGGGCGATCCGATCGGCGGTCAGTCTCCGGCCCGGCATCTCGGCTGGGTGAGCCTCGCGCTCGGCGTCTCGACGGTGTGGGCGTGGCTCTCGGTCGACGCGGCCGACCGCCCGGTCAGCGTCGAGGCGTACACGCTGCCGCTCGCCGCCGCGCTCGCCCTCGCCGGCGGGTTGATCACCTGGCGACGCACGAGCGGCAGCGTTCCCGCGCAGGGTCGCACCGCGCTGTTCGCGACCGCTGCGGCGATCGCGGCGCTCCCGAGCATCGGCACCGCGGGTGAGGCCGAGCTCCGTGCGCTCCTGCTCGTCTCGATCGGCATCGTCGTGGCGATCGCCTCGGTGTTCCTGCCCGAGCTGGCACGGGGGGTGCCCGTGCGGCTGCTCGGCGTGCTCACCGGGTGGGTCGCGTTCACCGGTGCCGGTCTGGTGCGCGGGGCCACCGTCGCCACCGACAATGCCGACAGCGCGCTCATCGCCGAGTTCTGGCCGCTCATCGCCCTCGCGGCGGGCGTGACGATCTCAGTGATGTGGGCGCGCACCGCGTCTCGGCTCGCCAGGTTGGCAGAGGTGATGCTCGCGGCATCCGTCGCCATCGCCGTCGTGCCGACGATGCTGGAGATCGTCGACGGCGACGAGCCGTTGCTCCGCTCGGTCGTGCTGTTCCCTGTGCTCGCACTCGCCTGCATCGCGTCGGCCGCGACGACGGGGAGACCCCTCGCAGGCTCCGTGTTCGTCTGGACGATGCTCGGCACGCTGACGCTCGGTGGCGTGATCGTGCTGTTCTCCGGACAGCTCGACCCGTTCGACCTCGTCACCGCGTCGCTCGGCGTTGCGCTCATCGGCGTCGGATGGTTCCGCATGCGCCGCTCCCCCGAACTCGGCAGCTGGCCGGCGCTCGGCCCCGGCCTCGGCGTGCTGCTCGTGCCGCCGTTCTTCGCCGACTTCACCGATCCGCAGCTCTGGCGCATCGTGACGCTCGGAATCGTCGCGGTCGTCGTGCTGGTCCTCGGCGCCGTTCGGCGCCTGCAGGCGCCGCTGCTGCTCGGCGGTGCCGTGCTGCTCGTGCACGCCCTCGTGCAGCTCTGGCCGTGGATCACCGACCTCTACGAGGCCGTGTGGTGGTGGCTGTGGCTCGGCATCGCAGGCGTGCTGCTCGTCGTGCTCGCCGCGACCTACGAACGACAGCTGCGGCTCGCTCGCGGCACCATTCGCTCGATCGCGGCCCTGCGATAGGACGCGGCGGTAGGCGGCAGACACGGCGCGCGTCACGAGAGGGGGGTCATCGTGTACTACGATGATCCAGTGCCCGCGAGCGGGTACGCGGGGATGTAGCTCAATGGTAGAGCCTCAGTCTTCCAAACTGATCACGCGGGTTCGATTCCCGTCATCCCCTCCACACGATCCACTCGTCGCTGCCTCCGACACTCTCGTCGCACCCGCAGCATTCTCGATTCGCGATCTCGGCCTCCTCGAGGTGTCGACGAACGTGCGCGCGCAGCATGCTCACGATCTGATCGCCCGTGAGAATTCGGTCTAGCGCTTGCTGAGAGCGCTCTACTACCGTGAACCCCATCGACAACATCCAGCCCTCGCTCCTCGGCCGTGGCGAAGAATTGGAACGTCTCGCCGTGCTCGTGAGTTCCGCGCGCAACGGGCACGGCTCAGCCTTGCTCCTGCGCGGCGAGGCCGGCATCGGGAAGACGACCCTGCTCGAAGCGGCCATGCATGACCTCGCCGGCGTGCGGGTCGTCCGTTCCGACGGTTTCGAGGCGGAGTCGGCCATGCCGTACGCAATGCTGCAGCGGCTCGGGACGCCGTTCACGCACCTTGTACCGGCTCTGCCGCGACGCCAGGCATCGGCGTTGCGCATCGCCGCAGGGGTCGACGAGGGGCCACCACCCGACCGATACCTCGTCGGCCTCGGCATGCTGTCGCTGCTCGCGGCCGCCGCAGAGCGCGAACCAGTCGTGTGCGTCGTCGACGACGCGCACCTCTCCGATCCCGAGTCGCTCGAGGTGCTCGCGTTCGTCGCGCGTCGGCTGAAGGCAGAGGCGGTGGCGATCGTGCTCAGCGCCCGCCCCGACCCGAGGGTCGATCGCGCGGTCGCCGGCATCGCCTCGCTGGAGCTCGGGGGGCTCGACCCGCAGACGGCCGTGCAGGTGCTGAATCGATCGGCGACGGATCAGGTCGACCCGTACCTCGCGATGCGATTCGCCGAGGAGACGGGTGGCAATCCGCTCGCCCTCACCGACCTTGCGCGGGAGTTCACCGCACAGCAGCTCACCGATTCCTCGCTCGGGCTCGGGCCCGTTCCGATCGGTCAGCGCCTGGAGTCCACGTACCTTCGCGCGGTCGAAGCGCTTCCGGCCGACACGCGTCGGTGGCTCGGCATCGTCGCGGCGGAGTCCACCGGTGATCCCGCGCTCATCGACGATGCCGCTCGGCGGCTCGCCGTGTCTGCCGATGCCTCCGGGGCGGCCGAGAGCGCAGGGCTCGCCACTTCGCGCGACCGCGTGCGGTTCCGGCATCCGCTCGTCCGCGCTGCCGTGTACAACGCGATGACCGCGACGGAGCGTCGCCGCGTGCACGAGGCGCTCGAATCGGTCGCCGGGGCTCGTGGTCGTCCCGATCTCGCGGTGTGGCACGCGGCTGAGGCCACGCTCGGCATCGACGACGACGTCGCCGACCGCCTCGAACTGGCAGCGGATGCCGCGGGCGGGCGGGGCGGCACCGTCTCGCGTGCTCGACTGCTGGCGCGCGCGGCCGATCTGTCGAGCCGTGGGCCAGAGCGGGAGGCGAGGCTCGTCGCCGCGGCGGAGGCCGCCGCGGTCGCCGGTGCGGCGCGCTTCGCGACCGAGATGCTCGACCGAATCGACCCGACTGCCCTCGACCCCGTGACCGAGGGCAGGGTGCTCATGCTGCGCGCCATGCTCGCCCTCTTCGTGGCCGATCCCGAAGGCGTGAGCGGCGGCACCGAGCAGTTGCTGCGGGCGGCAGGCCTGTTCCACGGTCGCGCGCCCGAGCTCGAGCAGCGAGCGCTGCTCGGGGCCTTCAACGCGGAGCTCACCTCGGAGTCGACCGTGCGCAGCGGGAGCCTGCAGGCGCTCGGGCGCCGGCTCGCGACCGGAGCCGGCGTGACCGACGGGCGCAGGTCGCTCGCGTTGCGCGCCCTCGGTGCGCACATCCTGCAGCCGTACCCCGAGGCGGCGCCGATCATGCGTGCAGCGGTTGCGATGCTGCAGGACTCGAACGACGCGCAGCTGCTCGAGCTCGGCTCCGAGGCGGTCGCGTTGACGATGGCGTTGTGGGACGAGCAGACCTGCGTCGAACTGCTCGAACGCACGGTGCGTGCGGCCACGGAGGCCGGCAACCTGCGCGTGCTCGACACCACGCTGTGGGTACTCGGGCTCCTCGAGCTCGTCCGCGGCGACCCCGCCGCATCCGGTCGGTACGTGGAGCAGGTGCGCGAGTTGCGCCGAGCCATCGGCTACGACGCGGAGCAGGTCGTGAACGCGTCCTACCTCGCCTGGTCGGGGGCGCCGCCCGAACTCGTCGAGCAGATCGCCGAGGCGACGCTCCTCACCGGATTCGCCGGCGTCTGGACGATCGCGATGACCGGTCTCAGCATCCGCGAGATCGCCGACGGCCACTACCGTGACGCCTACGAGCGCCTCCGACCCATGGTCGAGCACGAGTTCCTGCAGGTGACGTACCAGCAGCTGCCCGACCTGGTCGAGGCGGGCGTACGCAGCGGCAATGTCCGGGCGGCGCGGGCCGCGGCCGATCGGCTCGCCGAATTCGCGACGGCGAGCGGCACGCCATGGATCCGCGGCATCTCGGCACGGGCCGAGGCCCTGCTCGCCGAGCCGGAGCAGGCGGAGGCCCGATACGTCGAGGCGATCGAGCACTTCGGCCGGGCCACGGCACCCGGCGAGCTCGCGCGCGCGCACCTCCTGTACGGCGAGTGGTTGCGCCGCATGAAGCGCCGCCGCGAGGCCCGCGACGAGCTCCGTTCCGCGCTCGCGATCTTCGAACGCGTCGGTGCGCCGGCGTTCGCGGCGCGAGCCCGTCGGGAACTCGAGGCGACCGGCGAGCACGTGCTCGCGCACGAGACGGGTGACGGCCCCGACCGGCTCACACCCCAGGAGGATGCGGTCGCGCGGCTCGCGTCCGCCGGCCGGACGAACGCCGAGATCGGCGCCGAGCTCTTCATCAGCGCGAACACGGTCGACTACCACCTGC
Source organism: Agromyces cerinus (assembly GCF_016907835.1). NCBI lineage: Bacteria > Bacillati > Actinomycetota > Actinomycetes > Micrococcales > Microbacteriaceae > Agromyces > Agromyces cerinus. The sequence continues at coordinate 1,165,006 of NZ_JAFBCT010000001.1, read as the reverse complement.
GGAAGGTGTTCCGGAAGCTCGGCATCACCTCGCGGAAGCAGTTGACCGAACGGATGCCCGCGCGCTGAGCTCGCGACTACGCGCACCACGTGGTTCGGCGCAAGCACGGTGCGGGCCAGCATCGAGGCATCCGCGAATCGCGAGCAGCGCGACTCGCCCGGTATCCGGGAGGCGCCCATGCCCCACGTCACTGCCGATGACGGCGCGCAGATCTTCTACAAGGACTGGGGTTCGGGCGGCACGCCGGTGCTCCTGAGCCACGGGTGGCCCCTGAACGCGGACGCGTGGGAGGCTGCGGCGCTCTTCCTCGCCGAGCACGGGCACCGCGCGATTGCGCACGACCGGCGCGGCCACGGCCGATCGAGCCAGACGTGGAACGGCAACGAGATGGACACCTACGCCGACGACCTCGCCTGCCTCATCGAGCACCTCGACCTGACGGACCTCACGCTCGTCGGGCATTCGACCGGCGGCGGAGAGATCGCGCACTACGTCGGACGGCACGGCTCGGCGCGCGTCGCCAAGCTCGTGCTCATCTCGGCGGTGCCGCCGCTCATGCTCGAAGCCGCCGACAACCCCGGCGGGCTGCCGATCGCGGTGTTCGACGGCATCCGCGCCGGCGAGGCATCCGATCGCTCGCAGCTGTACCGCGACCTCGCCGACGGCCCGTTCTTCGGCCACAACCGCAACACCGACATCTCGCAGGGCGTCCGCGACGCGTTCTGGCTGCAGAGCATGGCCTGCGGGCACCGCGCAGCCTACGAATGCATCGCCGCGTTCTCGGCCACCGACTTCCGGCCCGACCTGGCGAAGATCGACGTGCCGACGCTCGTGATCCACGGCGACGACGACCAGATCGTGCCGTTCGAGGTCGGCGGCGCTCGATCGGCCGAGCTCATCGACGGGGCGACGCTGCTCGTCTACGAGAACGGCGCCCACGGCCTGCCCGACACCGACCGCGACCGGCTGCACGCCGACCTGCTCGCCTTCATCGATTCCTGAACCGGATGCTGCGGGGCCGACCCCGCGGCATCAGACCGCCCACACTCGAAAGGACTCCGCCATGACCGACCAGACCGACTCCGCCGCACCCGACACCATCGTGCTCGTGCACGGCCTCTGGATGACCCCGCGCAGCTGGCGGGGCTGGAAGGAGCGCTTCGAGTCGAAGGGCTTCACCGTGCTCACGCCCGCCTACCCCGGTTTCGAGATCGAGGTCGAGGCGCTGCGCGAGAACCCCGACGTCATCGCGAAGCTCACGGTGCCCGCGACCGTCGACCACCTCGCCGCCCAGATCGAGGCGCTGCCGAAGCCACCGATCATCATGGGCCACTCCTTCGGCGGCACGCTCACGCAGCTGCTGCTCGCGCGGGGGCTCGGCGCGTCAGCCGTCGTCGTCGACTCCGCGCCGACCGAGGGCGTGCGGATGACGCCCCTCTCGCAGGCGAAGTCGCTCTTCCCGGCGCTGAAGAACCCTGCGAACATCCACCGGGCGGTCGCGTTCACACCCGAGGAGTTCCACTACGCGTTCGCGAACACGCTGTCGCGCGAGGACTCCGACGCTGCATGGGAGGAGTTCGCGATCGCCGCTCCGGGCAACTGGATCTGGGCGTACGGGCTCATCGCCAACTTCAAGCCCGGCCACCAGGAGACCTGGGTCGACTACGCGAAGGACCGCGCACCGCTGCTCTTCATCGGCGGGGAGAAGGACCACATCATGCCCCCGAGCGTGAACAAGTCGAACGCGAAGCACTACGCGAAGTCGCCGGCGCTCACGGAGTACGTCGAGTTCCCGGGTCGCTCGCACTGGATCTGCGCCGAGCCCGGTTGGGAGGAGGTCGCCGACCACGCCCTCGAGTGGGCGCTCGCACACGCGAGCGAGTCGGTGGCGCTCAGCGCGTCGGCTGAGTGACGGAGGCCGGCCGTCGACATCTGATCCACACCGCAACGAATCGGAAGGAACGATCATGATCACAACCAAGCGGCGAGGCCTTGCCACCCTTGCCATCGCAGCAGCGATCTCCCTCGTCGCCCTCGGAGGCGCCGTTCTCCCGGCGACCGCGGCGACCACCGCGGACGCGCACGTCGCGCGAGCTGCCGCAGCCAAACCGACCGTCGTCCTCGTACACGGCGCCTTCGCCGACTCCAGCGGTTGGAGTCTCGTCTCGACGGCGCTGCAGGCCAAGGGCTACCCGGTCATCGCATTCTCGAACCCGCTGCGCGGGCCGCAGTACGACAGCGACTACCTGCGACAGTTCCTCAGCACCATCAGCGGGCCCGTCGTGCTCGTCGGTCACTCCTACGGCGGCGCCGTGATCAGCAACGCAGCCACCGGCAACCCGAACGTCAAGTCGCTCGTCTACATCGCCGCCTACGCGTTGGCCGAAGGAGAATCCGTCCAAGCCGCGAACGCTCTCGGCGGCGGCCACACCGACGTGATCGACCACCTCGTGCTCCGCCCGTTCCCCGGTGCGACCGACGGCGATGCCGATGCCTTCATCGATCCGGCGTTCTTCCCGGAACTGTTCGCGCAGGACATCCCGAAGGTCGTGGCGCAGAACATGGCCGGCTCGCAGCGCCCCGGCGCGCTCGCGTCCCTCGTCGCTCCATCGGGTCCGCCGGCCTGGGCATCGATCCCCAGCTGGTACATGGTGGCCAAGAACGACCGCATCATCCCGCCCGAAGCGGAGCGCGCCATGGCCGCGCGGGCCAACGCCAAGACGGTCGAGGTGAACACCTCGCACGTGCCGATGATCAGCCAGCCGCTCAAGGTGGTTTCGATGATCGTCGACGCGTCCAAGTAGTCACGGCGATGTCGGCCCGCCGCGTCTGCGGCGGGCCGACATCATGCGCTCCGTGACCGGCGTCGACCGGCCCGATCACCGTCGACGTCGGCTGAGTAGTCGCATGTGACGCCACGTGTCAACCCCAGATCAGCCCAGCCTTCCCTTGGTTGAAATATGTGAGCACCCGCGTAGCGTTGAACCCGACATACGTTCAGGGAAGGTGGACCACATGACCGACACGAAGATCGCTCCCAAGACCCCGAAGGCCGGCGCGAACGCCGATGTCGCATCGGGCGTCGCCCAGTTCCTCGCCCCCGTCGTGCATGAGCTCGTCGCCCTCGCCGTCAACGGCAAGCAGGCGCACTGGCACGTGCGCGGCGTGAACTTCATCGCAGTGCACGAGCTGCTCGACGTCGTCGTGGCGCACGCGCAGGAGTGGGCCGACCTCGCCGCCGAGCGAGTCGTCGCGCTGGGACTGCCAGTCGACGGGCGCCTCAAGTCCGTCGCCGACAAGAGCGGCGCCGCGAACCCGAAGCTCGGATTCCAGCCCTACGACGAGGCGATCGCCGACGTCGTCGCCCAGATCGACCTCGCGGCAGAGAAGGTCGCCGAGGCGATCGAGGGGCTCGACGAGCTCGACCCGGTGAGCCAAGACGTCGTGATCGAGATCCGCCGCGGCCTCGACAAGGACCGCTGGTTCCTCTTCTCGCACGTCGCTGTGAAGTAACACGCGATGGCGGGCTGACGGGCCCGGGTGCAGAATGCCGGTATGACGGCCGATGCACCCGGGCCCGTTTCGTCTTCGGCGGATGCCGCCGGCGCGGATTCGGGCGCGGCATCCGACCCGCCCCTGACCGACGCGCAGAAGTCGTTGCGCGCGCAGATGCTGGCCACCGAGCACTGGAGCCTGCTCGCCTCGCGGTCGACCACGCAGAGCGAGGTGCTCACCCGCATCGCGATCTTCCTCACGCTCGTCTCGGCGGGGCTCGTGACGCTCGGTGTGCTCGGCAACGCCACCGAGTTCCGCGGCTGGTTCGGGATCGCCGCGCTCGGCGTGCTCGTGCTGCTCGTGCTGCTCGGGGTCATCACGCAGTTCCGCGTGTTCAACACCGCGACCGAAGACCTCGCGTACGTGCTCGCGATGAACCGGCTGCGCGGCGCCTACCTCGACCTCGACCCGGGCATCGAGCGGTACTTCCTCATGGGCACCACCGACGACGAGACGGGCATCGGCCGGACCTACTACCCGTTCGCCGTGCGCGACCGCACGCAGGTCTTCGCGAGTTCGGCGATGGTGATGCTCGTCGTGAACACCGCGCTCATCGGCCTGCTCACCGGTGCGCTGGTCTACGCGTTCACCGCGGCGGTGGGGTGGTCGGTCGCCGCGGGCGCGGTCGTCGCGGTGATCTCGTTCCTGTTCTGGATGCTCCGGGGCTACCGCAGCTACCTGGAGGTGCTGCGCACGCACGTGCCCCTGCGGCGCAGCACGGAGCCCTGACCAGCGGCGTCAGCGCTGCAGCCAGGTGAGCACGGCGAGCACTCGCCGGTGGTCGGTGCCGGAGTCCTCGAGTCCGAGCTTCTGGAAGATCGACGTGACGTTCTTCTCCACGGCGCCGACGCCGATGAAGAGCTGCTTCGCGATGCCGGCGTTGGTGCGCCCCTCGGCCATGAGCGTCATGACCTCGCGCTCACGGGGCGTCAGGGTCTCGAGGGGGTCGCTACGGCGGGCGAGCAGCTCGCGCACGACCTGCGGGTCGAGCACGGTGCCGCCCTGGCTGACCCGTTCGACAGCGTCTTCGAGTTCGTCGAGCGAGGCGACGCGATCCTTCAGCAGATAGCCCATTCCGCCCTCGCCCGACGACAGCAGTTCGTGGGCGTAGGTGCCCTCGACGTACTGGCTGAGCAGCAGCACGCCGACCTTCGGCATGCGGCGCCGCAGTTCTATCGCCGCGCGCACGCCCTCGTCGCGGAACGACGGCGGCATGCGCACGTCGAGGATCGCGAGGTCGGGCCGGGTCTCGTCGAGCGCGGCGAGCAACGAATCGGCCTCGCCGTAAGCGGCCACCGTCTCGAAGCCGGCCTCGTCGAAGAGCCGCACGAGCCCCTCGCGGAGCAGCACCGAATCCTCGGCGAGCACGATGCGGAGCGGGGCGCGATCGGTCATGCCCCCACACTATCGGCGGGCGAGCGGATGCCTCGTGGCCGCACGGGCCACGAGGCATCCGCTGTTCAGGGTCAGACCTGGAGCGCCGTCTCCCCTGCAGCGAGCGGCGCGAACGGGATGTGCGCGCCGATCGTCGTGGGACCGCCGACCGGGCTGTCGACGACGAGCACGCCGCGCAGGCCCTGCACGCGCTCCTCGAGGCCGGCGAGGCCGTGCCCCGCCGTGAGTGCTGCGCCGCCGCGCCCGTTGTCGGTCACCCAGACGTCGAGCCAGTGGCCGGTCGCGCCCGTGTCGCGCGTCGAGACGGTGAGGCGGATGCCGCTCGCCTCGGCGTGCTTCACGGCGTTCGTGAGCAGTTCGGCGGCGATGAAGTAGGCGTTGCGCTCGATCGACGCGGGCAGCGTGGCATCCGTCGGCAGGTCGATCTCGACCGTGACCGGGATCGGGCTTCGTGCCGCGACCGACTGCAGGGCGACCGCGAGGCCGCGGTCCTGCAGGATCGGCGGGGCGAACCCGCGCGAGAGCGCACGCAGTTCGTCGAGGGTCTCGCGGGCCTGCTCACGGGCCTCGACGAGCAGTTCGCGCGCCGACTCGGGGTCGCGCTCCAGCTTGCGCTCGATCGCGGCGAGGTCCATCTGCAGGCGCACGAGCCGCTGCTGCGGGCCGTCGTGGATGTCGCGCTCGAGGCGGCGGAGCGACGCGTCTTCGGCCTGCACCGCTGCGCCGCGGGAGGCGGCGAGCTGCGCGACCTCGCGCTCGAGGGCTTCGGACCGCCACGAGCCCAGCACGCCGCGCGCGATGACGTCGTGCAGCAGGGTGAGGCCGCGGAACACGAACGGCAGGGTGGCGAGGAAGATCAGGCCGAGGATGAACTCGAAGACCGTCTCACCGACGACGGGGTCGATCTGCCAGGTGTTGCCCGGGAACATCCAGTCGACGACGACGTCGTAGAGCCAGAAGTCCTGGTCGCCGCGGCCGTCGGGGATGTAGCGCTGCCAGATCCAGCCCGTCGTGCCGCCGAGTGCCACCGAGGTCCAGGCGATCGTGATGCTCCACGAGACGATGCTGATGACCGGGTTGATCACCATGCCGTGCAGCATGTAGAGCCAGTAGTGGCCGTCGACGAACGGTGCGAACACCGTGCGCCAGAAGCCCTGCTCGCGGTTGTCGCGGTCCCAGACCGGGCGGGTGATCTCGGGGCGACCCGCCCAACGCAGGCGCACGAGCTCGAGGGTGCCGAACCCGCGGGCGATGAAGAGCGATGCGACGACGATGAAGACGCCGAAGACCAGTGCGATCAGCCCGAGCCCGGTGAAGAACGTCGTCGCGAGCACGACGAGCCCGGTGATCGCGATCGGCATGGTGAGGATGAGGAAGGCGAACTCTCGCGGCACCTTCGCCCACAGCGACCAGTAGCCGCGGCGCTTCGGCGCGGCATCCGTGGTCGCGACAGAGGCGGTCGCCGGGGGCGTCGCCGTGGTCTCAGTGGTGTCAGTGCTCATGATGGGTTCCTTCAGTAATCGTGGCACGCTGACCGGGCTCGACGACGGCGAACTGGCCCATCATCCCCTGGTCTTCATGCCACAGCAGGTGGCAGTGGTACATGTACGGCGTGTCGGGGTCGGAATAGTCCTCGAACCGCATCAGCAGTTCGTACTCCTTCTCGGGCTCGGTGAAGATCGTGTCCTTCCAGCCCGCGAGCTCGGGCGGCGGCGCCGCGCCGTCGATCGACGCGATGCGGAACTGCACGTCGTGCACGTGGAAGCTGTGCGGCACCTGCGTCGCGTTGTCGACGATCCAGCGTTCGAGGGTGTCGACGGTCACGGTCTCGTCGATGCGGCCCATGTCCATCGCCTCGCCGTTGATCTCGAAGCTGTCGTTGAGCGTGAACGTGCGGGTCGTCGCGACCTCGGCCTCGTCGTAGTCGTCGATCGTGTTGAGCGCGGCGGGCACGGGCGGTGCCGGGTCGAGCGTCTCGGCTGCGCGCACCTCGAGCACGTCGAAGGCGTCGCTGCCGCCGTTGGTGTCGGCGACCGCGCCCACGAGCCCCGCGATCTCGGGCGTCATCTTCGACTGCAGCACGACCCGCTCGCCGGGCGTGACGCGCAGCAGCACCTCGGCGCGTTCGCCGGGCGACAGCCGCACGTGATCGAGCGAGACGGATGCCTCGAGCAGCCCGCCGTCGGTCGCGATGAGTTCCACGGGGCGCGCGTCGCCCCACGTGAAGGCGTAGGTGCGCGCGGTCGAGGCGTTCAGCAGTCGCAGGCGCACGAGTTCGTCGGAGACCTCGAGGTACGGTCCGCGGGTGCCGTTGACGATGAGCTCGTCGCCGAGCCCGCCGGCGTACCCGCGCTGCTTCGACTCCTGCTCGCCGTCGGCGGAGAAACCCGAGTCCTGCACGATCACGGGCACGTCGTCGACGCCGTACTCCGACGGCAGGCCGAGCGAGCGTTCGTGCTCGTCGTGCAGGATGAACATGCCCGCGAGACCTTTCGCGACGTGGTCCTCGGTCTCGCCGTGCGGGTGCGGGTGGTACCAGAGCGTCGCGGCCTGCTGGTCGATGCCCCACTCGGGCGACCACGAGGCATCCGGTGCCACCATCTGGTGCGGGCCGCCGTCCATCTCGGCGGGCAGGTGCATGCCGTGCCAGTGCACGGTCGTCGGCTCGTCGAGCGAGTTCGCGACGTTGACGCGCACATGTTCGCCGCGCTCGGCGACGAGCGTCGGGCCGAGGTAGCTCCCGTTGAAACCCCACGTGTCGCTCGGCTGCCCCGGGGTGAACTCGGTCGTGCCCGCCTGGGCGTCGAGCGAGAACACCCGCGTGCCGTCGGCGTCGACGGTGGACTCGGCGAGCGGCGGAATCGCCAGCGGCGTCTCGAAGTCGACCTTGCCGACCGTCGAGATCGGCCCGGGTCCGACGACGCCGCATCCGGCGAAGGCGATCGCCACGAGTCCGCCGGCGGCGACTGCGGCGAGCGCGGTGCCGAGCACGGCGCGGGGGCGACGGAGCTGAGGTGGTCGGAGGCGTGTCACTGGCATGGTTCCAGCCTCGCGAGCGACGCGTCGGGGTCACAGCCGGAGGACAGCCGAATCGGGACGGGGGTTTTCCCCCTTCCCTACGGAGCCGGGCCTCAGAGCGTCTGGTGTGTGATGCGTCCGTCGAGCAGGGTCGCGGCGACCGGCATGGTGCTCAGTGCGTCGACGGATGCCGCATACGGGTCGAGTTCGAGCACGGCGAGGTCGGCGCGCATTCCCGTGCGAACCGTCGTTCCCTGCCGGCCCGTCGACGCGGCGAGCGCGGCACGTGCTTCGATCGCCTGTTCGGGATGCCACGGCTCGCGCCCGTCCCGGGTGCGCCACACGGCTGCGGCGATCGCGACCCACGGGTCGAGCGGTGCGACGGGGGCATCGGAGCCGAGGGCGAGTTCGACGCCGGCCGATGCGAGGTCGGCGAGCATGAACGCCCGGTCGGTGCGCCCGGCCCAGTAGCGTTCGGCGACGTCGCGGTCGTCCATGGCGTGCTCGGGCTGCACGCTCGCGACGATGCCGAGCCGTGCGAGGCGGTCGATGTCGTCGCGGCGCAGCAACTGGGCGTGCTCGATCGATCCGGTGCATCCGACCGCTTCGAACGCATCGAGCACCCGGGCGTTGGCCTGGTCGCCGATGGCGTGCACCGCCGGGGTGATGCCCGCCTCGTGGGCACGCCGCATGAGCGGCACGAGCTCGTCGTACGCCACGGTCGCGAGCCCGTACGGGTGTTCGTCGGGGCCGAGGCCGGGATACGGGTCGAAGCACCACGCGGTGCGCGTGTTGAGCGAGCCGTCGGTGATGACCTTGTACCCGCCCACTGTGACGAGCCCGGCAGTGCCGGGCACCTCGTCACCGGTGCGGAGCCCCTCGGCGATCGCGCGATCGAGGTGCTGCGTGTAGATGCCGAACGACACCCGCAGCGCGTCGACTCCCCCGGCCACCCGGCGCACCCAGTCATCGCGGTTCCACCGCATCTCGTACTCGGTGACGCCGACGACACCGCGGCCGGCCGCCCGGTGCGCGGCATCGGCCACCCATCCGTCGAGCACGGTGTCGGCGACGTCGTCGATCTCGCGCACGAGCCGGAAGCAGTCGTCTTCGCGCAGTATGCCGCTGGAACCGGCGAGTGCCTCCACTCCGTACCGTCGGAGCGCCGCGGAGTTCAGCCAGCAGGCGTGCAGGTCTGCCGCGACGAGCACCACGGGCACGTCGCCCGAGACGGCGTCGAGCACCGCACGGGTCGGGGCGTCGGCCCACAGGCCGTCGCGGTAGCCGAAGCCGATCACCTCGGGTTCGCCCCGGTCGACGGATGTCTCGACGAGACGGGCGACGGCGGCCGCCGACTCCGCACCGGCCAGATCGAGGCGGCGCGAGAGCATGGCCCATTGGGAGAAGTGCACGTGCCGGTCGTAGAGACCGGGCACGACGAAGCGCCCGTCGAGATCGAGACGACGGATGCCGCCGGGCGACGTATCCCCGGTTGGCCGCTCACCGGTCGGCGACACCGAGACGACGCGGCCTCCGGCGAGGTGCAGGTCGACGACCCCGTCGGCGCCGGGCAGCCGTGCGCCGGCGAGGATCAGGGGCTCAGCGGCATCCGCTGCACTCATGGCGTTCATGCCTGGCAGTAGGGGCACCAGTAGAGCTTGCGGGCGCCCATCTCCTCGAGCACGATGTTCGTGCCGCAGACCCGACAGGGCAGGCCCTCGCGCTTGTACACCCAGTGGCGGTCGTCGCGGCTGGCCATCGCTGCGCGGTACGCCTCGGGGTCGAGGTCGTCCATGGTCATCATCTGACCCGTCTCGACACCGATGCGCAGTAGCTTCGCCCAGTCGCGCCACAGGTGGCGCACATGCTCCTCGGGCACGAGCTTGCCCGGCGTGTGCGGGTTCTGCTTCGCCCGGAAGAGGAGTTCGGCCCGGTACACGTTGCCGATGCCCGCGACCACGTTCTGGTCCATGAGCAGCAGGCCGATCGGGGTCGCCGTCTTCAGGATCCTGCGGGTGAAGCGCTCTTCGGCCTCGGGCCCGTCGTCGAGCAAGGGGTCTGGGCCGAGTCGGCCGACCACGGCTTCGACCTGGGCGGGGTCGAGCACCTCGCAGGCGGTCGGGCCACGCAGGTCGGCGCAGATCGTGTCGGTGAGGAGCCGCACCCGCACCTGCCCGATGGGCTCGGGCGGGAAGGTGTCGAGGCCGTTGCCGTCCTTCTCCTTCTCGGACTCCGACATGCGCAGGCGCGTCTTGCGCGGTGCGCCGATCGACTGCAACGAGTTCTCGCCGGCCGAGTCGAAGACGACGGCGTCGGGGTTCGGCCGGTCGAGGAAGGTGCCGGCCTGGTTCGTCTGCCCCATGCGCCCGTTCGCCGAGGCGATCGTGGCATCCATCAGGATCTCGCCGGCGAAGTCCCACGCCCCGTACATGCCGAGGTGCACGCGCAGCCAGACGTCGCCCTCGAAGCCGAGGAACATCTGCTTGCCCACGGCCCGCGCATCGGTCATGCGCCGGCCGTCGATCTCGGCCGCTCCGGCGGCGAACCGGCCCTGCGGGCTCGAGGCGCGCACGACGTGCCCGACGAAGTTGCGCTCGAACTGCCGGGTGATGCGGTGGACGGAGTGACCCTCGGGCACCCGACTACTCCGCCGGTGCCTCGACGTCGACGCCCTTGCCGGCGATGTCGCCCGTCGTCTCGTACTCGGCGAGCTGGGCGATGCGGCGCACGTGGCGCTCGTCGCCCGAGAAGGGCTCGGCGATGAAGGCGTCGATGTACCGGATCGCCTCCTGCACGGTGTGCTGGCGGGCTCCGATCGAGATGACGTTGGCGTCGTTGTGCTCACGGGCGAGCATCGCGGTGTCCATGCTCCAGACGAGGGCGGCGCGGATGCCGCGGACCTTGTTGGCCGCGATCTGCTCGCCATTGCCCGAACCGCCGAACACCACACCGAGCGCGCGCACACCCGCTGCCTGGTCGCGGGCGACGCCGAGCGCCGCGTTGATGCAGAACGCCGGGTAGTCGTCGAGGGCGTCGTACTCGGCCGGTCCGTGGTCGATGACCTCATGACCGCCGTTGGTCAGGTGATCGACAAGCGTGCGGCTGAATTCGAGGCCGGCGTGGTCGGTCGCGATGTGGATGCGCATGCGCCAAGTCTATGGATTCGGCGCCCACGTGAGCGCACGCCCGTGCGGGTGCGCCCAGGCGCGCTGCACCCCATCGACGGCGAGCACGAGGTCGCTGCTCTCGTTGGGCACGTCGTCGCGCACGCGGATGCCGCGGACCACGCTTCGCCCCTCGACCGAGAGCCAGTGACCGGGCAGCTCGCTCACCCGCTCGACGAACGCATCGCGGCCCGCCTCGTCGAGGTACATGAGCACGGCCGTGTGGAAGACGACGAGCGTGGCGTCGCTCGGTGCGGATGCGGCGAGCGCAGCGAGCTGCTCGTTGAGGTCGCCGCTGACGAGGAGCGGCGGGGTGCGGGCCGCGATCTCGGCGGCGGCCCGGAGCCGAGCCCGACGGTCGTCGTGCTCGGGCCACACCAGCGCGTCGAGCCAGTCGACATCGGCGGCCGACCGCACGTCGAGCGGGTGCAGGTCGATGCCTGCGCGCCACACGACCTCGGGCATGGCGGCGGGCACCGGCGTCAGCACGTCCCCGCGCAGCGTGCAGTCGAGCACGACGGCGCTCGGCCCGTCGACGGGGTCGAGCTGCGGGTGGCCCGCATAGCGGTAGCTGTACCGGTCGGGGTAGAGGCAGAGCCCCGCGGATGCTCCGACCTCGAGCAGCGCGATCGGCCCCTCGATGCCGCCGAGCACGGGCAGGTGCAACGCGCAGCGCGCAGCCTCGTTGGTCTGCGTGGCGTGGGTGAGCGCGACTTCGCGCACCTCGCCCCAGTGTTCGGCGAGCCACGCTGCGAACTCGGGGTAGCCGCCGCTCGGGGCGCCGAGCAGCCGCGCAGCCGAGAAGACGAGGTTCGGCTGCCGCTTCGGCGGCGGCAGCTCGTCGATGAGGGCGAGGGTCGAGGCATCCGTCGCCACCCCTGCAGCCCAGGCCTCGTAGGTGGCGGACATGCCGTGCGCCTCGACCTCGGCGAACGAGCGGTACCGGTCGGCCGTCGACGCGGATGCATCGGTGCTGGTGCTCATGGCGTCACGCTACTCCGGCGGCGGGCGCGCTTGAGGCTTGCGCGCTTGCTTGCGTCCAGCGCAGCGGCATACAGGTGATCGCGGGGTACCGTCCCGTAGAATCGTCGGATGCCCTCCGACGCCTCCGACTCCATCAGCGCGCCCACGATCGACGCGCGCGATCTCGAGACGACGCTGCGGGTGCTGGCCACGCTCAGCGAGCTCGACCAGGACGACCCCGACTTCGAGACCGTCCGCCACGCGACCGCGAAGATGTTCAAGGCCGTCAAGGTCGCCCGCCGGCTCGAGAAGCGACGCGTCATCCAAGACGCCGACCGCGCCGTGATCGCCGCGACGGCGACGGGCGCACCGACCCGCATCGACGACGAGACCCGGGGCGCCGACCTCGTGAGCGGCACCGACGCCCGCACCGCCGGCGAGCTGCAGGTCGCCCGCCCCTGCTACATCTGCAAGCAGCGCTACACGCTCGTCGACGCGTTCTACCACCAGCTCTGCCCGAGCTGCGCGGCCATGAGCCACGCCAAGCGCGACGCCCGCACCGACCTCACCGGCAAGCGCGCCCTGCTCACGGGCGGTCGCGCGAAGATCGGCATGTACATCGCGCTGCGCCTGCTGCGCGACGGCGCGCACACGACGATCACGACGCGGTTCCCGCGTGATGCCGCCCGTCGGTTCGCCGCGATGCCCGACGCCGCCGACTGGCTGCACAACCTGAAGATCGTCGGCATCGACCTGCGCGACCCCGCGCAGGTCATCGCGCTCGCCGACGACGTGGCCGCGCAGGGATCGCTCGACATCCTCATCAACAACGCGGCGCAGACCGTGCGCCGCTCCCCCGGTTCGTACTCGCCCCTCGTCGAAGCGGAGTCCTCGCCGCTGCCCGACGGCCCCATGCCCGAGCTCGTGAGCTTCGGCCACACGAACGACGCGCACCCGCTCGCGCTCGCCGACTCGGTGTCAAGCCACCCCGTGCTCTCATCGGGCCTCTTCGCCGGCACGATGACGGCCGACGACCTCACGGCGCTCGCACTCGCACCCGGTTCGAGCTCGCTCGCGAAGCTCGCCGACCGCACCGCGATCGACGCCGGCGGACTCGTGCCCGACCTCCACCACGAGAACAGCTGGAGCGCGGTCGTGCAGGATGTCGACCCGCTCGAGATGCTCGAGGTGCAGCTCTGCAACACGACGGCGCCGTTCATCCTCGTGAGCCGCCTGCGCGCGTCGCTCGCTGCTTCGTCGGCACGCCGCACGTACATCGTGAACGTCTCGGCGATGGAGGGCCAGTTCGGTCGCGGCTACAAGGGGCCGGGGCATCCGCACACCAACATGGCGAAGGCCGCAGTGAACATGCTCACGCGCACGAGCGCGAAGGAGATGCTCGCCGACGGCATCCTCATGACGAGCGTCGACACGGGCTGGATCACCGACGAGCGCCCGCACCCCACGAAGGTGCGCCTCGCCGAAGAGGGCTTCCACGCCCCGCTCGACCTCGTCGACGGCGCTGCGCGGGTCTACGACCCGATCGTGCGCGGCGAGGCCGGCGAAGACGTCACCGGCGTGTTCCTGAAGGACTACTCGCGCGCCGACTGGTGACGCGCGGCCGGCGTCACCCGGTCGGGTCGACGGGGGCCTCGTCGAACCAGCCGAATGGCCGTACCGTCTCGATCTGCACGATCTGCAACCCGCCCCGAGCAGTTCTCTGACGTTCCTCGTCCCAGAGCAGGCTCGCGCTCATCGGTCGAGCTTCGTCGCCCAATCGAGCAGCTCGGCTCGGATCGATCCGGTCATCGGAAGGCGGTGCCACCACCATCCGGCATCGGCCACGAGATGCCCGGCGAACGATGCGACCACATGACGGTCATCGTCGGTGGTCATCTCGCGGTACATGCGATCTGTCTCGGAGACGACCTTCTCGAGTTCTCCGATCGACTCCCGCCCGGCCGTGCCCAGCCCGAGCTGCACGAAGTCGCGAAGGTACAGCGCCCCAACGAAGTCATCGGCACCCCAGTCGTCGCGCCGCTGTGGCCGCACCGCCTCCGACACGATCCGCTGCACATGGGCCGTCCAACCCGCAACGAGTTCACCCACCTCCATCTCCCGCCCGGATGGCAACTGAACGACCGCCCCGCCGAACTCCACCATCAGCTTCTCCCAGCACAGCTGCTCATGACGCTCAAGTCGTCCAGTGATGGGTTCCGATGGCGCTGCTGACCGCGGGCCGCCTTGGAACCGACAGAGGTGCGCATGCTGCCACGCTATGGCGTTCGCGGATGCGGAGGGAAGGCCCGCACGCCCGCCGCGCCGCATTCTGGGGGCGGCGGGCACCGCTCCACCGGCAGTAGGCTCACGAGCGCCTTCCATGGAAGGGGGTCGCATGCTGCTGATGATCGCGTGCGGTGCACTCCTGGTCGTCGGCCTCGCGCTCACCACGATGTGGTCGGGCGAGCGCCTCGTCGAGCCGCCGGCCCCATCGGCCCTCGTCACCGCCCGCACGGCGACACCTGAACCAGCGAAGCGGATGCCGCGGCACCTCGCCGGCCTGAGGGTGTACGTCTGGTGGGCGACCGTCTTCACGGTGCTCGGCACGGCGTCGGGCCTTCTGATCACCGGCGCCGGCGGGCGGCTCATCATGCGTCTGCTGGCGGAGACCTCGCCCGAGGCGACCGGCAGCATCACCGAGGCATTCGCACGGGTCGGTGACATCACGGTCGAGGGAACCACGGCGTATCTCGTCTTCGGGGCGCTTCCTGCTGCGTTCGCGTCGGCGGCCCTGTACCTGCTCGTCGCTCCCTGGCTCCCCCCGGGTCGCCTCGGCGGGCCGGCGTTCGGCGCGCTGCTGCTCGTGACCGTCGCTCCGTTCGTCGAGCCGCTGCGCACGTCGAACTTCGATTTCGCGATCCTCGGCCCGGGCTGGCTCGCCGTGCTGCTGTTCGCCGCGCTCGCCGTGTTGCAGGGTGCGTTCCTCGCGGCGCTCGCCGGCCGCCTCAGCCGGGGCCTGCCGCTCCTCACCCGCGATCGGTGGCTCGGCCCGGTGTCGCCGCTCCTCGCGGCGGTC
Organism: Agromyces cerinus; assembly: GCF_016907835.1. NCBI lineage: Bacteria > Bacillati > Actinomycetota > Actinomycetes > Micrococcales > Microbacteriaceae > Agromyces > Agromyces cerinus. The sequence goes on along the minus strand of NZ_JAFBCT010000001.1, from coordinate 1,149,835 downwards.
GTGCTCGTGCCCGTCGGCGTCGTGCTCGCGGTCGGCGCGCTCGTGGCGTTCGTGTTCCCGCGCGCGCTGCCGTGGATCCTCGCGGTCCGCGCCTCCGGGGCCGGAGTCATGACCGGCCGGATCCTCCTCGCCATCGCCGTGGTCGCGGCGCTCCCCGCGTTCATCGGCACGGTGGTCACGATCGGGCAGCGCTGAGCCGCGGCATCCGCTCGCCTACTCATCGCCGCACGTCCGTGACCGCGTGCCGCGCGAGAGCTAGGCTGATGCACGTTGCCTGCGGCCACGAGCCGCGTCGATGACTGCCAAAGGAGCAGACGTGCCCGGAGAGAACCTCACCCGAATCGAAGCCGAGGAGCGTGCTGCGCTCGTCTCGGTGCGCGACTACGACGTCGTGCTCGATGTCACCACCGGTCCGGAGGTGTTCCGCACCCAGACGACCGTGCGGTTCACCGCGACCGCGGGTGCGTCGACGTTCATCGACGCCATCACGGCGACCGTGCACTCGGTCACCCTGAACGGCGTCGCGCTCGACCCCGCCGAAGTGAGCGACGGCGTGCGCATCCAGCTGCCGAACCTCGCCGCCGAGAACGAGCTCGTCGTCGTCGCCGACGGCCGCTACATGAACACCGGTGAGGGCCTGCACCGCTTCGTCGACCCCGCCGACGGCGAGGTCTACCTCTACACCCAGTTCGAGGTGCCCGACTCGCGGCGCATGTTCGCCGTGTTCGAGCAGCCCGACCTCAAGGCCGAGTTCAAGTTCACGGTCACCGCGCCGTCGCACTGGCAGGTCATCTCGAACCAGCCGACGCCCGAGCCCGAGCTGCACCCCTCGGGTCGCCGCGCCGACGACGTCTCGACGGCCACGTGGGCGTTCGAGCCGACGCCGCGCATGTCGAGCTACATCACCGCCCTCATCGCAGGCCCCTACGACGTCGTGCGCGACGAGCTCACGAGCTCCGACGGGCGGGTCATCCCCCTCGGCGTGTTCAGCCGCAAGAGCCTGTCGCAGTACCTCGACGCCGACTACATCTTCGAGAAGACGAAGCAGGGCTTCGAGTACTTCGAGTCGAAGTTCGACGTGCCCTACCCGTTCGCGAAGTACGACCAGCTCTTCGTGCCCGAGTACAACGCCGGTGCCATGGAGAACGCGGGCGCGGTGACCTTCACCGAGGTCTACGTGTTCCGCTCGAAGGTCACCGACGCGATCAAGGAGCGCCGGGTCGTCACGATCCTGCACGAGCTCGCGCACATGTGGTTCGGCGACCTCGTCACCATGAAGTGGTGGAACGACCTGTGGCTGAACGAGTCGTTCGCCGAGTGGGCGTCGACGATCGCCACCGCAGAAGCCACCGAGTGGCACCACGCCTGGACGACGTTCAACTCGATGGAGAAGAGCTGGGCCTACCGTCAGGACCAGCTGCCCTCGACGCACCCGATCGTCGCCGAGATCCGCGACCTCGAAGACGTGCTCGTCAACTTCGACGGCATCACCTACGCCAAGGGCGGTTCGGTGCTGAAGCAGCTGGCCGCCTGGGTCGGCATCGAGGCGTTCTTCACGGGCGTCTCGGCGTACTTCAAGAAGCACGCGTGGGGCAACACGACTCTCGCCGACCTGCTCGGCGAACTCGAGGTCGCCAGCGGCCGCGACCTGTCGGCCTGGTCGAAGCTCTGGCTCGAGACCGCGGGCGTCAACACCCTGCGCCCCGAGATCGCGACGGATGACGCGGGCACGATCACTGCCTTCACCGTGCTGCAGTCGGCGCACCCCGACTACCCGACGATCCGGCCGCACCGCGCCGCGATCGGCTTCTACAACCTCGTCGACGGCGCGCTCGTGCGCGAGCACCGCGTCGAGCTCGACATCGACGGTGAGCGCACGGATGTCGCCGAGCTCGTCGGCCTCGCACGCCCCGACCTCGTGCTCCTCAACGACGACGACCTCGCCTACGCGAAGATCCGTCTCGACGAGGCATCGCTGCAGGTCGCACTGGGGAACCTCTCGAAGATCGAGGACCCGCTCGCCCGCGCCCTCGTCTGGAGCTCGGTGTGGGATGCCGTGCGCGACGCAGAGACGAGCGCGAGCGACTACCTCGAGCTCGTGCTCGGCAACATCGCGAGCGAGACCGAGTCGACGACGCTGCGCATCATCCTCGCGAACGCGCAGCTCGCGGCGAGCGCGTACGTCGCTCCCGAGCACCGCTCTGACGCACGCCGTTCGCTCGCCGACGGGTTCTGGCAGCTCGCGCAGCAGGCTGCGGCCGGCAGCGACGCCCAGTTCCAGTTCGTGAAGGCGTTCGCCTCGATCGCCGAAGCCGGTTCGCACGTCGACGCCCTCGCCGGGCTCTTCGACGGCTCGATCACGCTCGACGGCCTCGACATCGACACCGACCTCGGCTGGGAGCTGCTCATCGCGCTCGTCGCCGCAGGCCGCGCCGGAGATGCCGAGATCGACGCCCGCCTCGAGTCCGACAAGACCGCCACGGGCCAGGAGTCGGCCGCGCACGCCCGCGCGGCGACGCCGACCGCCGAGGGCAAGCAGCGCGCATGGGCGTCGGTCATCGACGTCGACACGGCGACGAACTCGGTCGTGCGCACGACCGCGACCGGCTTCGTGCGGGCCGACGACCAGTCGCTGCTGACTCCGTTCATCGAGCGCTACTTCGGCATGCTCGACGGCATCTGGAAGAGCCGCAGCTACGCGATCGCCGAGAAGCTCGTCGACCTGCTCTACCCGGCGCCGCTCGCCAACCGCGCACTCGTCGAGGCCAGCCACGCCTGGCTCGCGGCGAACCCCGACGCGGCGCCGGCGCTGCGCCGCCTCGTCGTCGAGAACGTCGCCGGCGTCGAGCGCGCACTCGCCGCGCAGGCGCGCGACGCGCAGTAGCACTCGGCACGACCGCTCAGGGCGGGTCGGCATGGTACTTCGGTACCATCCCGGCTCGCCCTGAACCATTCTTCAGGCGGATGTCCCGGCACCGCCTGCTCTCTAGCCTTGAAACATGATCACGGCAGAAGGGCTCGTCAAGCGCTACGGCGCGAAGACCGCCGTCAACGACATCAGCTTCACCGTCCGCCCCGGGCAGGTCACCGGGTTCCTCGGCCCGAACGGCGCCGGCAAGTCGACCACGATGCGCATGATCGTCGGGCTCGACCGTCCGAGCGAGGGTCGCGTCACCGTCAACGGCAAGCCGTATGCCGCGCACCGCGCGCCGCTGCACGAGGTCGGCGCCCTCCTCGACGCGAAGGCCGTGCACACCGGCCGCACCGCCTACAACCACCTGCTCGCGATGGGCGCCACGCACGGCATCGGCGCGAGCCGAGTTCGCGAGGTCATCGAGATGACCGGCCTCGAATCGGTCGCCCGCAAGCGCGTCGGCGGCTTCTCGCTCGGCATGGGCCAGCGGCTCGGAATCGCCGCTGCGATGCTCGGCGACCCGTCGACGCTGATCCTCGACGAGCCGGTCAACGGCCTCGACCCCGAGGGCGTGCTGTGGGTGCGCCAGTTCGTGCGCCACCTCGCGTCCGAGGGCCGCACGATCTTCCTCTCCTCGCACCTCATGAGCGAGATGGCGCTCACCGCCGACCACCTCATCGTGCTCGGCCGGGGCGAGATCATCGCCGACGCCCCCGTCGCCGACATCATCGCCGGTGGCACGCGCCCTCGCGTGCTCGTGCGTTCGCCCCACTCCTCGCAACTCGCCGACCTGCTCGCCGCCCCCGAGGTCGCGGTCATCCGCTCAGAGGCCGGCGTGCTCGAGGTGACGGGAGTCGCGGCATCCGGCATCGGAGACCTCGCCGCGCAGCACGGACTCTCGATCCACGAACTCACCCCCCTCAGCGCATCGCTCGAGGAGGCCTACATGGCCCTGACCGCCGACGCGGTCGAATACCGCACGGAGGCAGTCCGATGACCACGATCACCCCGCCCCTCGCGCACCCCTCGCAGCGCGCTCGCTCCACCTCGCTGTCGTTCGGCGGAGTGCTCCGGTCCGAGTGGATCAAGCTGCGGAGCCTCCGGTCGACCACCTGGTCGTACCTCATCGTCATCGCGATCTCGCTCGGCATGGCGCTCATCATGTCGCTCAGCATGGCCAGCGGCATGAACGGCGGTGCGGATGCCTCGGGCATGCCCGCCTCCGAGCAGGTCTCGCTCGTCATGCAGTCCTCGGTGTTCGGCGTCTTCTTCGGCCAGCTCGTGGCGGGCGTGCTCGGTGTGCTCGTCATCAGCGGCGAGTACACGACTGGCATGATCCGCTCGACGCTCACGGCCGTGCCGAAGCGACTGCCGGCCCTCGCCGCCAAGGCGGTCGTGCTGTTCGTCGCGACCTTCGTCATCGGGCTCCTCGCCAACCTCGGCGCGTTCCTCGTCTCCTCGGTGGTCTTCGCGGGCATCGACGTCTCGGCGAGCATCACCGACTCCGCGATCTACCTGCCGCTCCTCGGGGGTGCGCTCTACCTCGCGCTCATCTCGGTGTTCGCTCTCGGGGTCGGCACCATGATCCGCAGCAGTGCGGGCGGTATCGCCGCGGTCCTCGGTCTCATCCTGCTCGTGCCGACGGTGCTGCAGATGATCCCCGCCGAGTGGGCGCACGATCTCATTCCCTACCTGCTCTCGAGTGCCGGTCTCGGCATCTTCACCTCGACGACGGCGGAACCCGCCGGCGACGCGCTCGGCGCCTGGCTGAGCCTCCTGATCGTGCTGGCATGGGTGGGGGCATCCATCGCCGGCGCCGCGGTGCTGCTGAAGCGACGGGACGCGTAGAGTCCAGTCCATGACGGAAGCACCCATCTCCCCCGGCTACCCGGCTTCGGTAGTCGGGGGAGAACTTCGTCTGCCGAAGCCACCCGGGGTGATCCGGCAGTTCTGGGCGCGGCATCCGTGGCTCACGGACTCGCTGATCACGGCGCTGTACTTCGTACCGACGTTCTTCGGGTCCATCGCGATGCTGTTCGTCCCTACCCCACCACCCGCGTGGATCGCCGTCGCGCAGCTCGCCGCCATCGCCGTGGCGGCCGCTGCGATCCTGCTCTTCCGCCGCAGGCGGCCCTGGCTCCTCGTCATCATCGCCTGGCTCGTCTGCCTCGTCGTCTATCCCTTCGGGTCGACCGATGTGCTCCCCCTGCTGCTCGCCCTCTACGCCCTCGCGGTCTACGGTTCGACACGCTCGGCCTGGATCGGGTTCGGGGGCTCGGTGGTCGTCGCGACGGCCTCCTCGTACATCGCCGTCTGGGCCCACGCCGACGACACGGTCGCGCCGTTCGGGGCCAACGCGCCGGCATCCGCGTCGCAGTTCACGGTGCTGCTGCTGATCGCGACCCTCATCGGCGTGACCGTCGGCAACCGGCGCCGCTACCTGAACGCCCTCATCGCCCGTGCACACGACCTCGCCCGGGAGCGCGACCAGCAGGCGCAGCTCGCGACGGCTCTCGAGCGCTCCCGAATCGCCCGCGAGATGCACGACATCGTCTCGCACAGCATCACCGTCATGGTGACGCTCGCCGACGGCTCGGCGGCGACGGTCGGCCGCGACCCGGAGCGCGCCGCCGAAGCGATGCAGCACGTGGCCGACACCGGTCGCGCCGCGCTCGTCGACATGCGACGCATGCTCGGCGTCCTCGCCGAACCCGACGAAGCATCGGGCGGCTCTGAGGAACTCGCCCCGCAACCGGGCACGGCGGCCCTGCCGGTGCTCGTGGAGCGATTCCGCGCCGCCGGGCTGCCGGTGCAACTGACGACCGTTGGGCCGCCGATCGTCGACTCGAACCTGCAGTTGACCGTGTACCGCATCGTGCAGGAGGGTCTGACCAATGCGCTGCGGTACGCCGCGACGGCCCACCGGGTCGACGTGACCGTCGCGCACGTCGATGACGTGGTGCGGGTCGACGTGGTCGACGATGCTGTCGTCGCGTCGACCTCCGAGCTCACGAGCGGCGGCAAGGGCCTCGTCGGCATGCGCGAACGGGTCGCGTTGTACGGCGGCACCCTCGAAGCCGGGCCAGGCGCCCAGCGGGGCTGGCGGTTGCATGCCGAGCTCCGAGCCGAAGAGAGCACGCCGCGATCCGATGCGGCCACCACGAACTCGGAGGAGTCCGAATGAGCACCGACCCGCATCCCATCCGCGTCGCGATCGCCGACGACCAGTCGCTCGTGCGCGCCGGGCTCCGCATGGTGCTCGAAGCCGAGCCCGACCTCGTCGTCGTCGGCGAGGCCGCCGACGGGCGCGAGGCGATCGCCCTCGTCGAGACACTCGACATCGACGTCATGCTGATGGATGTGCGCATGCCCGAGGTCGACGGCATCGCCGCCACCGAGTCGATCGTCGCGGCCGGACGACCGACCCGCATCCTCGTGCTGACGACCTTCGACCTCGACGAGTACGCCTTCGCCGCCATCCGTGCCGGCGCGAGCGGATTCCTGCTGAAGGATTCCCGGCCCGCCGAACTCGTCGGCGCGATCCGCACCGTGCACGCCGGTGAGGCGGCGCTCGCACCGCGGGTCACCCGCCGCATGATCGAGCTCTTCGCCGGCGAGCTGCCCGGTGCCGCGGCGACGAGCCGGGCGCCGGGGCTCGACACGCTGACCCCCCGCGAGCACGAGATCCTCATCGCCATCGCCGAGGGTCGGAGCAACCCGGAGATCGCCGAGCAGTTCTTCCTGTCGGAATCGACCGTGAAGACCCATGTCGGCAGGGTGCTGCAGAAGCTCGACGCACGCGACCGGGTGCAGCTCGTGATCTACGCGTACGAGCACGGACTGCTGCCCATGCCCGGCTCATCATGAGTCAGTAGGCTGACGTGGCAACGAACCCCACGGAGGCCCCTGCATGCCCGCTGCCGATCTGACCCGAATCGAAGCCGAACAGCGCGCCCATGTCGTGCGTTCCCCGCGCTACGACATCCGCCTCGACCTGTCAGGCGGCGGCGATACGTTCCGCAGCGAGACAGTCGTCTCGTTCGACGCCGTGCCCGGTGCCTCGACCTTCATCGAGGCGTGCACGGTCGAGGTGCACGAGATCACCCTGAACGGCAGCCCGCTCGACACGGCCGTCGTCAGTGACGGCACGCGCATCCGCCTCGACGGCCTCGCCGCGGCGAACGAACTGCGCGTCGTCTCGACGGCCGCGTACACGAACACCGGCGAGGGACTCCACCGCTTCGTCGACCCCGTCGACGGCGCGACCTACCTCTACACCGAGTTCGCCGTCGCCGAGGCGAACCGGGTCTTCGCAGTCTTCGACCAGCCCGACCTGAAGGCCAGGTTCACCTTCACGATCACCGCGCCCGCCGCTTGGACAGTGCTCAGCAACGCCGCGACGCCCGCACCAGTGCCCGCGCAGGTCTCGACAGGCTCGACCGGCAGTTCTGCGGACTCGACCAGCAGTTCTGCGGACTCGACCGGCACTTCTGCGGTCTCGACCTGGTCGTTCGAACCGGGCCCCGTCATCTCGAGCTACATCGTGGCGATCATCGCGGGCCCGTACGCCGCATGGCACGGCAGCGCGCGCAGCGTCGATGGCCGCGACATCCCCCTCGGGGTGCTGACCCGCGCCTCGCTCGCGCAGTACGCCGAGCCCGAGGTCATGTTCGAACTCGTGCAGGCCGGCCTCGCGTTCTACGAGACCGCCTTCGGCGTGCCCTACCCCTATGGCAAGTACGACCAGATCTTCGTGCCCGAGTACAACTGGGGCGCCATGGAGAACGTCGGCGCCGTCACGTTCAACGAGTCCTACCTGTTCCGGTCACGGGTCTCCGACGCGCGGCGCGAGCAGCGCGCGATCGTCGTGCTGCACGAGCTCTCGCACATGTGGTTCGGCAACTCCGTCACGATGCAGTGGTGGAACGACCTGTGGCTGAACGAGTCGTTCGCGACGTGGGCCTCGACCCTCGCGACCGCTGCCGTCACCGAGTTCACCGGCGTCTGGGCGACGTTCGCGAGCGACGAGAAGACGCACGCCGCCGAGCAGGACCAGTTGCCGTCGACGCATCCGATCGTCGCCGAGATCGCGAACCTCGCCGACGTCGAGGTCAACTTCGACGCGATCACCTACGACAAGGGCGCCTCGGTGCTGAAGCAGCTCGTCGCCTGGGTGGGACTCGACGCCTTCCAGCGCGGTGTCGGCGCGTACCTCACCGCCCACGCGGGAGGCAACGCCACGCTCCGCGACCTGCTCGACGAGCTCGAGGCGGCGAGCGGCCGCGACCTCACGCGCTGGTCGGCGCTCTGGCTCGAGACGGCCGGCGTCAACACCCTCCGCGCGAGCATCGAGACGGATGACGCGGGCACGATCACCGCCGCACGCGTCGAGCAGAGCGCAGCACCGGGGCATCCGACGCTGCGCCCGCACCGCCTGGCGCTCGGCTGCTTCCGACTCGGCCCTGCCGGACTCGAGCGCACGCACCGCATCGAACTCGACATCGACGGTGCGGTGACCGAGGTGCCCGAGCTTGTGGGCCTCGCCCGCCCCGACCTGCTACTCGTGAACGACGACGACCTCACCTACGCGAAGGTCCGTCTCGATCCCGCCTCCTTCCGCACCGCGATCGATCACCTCCCCGAGCTCTCCGATCCGGTCTCGCGCGCCGTCGTGCTCGGTTCGGCATGGGACGCACTGCGCGACGCCGAGGTGCCGACGATCGACTTCGTGCGCCTCGTCATCGGCAGCATCGGCCACGAGACGCAGTCGGCGGCGCGCGGACTCGCGCTCGCCCGGCTTGAACTCGCGATCTCGCGCTACCTCGCCGAGGACCACCGCACCCAGGTCTCGGCAGAGGCCGGCGACGCCGTCTGGGCGCTCGCCGAGCTCGCTGAGCCGGGTTCCGACACGCAGCTGCAGTTCGTCAAGGGGTTCACCCGCATCGCCTCGACCGCGGCGCACGCCGACGTGCTCGGCAGCCTCCTCGACGGCTCGATCAAGCTCGCGGGGCTCGAGATCGACCTCGACCTGCACTGGGAGCTCGTGGTCGCACGGGCCACGCTCGGTGCGGCAGCCGACGACGAGATCGACGAGGCGCTCGCACGTGACGACACGGCCAAGGGCCGACTCCTCGCCGAGACCGCCCGGGCGGCTCGCCCCGACCAGGCGTCGAAGGATGCCGCGTGGCGCAGAGTCGCGACGGATGCCTCGCTGTCGAACGACCTCGCTCGCGCGATCGCCGACGGCTGGCAGCGCACCACGCAGCCCGAACTGCTCGCAACGACTGCGACCGAGTACTTCGCGATGCTGCAGGACGTCTGGGCGAGCCGGAGCTTCACGATGGCCTCGCTCATCGTGAAGCGGCTGTACGCAGCGCCCCTCGTCTCACCCGAGCTCGCAACGATGACCCGCACCTGGCTCGAGGCGAATCCGACGCCGGCACCGCTGCACCGGCTCGTCTCCGAACAACTCGATGAGCTCGAGCGGGCGCTCGCTGCACAGGCTCGCGATGCCAGCGAGCTCTCGGGCGCGGCTCAGTAGACTTTCACACCATGTTCGGATTCGCAGCGACCTCTGGTGAGGACAACCCGGTGACCGCCGACTTCTGGGCGCAGATCGCGACGTACTGGGCCGAGAACTGGGACGTCGTGCTCGGCAAGATCATCTCGATCGTCTTCATCATCGTCTTCGCCCTCCTGATCCGCTGGGTGCTGCACTTCGTCATCGAGCGAGTCGTCAAGCAGATCGTCACGGGCGTCAAGAAGAAGCAGGACGTCACCGACACCCAAGCGCTCCAAGCGTCGCCGCTCGCGGCCGTGCGAGTCGTTCAACGCACGCGCACGCTCGGCACGGTGCTCACGAACATCGTCAACGTGACGCTCTTCATCATCGTCGTGCTGCTCGTCGTCAACACCATCAACGACGCGATCCTCGGCTCGTTCGCCCTGCTCACCGCAGCCCTCGGCGCGGGGCTCGGCTTCGGCGCGCAGAACATCGTGAAAGACGGCCTCAACGGCCTGTTCATGGTCGTCGAGGATCAGCTCGGCGTCGGCGACGTCGTCGACCTCGGCCCGGCGACGGGCATCGTCGAAGAGGTGCGCATCCGCGTCACGAAGATCCGCGACGTGAACGGCACGCTCTGGTTCGTGCGCAACGGCGAGATCCTTCGCGTCGGCAACATGTCGCAGGGTTGGGCGCGCGTGATCGTCGATCTCGCGGTGCCGTACGACGTCGACGTCGACGAGGTCGAGGCGACGCTGCTGCGCACGGCGACCGAGATGGCGCACTCCCCCAAGTGGCGCTCGCGCGTGCTCGAGAAGCCCGAGGTCTGGGGTCTGGAGTCCGTCACGGCGGAGGCCCTCGTTATCCGCGTGGTCATGAAGGTGCGCTCCTCCGCGAAGGACGACGTGGCGCGGGAGCTGCGCATGCGGCTCAAGCGCGCACTCGACGAGATGGGCGTGAAGCTGCCGAGCCTCAACAGCGTCGTGCTTGCCGGGTTCGAGGGAGCCACCCGGGTCAAGGGCGCGAAGCCGCCGAAGACGACACCGAACGCCGTCGTCGCCGCGGGCGATACCGGCGCCGCTGCGGCCCGCGCCGCCGTGAAGAAGCCCCGCGCACCCCGCGCACCGAAGCCGCCGGCACCCCCGGCTGGAGGAGCATCATGACCGAGCACGTGCCCGTCGAGGCATCCGGCCCAGCGCGGCCCGCGAACGTGCCGCTGCGCGGCACCGAGCACGGCTCGGCGCTCGGCCCGTCGTTCTACGAGACCGTCGGCGGACGCCCGACCTTCGAGCGGCTCGTCGCGGAGTTCTACCGCGGTGTCGCTGGCGACCCCGTGCTGAAGCCGATGTACCCCGAAGAAGACCTCGGACCGGCGGCCGAACGGCTCACCATGTTCCTCGAGCAGTACTGGGGCGGCCCCGGCACCTACAGCGAACAGCGCGGCCACCCGCGCCTGCGCATGCGGCACCAGCCGTTCAAGGTGAACCCCGACGCCCGCGACCGCTGGCTGCAGCACATGCGCGCCGCGGTCGACTCGCTCGACCTGCCGCCGCTCGCGGAGGAGACGCTGTGGGATTATCTCCAGCGGGCCGCCTTCGCGATGGTCAACACGTTCGACGAATAGCAGCACCACACCGCCCGACCCCACCCGAACCCCACGCACCACCCGAGACGAAGGAGTCCTTGTGGCCGCCTCCCCCGCACCCGCCGCGACCGAACGCACGCAGAAGCCGGCCGACGCCATCGTCGTCGGCGCCGGCCTCTCGGGCCTCGTCGCCGCAGCCGAACTCGTCGACGCCGGCAAGCGCGTCGTGATCGTCGATCAAGAGCCCGAAGCAAGCCTCGGCGGCCAGGCGCACTGGTCGTTCGGCGGGCTCTTCCTCGTCGACTCGCCCGAGCAGCGCCGCATGGGCGTGAAGGACTCGCTCGAGCTCGCGAAGCAGGACTGGGACGGCACCGCCGGATTCGACCGCGACGACGAAGACGACTGGGGGCGGCGCTGGGCCGACGCCTACGTCGAGTTCGCCGCGGGCGAGAAGCGCGCCTGGCTGCACGAGAAGGGCGTGCGCTTCTTCCCCATCGTCGGCTGGGCGGAGCGCGGCGGCTACAACGCCATCGGCCACGGCAACTCCGTGCCGCGATTCCACATCACGTGGGGCACCGGCCCCGGCGTGCTCGCCCCGTTCATCGCCAAGGTGAAGGCGGGCGAGGCAGCGGGTCTTGTCGAGTTCCGCCACCGGCACCGCGTCGACGAGCTCATCGTCGAAGCCGGCGCGGTCGTCGGCATCCGCGGCGCCGTGCTCGCACCCGACGGAGCTGGGCGCGGCGAGCCGTCGAACCGCGACGAGGTCGGCGAGTTCGAGCTGCGCGCCCCCGCCGTCGTCGTCGCCTCGGGCGGCATCGGCGGCAACCACGACCTCGTGCGCGCGGCATGGCCCGAGCGCCTCGGCACGGCCCCCGAGCACATGCTCTCGGGCGTGCCGGCTCACGTCGACGGGCGCATGCTCGGCATCGCCGAGGCATCCGGCGCACGGCTCGTCAACGGCGACCGCATGTGGCACTACACCGAGGGCATCACCAACTGGGACCCGATCTGGCCGATGCACGGCATCCGCATCCTGCCCGGCCCGTCGTCGCTCTGGTTCGACGCGACCGGCAAGCGACTGCCAGTGCCGCTCTTCCCCGGCTTCGACACCCTCGGCACGCTCGAGCACCTCATGACGACCGGACACGACCACTCGTGGTTCGTGCTCACCCAGAAGATCATCGAGAAGGAGTTCGCACTCTCGGGCAGCGAGCAGAACCCCGACCTCACCGGCAAGGACCTGAAGCTCCTCGCCCAGCGACTCGGCTCGGGCGCACCTGGCCCGGTCGAGGCGTTCAAGGAGCGCGGCGTCGACTTCGTGGTCGCCGATACGCTGGGCGAACTCCTCGACGGCATGCGCGCCCTCTCGCCCGAGGCGGAGCTCGACACCGCGAACATCGAGCGCGAGATCGTCGCCCGCGACCGCGAGGTCGACAACGAGTTCACGAAGGACCTGCAGCTCACCGCGGTTCGCGGTGCGCGCAACTACCGCGGCGACAAGCTCATCCGCGTGGCGACGCCGCATCAGATCCTCGATCCGAAGGCCGGACCGCTCATCGCGGTGAAGCTCCACATCCTCACCCGCAAGAGCCTCGGCGGCATCCAGACCGACCTCGACTCCCGTGCCCTCGGGGCGGATGGCGCACCGGTTCCCGGGCTCTACGCCGTCGGCGAGGCATCCGGCTTCGGCGGTGGCGGCGTGCACGGCTACCGTGCGCTCGAAGGCACCTTCCTCGGCGGATGCCTCTTCACCGGCCGCGCAGCCGGACGCGCGATCGCTCGCCTCTGACCCATTCTTGTGGGTTGAGCCTGTCGAAACCGGCGCAGCAGGGTTTCGACAGGCTCAACCAGCAGAAGTCAGGCCTTCAGGGTCCAGGGCTTGCGGCGCACGAGCACGTGTCCGCGGCGCGACGAGAGCCGGGTCCACGGACCCGTCTCGAAGAGCTTCACCTCGTCGTCGCCGAGGAAGCCGAGGCTGTACGCGGCGAACGCAGCGCCGGTGGGGAGGTACTCGACGCCTTCGACGCCGCGCCCCCACACCTCGGAGCGCACGCGCTGCACGAGCTGCTCCCCGGTGCCGGCCGGAATCGCCTCGGCGACCTCGTCGATGCCCGCACGTGCCGCAGCCTCGAGCGTCGCGGCATCCGTCGTGCCGAGCGGCCGCCAGCCGCCCCGCGGCGGCGAAATGCCCGCCCAAGTGACCGTGTTGACCTCGGGCGGTCGCGACATCGAGACGGGGCGCGAGTCGTCGTCTTCGCCGAGCTCGCCCCGTGCCCGCACGATGCGCTCGACGAGGGAGCGCATCGGCACGACCGAGTCGAACTCCTCGTCGTCGGCGAGGGCGAAGGTGCGCAGGCCGAGCACGGTGGGGCTCTCGTCGAGAATGCCCCGCGGGTACAGGATCGCGGTGTACACGGCGAGGATGCCCGAGCCCGCGATGAGGCGCACGGAACCGTCTTCGACGCGCCCTGCGCGCTGCAGGTAGGTGTGCAGATCTCCGAGCGACAAGCTGTCGGCGAGCGTGAGTTGTTGAGCCATCTCCTGTCTAAACTACCAAGAGAGCGCCGCCGCCCCGGCGGTCACACGCTCAGAGGGTCACGAGCGGTCACCGACCACCGACACGGAGGAACGATGAACGGTCCGATCGACGGCCTGCTGAGCACCCTGCACCTCACCGACACGGGTGCTCGCACCACGGAGGACATCTTCACCGGTCCCTCGCAGTGGATGCCGCTCGGGCGTGTCTTCGGCGGCCAGGTGCTCGCCCAGTCGCTCATCGCCGCGATGCGCACCGTGGCCGACGACCGCACGATCCACTCGATGCACGGCTACTTCCTGCGGCCCGGCGACGTGGCGCACCCCATCACCTTCTCGGTCGACCGGCTGCACGACGGCCGTTCGTTCTCGACCCGTCGCACGCACGCCTTCCAGAACGGCGTGCCGATCCTGTCGCTCATCGCCTCGTTCCAGACCGAAGACGACGGCGTCTCGCACCAGGTGGAGATGCCGACCGACCTGCCCGACCCCGAGACGCTGCCGTCGACGGCCGACGTGCTCGGCGCCTTCGATCACGATATCGCCCGCTACTGGTCGAACGAGCGGGCGTTCGACGTGCGGCACATCCCCTCGCCCGTGTACCTCAGCGTCGAGGGCGAGCGGGTGCCGCGCCAGGCGGTGTGGATGAAGGCGTTCGGCCGCCTGCCCGACGACCTCAACATGCACCGTGCCGCGCTCGCGTACGCAAGCGACTACTCGATCCTCGAACCGATCCTGCGCGCGCACGGCGTCGCCTGGGCGACCCCCGGCCTGAAGGTCGCGAGCCTCGACCACGCGATGTGGTGGCACCGCGACGCCCGCGTCGACGAATGGCTGCTCTACACGCAGGACTCGCCGTCGGCGAGCGGCGGCCGCGGACTCTCGCTCGGACGCATCTACACCCGCGATGGCGTGCTGGTGGCGAGCGTCGCGCAAGAGGGCATGGTGCGGGTGCCCGAGTCCGCTCGCCCGTCGGCTCCGACTGAATAGATCCTGTGGAATCCGCCGTCCTTCGCGGATGGTGACCCAGAATGGGTGCCATGGGCGCTCACGTGAAGTGAGCGACGCGGACGAAGGAGTTCTGGCGATGACCGATCCCACCCGACGCACCATCCTCACCCTGGGTTCCGCCGGTGCGATCGGCGGCGCACTCGCACTCGCCGGTTGTGCAGCGGATGCCCCGAGCCCGAGCGGCTCGGCCAGTGACGCACCCCCGAGCCTCGTCGAGGATCCGCCGGCATCGACCGACGCATCCGCGGCACCCGATGCGCCGGCCGTCGGAGGCGACATCGCAGCCCTCGCCGATGTGCCGGTCGGCGGAAGCATCGACACCAAGATCGACGGGGCACCAGCATTGCTCGCACAACCGATTGCTGGCCAGGTCGTCGCGTTCAGCGCGATCTGCACGCACCAGCAGTGCGTCGTGGCCGCCGCGGGCGACGAGTTCCACTGCCCCTGCCATGGGTCGATGTTCGACGCCGCGACGGGAGACGTCATCCAGGGTCCGGCGCTCGAGCCGCTGAGTCCGATCGCCGTCGCCGTCTCGGGCGACCGCATCGTCGCGGCCTCCTGACCATGGACTACACGTTCGCGGGGCTCCCCCTGCACGTGCTTCTGGTGCACGCCGTCGTGGTGCTGACGCCGTTGCTCGGCCTGCTGCTCATCGTGATCGCGGCGTGGCCTGGCGCGCGGCGGGTGCTCTGGCTTCCCGCCCTCATCGCAGCGGCGCTGCTGCTGCCCCTCGGGCTCGTCACGATCGAGGCGGGCAAGTGGCTCGAGCAGCGGGTTCCGCCTGCACCGCTGATCCAGGTGCACACCGCGCAGGGCGAAGACATCGTGCCGTGGCTCGTCGCGTTGCTCGTGCTGGCCGCGGCGATCAGCGGTTGGGCGCTCGTCGAGCGCTCCGCACGTCGACGCGGTGCGGCGGGTGACGGGGCGGCGCCGAGCCGCGGCATCCGATTCGCCGTGGGCACCGTGCTGACGGTCGGTGCGCTTGTGATCACCGCGGGCTCGACGTGGACGCTCGTGCAGATCGCGGAGGCCGGAAGTCGCGCCGTCTGGGAGGGCTCGTTCAGCGACGAGCCGCTCGAGGACTGAATCCGGCGCGCGCAGCGAATCGACTCGGCCTGCGGGCCGGTCGCGACGGTGGGGCTCCCCTGTCGGCGGTCAGCGCCGCCGGAAGGCGATCGGGTCGCCGAGGTACGGCTCCCATGCCGCGCGTTCCGTGTCGCCGATGCGACGCGGCCGCTCGGTCGTCGCATCGACGAGCACGATGGTGGTGACCGCGCGGGTGTACAGGACGCGTGGCTCGACGCCGACCGGCGAGTAGACCTCGTAGCAGACGTCGAGGCTCGCCCCGCCCATGTGGCCGATCCAGAGCTCGATGTCGACCGGCTGGCGCTGGTACGGGATCGGCGCGAGGTACTCGACCTCCTGGCGCGCGATCAGCGTGATCGTGGTTGCGCCAGGAGTCGCATCGAGCACCGCCGTCGATGCGCCGGCAGCATGCTCCGAGGTGTCGTCGCTCACCCAGAACGCCTGGATGCGAGCCTCTTCGAGGAGGCTCAGCATCCGGGCGTTGTTCACGTGCCCGTAGGCGTCGAGGTCGCTCCACCGCAGCGGAGTGGGCACGTGCAGGCGCATGTCAGTCCCTGGTGAGCTTGCGGTAGGCCGAACGGTGCGGCTTCGCCGCGTCGGGCCCGAGGCGCTCGATCTTGTTCTGCTCGTACGACTCGAAGTTGCCCTCGAACCAGTACCAGTTCGCGGGGTCCTCCTCGGTGCCCTCGTACGCGAGGATGTGCGTCGCGATGCGGTCGAGGAACCACCGGTCGTGGGTGATGACCACGGCGCAGCCGGGGAACTCGAGCAGCGCGTTCTCGAGGCTCGAGAGGGTCTCGACGTCGAGGTCGTTGGTCGGTTCGTCGAGGAGCAGCAGGTTGCCGCCCTGCTTCAGCGTGAGCGCGAGGTTCAGACGGTTGCGCTCACCACCCGAGAGCACGCCGGCCTTCTTCTGCTGGTCGGGCCCCTTGAAGCCGAACTGCGAGACGTAGGCACGCGACGGGATCTCGGTCTTGCCGACGATGATGTAGTCGAGGCCGTCGGAGACGACCTCCCACAGGTTCTTGTTCGGGTCGATGCCGCCGCGGCTCTGGTCGACGTAGGAGATGTCGACCGTCTCGCCGATCTTCAGGTCGCCGCCGTCGAGGGGTTCGAGCCCGACGATCGTCTTGAACAGGGTCGTCTTGCCGACGCCGTTGGGGCCGATGATGCCGACGATGCCGTTGCGCGGCAGGCTGAAGCTCAGGTCTTCGATGAGGATGCGTTCGCCGAAGCCCTTGCGCAGCTTCTTGGCCTCGATCACCTGCGCGCCGAGGCGCGGACCGACGGGGATGACGATCTCTTCGAAGTCGAGCTTGCGCGTGCGCTCGGCCTCGGTCGCCATCTCTTCGTAACGGGCCAGACGCGCCTTCGACTTCGCCTGGCGCCCCTTCGCGTTGGACCGGACCCACTCGAGCTCTTCGGAGAGGCGCTTGGCGAGCTTGGCGTCCTTCTTGCCCTGGACGCTGAGTCGTTCCTGCTTCTTCTCAAGGTAGGTCGAGTAGTTGCCCTCGTAGGGGTAGAGGCGACCGCGGTCGACCTCGCAGATCCACTCGGCGACGTGATCGAGGAAGTACCGGTCGTGCGTGACGGCGAGCACGGCGCCGGGGTACTTGGCGAGGTGCTGCTCGAGCCAGAGCACGCTCTCGGCGTCGAGGTGGTTGGTGGGCTCGTCGAGGAGCAGCAGGTCGGGCTTCTGGAGCAGCAGCTTGCAGAGCGCGACGCGGCGCTTCTCACCGCCGGACAGCACGGAGATCTGCTCGTCGCCCGGCGGGCAGCGCAGTGCGTCCATCGCCTGCTCGAGCTGGGAGTCGAGGTCCCACGCGTCGGCGGCGTCGATGGCCTCCTGCAGCACGCCCATCTCGGCGAGCAGGGCGTCGAAGTCGGCGTCGGGCTCGGCCATGGCCAGCGAGATCTCGTTGAAGCGGTCGAGCTTCGCCTTGATCGGGCCGACACCCTCCTGCACGTTCTCGAGCACCGTCTTGGTCTCGTCGAGCACGGGCTCCTGCATCAGGATGCCCACGGAGAATCCGGGGCTCAGGCGCGCCTCGCCGTTGGACGGCTGGTCGAGACCGGCCATGATCTTGAGGATCGTCGACTTGCCGGCACCGTTCGGGCCGACCACGCCGATCTTCGCTCCGGGGAGGAATGCCATCGTCACGTCATCGAGGATGACCTTGTCGCCGACCGCCTTGCGGGCGCGAACCATCGAGTAAATGTAATCAGCCATGTCGCCTACCAGTCTATGGGGCGGGTCTGCCCGACGAGACAGGCGCCGGTGCCGAGCGGTGGGCGAACCGCCCCGTGATACCCGTCGGACTTCGGACCGTACTGACCGACGAGGCATTCGCCTTGGAAGAGCACGGAGAACTGCACCGAATCGGCCGCCTCTCCGATCGTCGTCGTGTCGGCGGTGACCTGCATCTGCGCCTTGTCGAACCCTGCCGCGACGAGCGCGTCGATGAAGTCCCGCCCGCCCGCCGAGGCGTTCGCGGCGACGACGCCGCTGTTCACCCAGTCGAAGTAGGGCAGGTTCTCGGTCGCGGAGAGCTCGGGTCGGAACTCCGGTGCGGTCGGTGCGGCGGTGCCCGGGGCGGACGGCGTCGGCCGACCGGTCGCAGGCGGCGTCGGCCCTGGATCGTCGAACGTGCACGCCGCCAAGCCCACGAGCATCGCGACCCCGGCGAGTGCAAGGGCCGCGCTGGTACCGATCCGCCGTCTCATCGTTCCCCTCACCGGCGGTGGCGACCGCCCGAGCCGATTCTAGGCGGTACGCCCCTGAAGGCGGCTCGGGCAGGCCAGCGGCGGCCTCGGTCACTCCCGATCAGCCGGCGAAGGTCGATTCGAGCTCGGGCAGCGGAACGTCTCCTGCGTCCTCGGAATCGCCCCACGCAGCGGAGGCGTCGTCGACCGGGTCGGCGCCGGCCGCCGTCACGTCGTAGCCGGCGCCCGAGTCGCCCGAGTCGCCCGAGTCGCCCGAGTCGCCCTGCGATGACACCTCTGCCGCGGCATCCGCTGGTCGCGTGGACCGCACCTTCGCGTAGGAGGTCACGCACCAGGCGAGGTCGTGCCCGATGGAGTCGGCCTCGATCTCGACGGCGGTGCCCGACCGCTCGCCGGTCTCCCAGGCCCGCAGCCGGAGTCGGCCGCGGATGATGAGGCGCTCGCCCTTGCGGATCGACAGGCTCGCGTTCGTGGCGAGTTGGCGGAAGGCGGAGACGGTGTACCAGTTGGTCTCGCCGTCTTCCCAACTGGCCTTCGCCCGATCGAACACGCGCCTGGTCGAGGCGAGTCGGAACGTGGTGATGGCGAGTCCGCCGCTGGTGACGTGGTGTTTGGGATCGGTTCCCACGACTCCCGTCACGGTGATGATGTCGGTCATGTGCTGCACTCCTCGGTCGGATGCCGCCGCGAGTCGACGGCACGCGGCTCCGGGAGGGCGCTCGTGCCGGATCGTCACCCCGGAGCCGCGTTCCGTTCAGCATCGAGGGCCGGCCGAGGCATCCGGATGCCGTGTGCGAAGGTCGTGCAGAAGCCTGCCGTCACGATGAATGTGGAGGACGAGTCGGCGACCTAGAGTTGCTCCATGAGCTACGTCGCCCTCCCCGAACGCTACGACCGCATGCAGTACAACCGGGTGGGCCGCAGCGGCCTGAAGCTCCCGGCCCTCTCGCTCGGCCTCTGGCACAACTTCGGCCACGAACGCCCGTACGACACCCAGCGCGCGATCGTGCGTCGCGCCTTCGACCTCGGCGTCACCCACTTCGACCTCGCGAACAACTACGGCCCGCCTCCGGGCAGCGCCGAGACGAACTTCGGCCGCATCCTCGCCGGCGACCTCGCGCCCTACCGCGACGAGCTCATCATCTCGTCGAAGGCGGGCTACGACATGTGGCCCGGCCCCTACGGCGAGTGGGGTTCGCGCAAGTACGTGCTCTCCTCGCTCGACCAGAGCCTCGGGCGTCTCGGCCTCGACTACGTCGACATCTTCTACTCGCACCGGCCCGACCCCGAGACGCCGATCGAGGAGACGATGGGCGCGCTTGCGACGGCCGTGCGACAGGGCAAGGCGCTCTACGTGGGCATCTCGAACTACGACCCCGACCAGACGCGCGCCGCCGCCGCAGCGCTCGAGGCCGAGGGCGTGCCGCTCCTCATCCACCAGCCGCGCTACTCGATGTTCGACCGTCACATCGAAGACGGCCTGTTCCCGGTGCTCGAAGAAGTCGGCGCCGCGAGCATCGTCTTCTCGCCGCTCGCGCAGGGCCTCCTGACCGATCGGTACCTCGGCGGCGACGTTCCCGCCGATTCCCGGGCGGCGACGAGCCGGTTCCTCTCCCCCGACACGATCAGCGGCGAGTACCTGGAGCGCGCCCGCGCGCTCGATGCGATCGCGAAGGAGCGCGGCCAGACACTCGCCCAACTCGCCCTCACGTGGGTGCTGCGGCAGCCGCTCGTGTCGAGCGCGCTGATCGGCGCGTCGAGTGTCGCCCAGCTCGAGCAGAACATCGCAGCACTCGACGCGGCACCGCTCACCGCTGACGAGATCGAACGCATCGAGCCGTTCGCCGCGCACGGCACCGTGCTCGGCTGAGCGCGGCGGGGCTCCGCGGTGCCCGGCTGAACTCGGCCGGGCACCGCCGCTCGGCGACGGCTCGAGACCACCGATCGGATGTCGGTGGCCCGCCGTACGCTCGTGACACACCGCAGGGCCGGCTGCATCACGAGAGGAGCGACATGTCCGCCATCGCCACGAACGCATCGCGCACGCGCGAGCCGTTCCCCGACGTCGTGCCCGGCCTGCAGATCTCACCGGCAGAGCCGGGCCTGTGGCGAGTCACCCGCCCGCAGGGCGCGGTGCTCGGGCACATCGAGCAACGCGGCTTCGGCGACGAGCTGCGCTTCGGAGCGAAACGACTCGTCGCGGGCGGCATCCGCTCGATCGAACTCGGCGAATTCTGGTCGTCGCGCGATGCTGCCGAGGTCTTTCGCTGAGCTCGCGCGGCGCGTATTCGGGCGCGCCGTCGACGCTCGATCGTCACGCCGCACCGCGGGGGTAATCTACGGCCATGCAGTGGTGGAACGATCTCATCTCCTGGCTCGGTACGAGCGCTTCGCGGCCCACGGTGTTCTCCGCCGTCGTGCTGTTCTTCGCGGTGCTCGCCGCTGGCCTCCTCGCCGTGTGGATCGCCAATCTCGCGATCAAGCGCCTCGTCGCGCAGCGCGATCGCGAGGCGAAGGCCGCCGCGATCGCCGCACTCGTCGACGCCGCGACCGAGGCATCGGTGTGGAACTCGCTGACGCCGCAAGAACAGGTGCTCGCCGACCGCGCCGTGGGCCAGGCCGACATCATCGTGCGACTGCTGCCGATCCGCGGATCGGATGTCGCGGCCAACTGGGCGGCCCACCAACTCCACGAGCTCAAGCGGGCGTCTGCGACGTTCGGATACCAGCTCGACCCTGCCGTCGTGGAGTTCCGTGATCGCCTCCTCGAGTGGCAGCGCCACCCCGGGCGCACGCGCCGTCAGTTCCTGAACGATCTCGCCCGCTGGCGCACGCAGCGTCAAGAGCCCGAGCAGTCCGCCATCGACCAGCAGGACGCGTGGGTCGCCGAACAGCACCAGCAGCGGTACCAGGGCAGTGTCACCATCGCAGATGACGGCGCCGAGACCGCGAATACCGCACCGACGCCCACGCTGCAGGGCGATCAGCTGCGCTGAACCGCACCCGCGAACGCGACTCCGACCTCGACCTCACCTTCGACCTCACCTTCGACCGCGCCTTCGGCCGCATCCTCGGCCGCAGGAGCGAGTTCACTGCGGCGTCGCACCCCCGCCGAGGCGCTCAGCGCCACCAGTCGTCGAACATCGACACCGGAACCGTGCGCTTGTGGCGCGTCTGCAGGAAGCGTGCCTCGATGCGCTCGGCAACCGACTCGTCGATCTCCTCGCCCTCGAGGTACGCGTCGAGATCGGCGTAGCTCAGGCCGAGGTTCGCCTCATCGGACTGACCGGGGTTCGCGTCGAGCAGATCCGCCGTCGGCACCTTGAGGTACAGGCGCTCGGGAGCGCCGAGGTGCACGAGCAGAGCCCGCCCCTGACGCTTCGTGAGACCCGTGAGCGGAAGCACATCGGCTCCCCCGTCGCCGTACTTGGTGAAGAATCCCGTGACGGCCTCGGCCGCGTGATCGGTGCCCACCACGAGCAGCCCGCCCTCGCCCGCGAGGGCGTACTGCGCCACCATGCGCATGCGCGCCTTGACGTTGCCCTTGCCGAAGTCGCTGAGCGGCGCCGCGGTCGCCGCCGCCGCGAAGTCCGCGGTGAGCCCGTCGACGCCGCCCTTGATGTCGAAGACCACGGTCTCCTGCGGCTCGATGAAGCTCAACGCCAGCTGCGCGTCGTCTTCATCGCGCTGCACGCCGTACGGCAGTCGCACGGCGACAAACCGCGACGGAGTGCCCTCTGCGACAAGTTCGTCGACCGCGATCCGGCACAGCCGACCCGCGAGCGTGGAGTCCTGCCCGCCGCTGATACCGAGCACGAGGCCCTGCGCTCCCGTCACGCGCACGTACGACTTCAGGAAGTCGATGCGGGCGCGCGCCTGCTCGGCGGGGTCGATGACCGGGGTGACGTTGAGTTCGGCGATGATTCGCGACTGCAGCTCTCGCATGCCACGACCATACCGTCGTCATGTTTCCGGCAGACGAACCGGATGCATCCGGGTCGCCGCCGCGCTCCGCTAACATCTCGACAGGCATCACCTGCCGCCCTGAACGGAGTGCCTCTTGGAGATCTCGATCGGAACCATGGTGCTCGTGCCGGCGATCGCCGTCGCGGCGCCGCTGCTCGTGCGCGCGATCGGCAAGTGGGTGGCGATTCCCCTCGTCGTCTTCGAGATCGTGCTCGGCCTCCTGCTCGGCCCTGCCGTGCTCGGATGGATCGTTCCCGACGACTTCATGACCCTGCTGGCCGACTTCGGTCTGGCCATGCTCTTCTTCCTGGCTGGCAACGAGATCGACTTCCGCGCAATCCGCGGTCGGCCGCTGAGCCGAGCGGCGATCGGCTGGATCATCTCGCTCGCAGCGGGCATCGGCCTGGCGACGCTCCTCGCGGCGGACCTGCCTGCCGCGGCGTTCATCGGCATCGCGCTGACCTCGACGGCGCTCGGCACGATCATGCCGGTGCTGCGCGATTCGGGCGACCTCGGCACCCCGTTCGGCATCGCGGTGATCGCGCTCGGCGCCGTCGGCGAGTTCGGCCCGCTGCTGGCGATCTCCATCTTCCTGAGCGGGCGCAGCCCCCTGCTGGCCACGGTCGTGCTGCTCTCGTTCGCCGTGATCGCGGGCATCGCGATCTGGCTGGCGGCCAAGGGCGTGGGCAAGCGCATGCACCGGGTGATCACGGCGACGCTGCACACGAGCGGGCAGTTCGCGGTTCGGCTCGTCATCTTCGTGCTGCTCGCGCTCGTGGCGCTCAGCATCGTGCTCGATCTCGACATGCTGCTCGGTGCATTCACCGCCGGCGTGCTGTACCGACTCTTGATCTCCGGCGCCCCGAAGCGCGACATCGAAGTGGTCGAGACGAAGCTCGAAGCGGTCGGGTACGGGTTCCTGGTTCCCGTGTTCTTCATCAACACCGGGGTCGCGTTCGACCTCGAATCGCTCTTCGCCGACGCGCGCACGACGGTGCTGCTGCCCGTGTTCCTCGTGCTGCTGCTCGTCGTGCGCGGCCTGCCGTCGCTGCTCGCCGCCCCGGCGGGGTCGAGTCGGCGCGACCTGGTGGCGACCGCGCTGTTCGGCGCCACGGGCCTGCCGATCATCGTCGCCGTGACGGCGATCGGCGTCGACAACGGCGACCTGCCGAGCGGCACCGCAGCGGCGCTCGTCGGCGCCGGCATGCTCTCGGTGCTGCTCTTCCCGCTGATCGCGCTCGCCATCCGCAAGGGGCGCTCGGATGCCGCGACCCGCACCGCCGAAGACGACCCCTTCGTCCCCGTCGAGGGGTGACCCGGCTCGCCCCGGTATGCTGGCACCGCCGCCCCCGTAGCTCAGCGGATAGAGCAGGAGCCTTCTAATCTCTTGGTCGCAGGTTCAATTCCTGCCGGGGGCACTCCTCTAGCCGATCCCTTCGAAGCCCGCGCAGAGCGCGCTCGTGGATCCTGCGATGCCGCCCGAGCAGCGCCGTCGGTGCGCCCGGATAGACTCTCTGCATGCCTTCTTCGAGCGACCGCCTGGTCTGGATCGACTGCGAGATGACCGGACTCGACCTCGAGGTCGATGAGCTCGTCGAGATCGCGGTCATCATCACCGACTACGACCTCAACCCCGTCGACGCCGGCATCAGCATCGTCATCAAGCCCGACGCGAGCGCGCTCGAGTCGATGGGCGAGTTCGTGCGCACGATGCACACCCAGTCCGGACTGATCGAAGAGATCCCCAACGGCGTGAGCGTCGCCGACGCCGAGTACCAGGTGCTCGAGTACGTGCTGCAGCATGTGCCCGACGAGCAGAAGGCGCCGCTCGCCGGCAACTCCATCGGCACCGACCGCGCGTTCCTCGCGAAGTACATGCCCCGGCTCGACGCGCACCTGCACTACCGCAGCGTCGACGTCTCCTCGATCAAAGAGCTCGCGAAGCGCTGGTTCCCTCGCGCCTACTTCAACTCCCCCCAGAAGAACGGCGGGCACCGTGCCCTGGCCGACATCCAGGAGTCGATCCGCGAGCTGCACTACTACCGTCGTGCGGTCTTCGTCGCCGAGCCCGGCCCCTCGACGGCCGAGCTCCAGAGCCTGTCTGCAGCCGTGGTGAACGAGTTCGCCTCCAAGGTGTAGTAAGCTCTTCAAGTTGCCAGATCGCGTAAAGCGGTCGGCACATGGTGGGTATAGCTCAGTTGGTAGAGCGCCTGGTTGTGGTCCAGGAGGTCGCGGGTTCAAGCCCCGTTACTCACCCCAATGCCGTTCTCGGCGAAAGCCGTTTCACGCCCGTCGCACTTCGATCGGAGCCGCTCGTGGAACTCGATGCCGAGGCGTTCGAAGCGATCGTCGTCGATGAACTCGACCAGTTGCCCGATGACATGGTCGACGGCCTCGAGAACATCGTGTTCGTCGTCGAAGACCGACCAGAAGACGGTTCGCTCGACCTGCTCGGCCTCTACGACGGCTTCGCTCTGACCGAACGCGACCGCTACGGGTTCGGCGAGATGCCCGACCGCATCATCCTCTACCGCGAGCCGCTCCTCGCGATCTGCGCCGACGAAGACGAACTCCGCGAAGAGATCCACGTCACGCTGGTGCACGAGATCGCGCACTTCTACGGCATCGACGACGACCGGCTGCACGAGCTGGGCTGGGCGTGATCCGCGGCGGGTTACGCTGATTCCATGAGGATGACCCCCGGCCGCATCGTCGGCATCGCCGTCGGCGCGATCGCGATCCTCGGCATCGGGGTCTACGGCCCGGCGATGCTCCTCGGCCCGCTTCCGGCGGTGAACGTCACGGTCGCCGAAGGCGCCGACACGGCACCCGAAGAGGGCGCGGCGCCCGTGACCCTGCCCGCAGACGGCGCGAGCGCGATGGCGGTGCTCGCCGACGACGGCGCGGCCACCACACTCGGGGTGGGCGGCGACACCGAGCCGGTGCCGATCGGCGGCGCCGTGAAGCTCGTCACGGTGCTGGCCACTCTCGATACCCTTCCCTTGCCGCCCGAGGGCGGTGGCCCCGAGATCACGATCGGCCCCGCCGACTACACCGACTACCTCCGCTACGTCGCCGAGGACACGCGCACGCTGCCCGTGCTGCCCGGCGAGAAGTGGACCGAACGCGATGTCGTGCGTGCCGTGCTGCTCGCGTCGAGCAACAACCACGCCGACACCCTCGTGCGGTGGGCGTTCGGCGGCGTCGACCCGTACGTCGAAGCGGCCAATGCCTGGCTCGCCGAGAACGGCTTCACCGCGACCCGCGTCGCCGATGCCACCGGGCTCTCGGGCGACAACGTCGGCACCCCTGAAGAGCTCACCCGCCTCGCCGCCCTCGTGCTGGCCGACCCGCGCCTTGCCGAGATCTACGCGATCCCCGAAGCACCGGTCGCTGCCGGCGAGCGGGACATCCCCGACAACGTCGCGCGTTCAGGTGAGGCCGGCGTGCGGGCGCTTGCTCGGAGCTACACCGACCAGGCCGGCGTGACCTTCGTGTACACCACCACCGTGCCCGGACCCGATGACGAGACGCCGTACCGGTTGGTGGGCGCCACGACGCTCATGCCCGACTACGAGACGCTCGACGCCGCCGTGAGCACGGCAGTGTCATCGAGCGCCCAGTCGGCGGTTCCCGCCGAGATCATCACCGCGGGCACGCCCTACGCGAGCGTCGAGGCGGCGTGGGGCGATCGGGCAGAGCTCATCGCATCGGTCAGCCGAACGGATGCATCGTGGGGCAACAGCGTCGCCGGGGCATCCGTGACCGTCGAGCCGTTCACGACCGCGTCCGCCGGGAGCGAGGTCGGGCGCATCAGCATCGCGACCGGGAACGGCGATGTCGCCTCACCGCTCGAGCTGACGCGCGCGATCCGCGACCCGGGGCCGATCTGGCGACTCGCCAATCCCGCCGCTATCATCGGCGCGTTCATCGCCGATCAGCAGGGCTGACGGGCGGTCGACGCCCCGCGACGCCCTCAGTCGTTCTCGTCGTCGGACTCGACGGGGTCGGAGTCGCCGGCGTCGAACCGGAACTGCACCCGCACCTGTCCGTTGACCTCGCGCTCGTCGACCGCGTCGTACCAGAACAGCGATTCGAGGCCGTCGATGGCGGCGACCATGCCGACGCGCGACTCGGGCTTGCCGCCCACGAGGACACGGTGCTCGAACTCCCCCTCGAGCGGGCCGTCCAGGAACTCCGCGACGTACTGTGCGACGGTGTCTGTGCTCATGCAACCACCGTAGCCCTCGGCGTGCCCGGAACGGCAGGTCGTGGCGTGGTTCGGGCGGCGAGTCGCAGCGCGACGGCTCAGGCGCCGGTGACCCGGACGCGCACATCTGCACGGCGCGCAGGCGCGGTTCGTGCGACGTATCGCCGCCACTGGCGCTCCCACAGGTCCCAGTAGGGGTCGAACGCCCCGGCGTCGCGCGCGAGTGCGCGGCGCTTGCGCACCTGAGGCGACGCCTCGACCCAGATCGCGACGGCCTCGATCGACGAGGTCGCGGCGAAGGCTCCGCATCCTTCGATGATGAGCGGGCGGCCCGGCCTGCTGTGCTCGACCGATCCGACGCGACCGGCCGCCCAATCCCACGTCCGCCAGGTGCCGACCGCACCGCGGGCACGGCGGGCGACGAGTTCGCGCACCACCTCGGCACCGGCGCGCTCGAGGCCGGTCCAGCCCGGGTAGACGTCGTCGAGGCGCACGAGCTCGGGCGCCCGACCCGGCCAGGCCCGCACGAGCGCATCGGCGAGGGTGCTCTTGCCCGAACCGCTCGGCCCGTCGACGGCCACGACCTGCGCGCCCGCAGCGCGGCAATGCTCGAGCACGAGGCGCACTGCGGATGCCGCGGGGGTGCCCGCGGCCACGCCGCCCGACGCGCTCGCGCTCACGCCCACACCGCGTGGTAGGTGCCCGCCCAGACGGCGCAGCCGATCGCGAGCACCGCGATGCCTGCGGCGATGCAGAGCAGCGCGGCATCCGGCCAGCCGACCCGCGATTCGCGCGCCCAGGTGCGTGGGTGGTCGGAGCCGAAACCGCGAGCCTCCATCGCCGTGGCGAGCTTGCTGCCGCGCCGGATCGCGAGCACGAGCAAGGCGAACGCCATGGTCGCGAACCGCCGGATCACGCCGTGATCGCCGATGCCGCGCGCACGCCGCGACAGCGCCATCGCCCGCCAATCCTCGATGAAGAGGCCGACGAGTCGCGCGCCCGCCAGGGCGCCGAGTACGAAACGGCTCGGGAGCCTCGCGATCTGCGCGAGGCCGTCGGCCAGCTCGGTCGGATCGACGTTCATGAACAGCAGAACCGCGGGCAGTCCGATCGCGAGCACGCGCACGGTGACGGCGACGGCGAGTTCGATCGATCCGTCGGTGATGCGGGCGAGCCAGAACGACCAGTACTCGGTGCCCTCCGGCTGGCCGTAGAGCAGCATGCTGAGACCGGCGATGGGCGCGGCGATGAGGATCGGCCATCCTCGCGAGACGAGGACCTTCGGCGTCACCCCCGCGATCGCGAAGAGCACGAGCTGTATGCCGAGAGCGACGGAGGCGCTCACCCAGTCGACGGTGAGCAGCAGGGGCGTCGTGAGCAGCATCGCCGCGGCGAGGCGGCTCACGGGGTTCACGCGGTCGACGAGGTGCAGTCGCGGGGTCGTCGTGGTCATGGTCGTGGTCATGCCGCCGCCTCCATGCGCAGCGCGTCGCTGCCGAGGTCGAGGTGCTGGTCGCCGAGTGCGTCGAGGTAGGCGGCGTCGTGGCTGACCGAGAGCAGCGTCGTGCCGTCGTCGACGAGCGTGCGGAGCAGCGTCACGAGTTCGATCCAGGTCAGGCGGTCCTGCCCGAAGGTGGGCTCGTCGAGGATGACGACGCCGGGCTGCGCGACGAGCGCGCACCCGACCGTGAGACGTCGCTGCTCACCGCCCGAGAGAGTGAACGGGTTCGCCTCGGCGAGTCGGTCGAGCCCCAGTCGTTCGAGCACCTCGCGGGTGCGTCGAGCCGTGGTCGCTGCGTCGAGACCGAGCGCGCGCGGCGCGACCTCGAGTTCGCGCTGCACCGTCGACGCCACGAACTGATGCTCGGGCTCCTGGAAGACGGTGCCGATGCGGGTGAGGAGCTCGCGCGACCGCCAGCGGATCGGATCCGTCTTGAGCCCGGCGGCGAGCTCGATCGAGGCGCGCACTCTGCCGCCGAGCGGCGCCAGCAGGCCGCCCATGGTGAGCGCGAGCGTCGACTTGCCGGCACCGTTCGGCCCCGTGAGCACTGTCGAGGCGCCACGCGGCAAGGCGAGCGAGAGGCCGCTGCGCACGACGGCGTCGCTGCGGCGGCCGATCGCAAGTTCGACGGCATCGAGATCGACGACGGATGCCGCGGGCGCGGGCCGCGCGGCGGAAACCGCTGGTCGCACGCCCGGCACCCACACCCCTGCGGCGAGCAGGGCGTCGCGCTGCGTCGAGATGACGTGCTGCGGCTCGCCGTCGGCGATGAGCCGCCCGTCGCGACCGAGCACGACGACACGCGTCACGAGGTCGATCCAGACGTCGACGCGATGCTCGACGACGACGAAGGTCGCGCCGGTTCGATCGAGCGTACGAGCGACCGCCTGCCGCACCTCGTGGACGCCTGCGGGGTCGAGGTTCGCCGTCGGCTCGTCGAGCAGCAGCAGGCCTGGGCCCATCGCGAGGGCGCCCGCCAGCGCGAGACGCTGCTTCTGGCCGCCGGAGAGGACGCTCGTGGAGTGGTCGAGTGGGAGGTCGAGGCCGACCTCGTCGAGGGCACGACGCACGCGCGGCCAGATCTCGTCACGCGGAACGCCGAGGTTCTCGCAGCCGAACGCCACATCGTCGCCGACCCTCGCGAGGATCACCTGCGAGTCGGGATCCTGCAGCACGAGACTCGCCCGCCCGCGCACGGCTCCGGGCCACTCGCCGTCGATGAGCAGCGAGCCGGTCTCCTCGCCCTCTTCAGCCCCGCCGTGTACTCCGGCGAGTGCATGCAGGAGCGTCGACTTACCCGACCCCGATGGCCCGAGCAGCAGCACCCGCTCCCCCGCGGCGATGACGAGGTCGATGCCGTCGAGCGCAGATCGCTTGCGCCCGGCGTGCCGCCACCCCCACCCGCGCGCCTCCACGCGCGCGGGCCGGGTGGCACCGGTTTCGCGCGACACGTCAGACCCGCTGGGCCACGTCTTGACCGGCGGCGAAGCGATTGAGCGCCCCCGTCGCGGCGAGACCGCGCACGATGAGCCAACCGAGCAGCCCGGCGAGCAGTGCGCCCGAGATGACGACGGTCGCGAAGTAGAGGCCGAGGAACTCCGCCGACTTCGCGAGGTTGCCCGAGGTGAAGAGCTCGAGCGTCCATGCCGCGGCGCCGGCAGCAGCACCCGCGAGCATCGCGGTCAGGAGCCCGAATCGGCGGTACGCGAAGATCGCGAACACCAGTTCGGCACCGAGACCCTGCGCCAGACCGGAGTAGATCGTCTCGATGCCCCACTGGTTGCCGACGAGCGCCGAGACGATCGCCGCGAGCAGCTCGACGAAGAGCGCCGCACCCGGCTTGCGGATGATCAACCCGCCGAGCACGCCGCCGATGAGCCAGATGCCGACGGCGATGCCGCCGAGCCCCGGCGTGAGCGCATCGGCCGCGCTGAACCACGCGTAGCCGATGTTGTTCCAGAAGAGGAAGAGCAGCCCGGTCGCAACGCCGATGACGCTGGCGACGACGATATCGACGACCCGCCAGCGCAGATCGCGCGTCTTGCGGGGCGTGGAGGGGCTGCTGGTTTCTGATGCTGCAGTGTGCACTGTCGTGCCCTTTCGATTCGTGGAAAGAGGCACGGGAAATTGAGATGTGATTGGCCTCCCTGCGCTGGCATGACCCAGATCAGGTTCGACGGTCGAAGGTTGAGAACCTTCCTCTCAGCCCGGCTCACCGGACTCCCGTGTTCGAGCACGAGTATACGCCGATGGCGCGGGCAGCGACGTCGCCGTGGTCACACCGGCACGCACCAACGACGGCTGACCGCGATCCCGGTCGCGGTCAGCGCTTGAGCGCGCGGATCACCATTCGCAGCGCCTTGCCGGTGACCCACACGAGCGGAGTGGCGACGAGCAGCAGCCCGATGAGGTTCGGTTCGAAACGCACATCGCCCGAGCGCCCGACGTATGCGCCGAGCGGAATGGAGAGTCCGCCGCCGCCACCACCACCGGCCTCGTCGCCCGCACCGTCGGAGCCGCTGCCGGCGCCGAAGCCGTAGTACCCGAGCGCCACGGGCACGAGCGTGGTGCCGTCGATGTCGACGGGGTCTCCGTAGGAGGTCTTCACGCCGACGCCGGCGACGGTCTCAGCGAGGTCCAGAACGAGTTCAGCCATGTGTCAACGCTACCGGCGCGCTCGCTCCCGAACCACCCCTTGCGAGATTCGCCGGCACCGGGATTCAGCGAACGTCGCCGGCGCCGGGTTCGTTGCGACGCGACGATTCGACCCGGTCGGCTGCGCGCTTCACGAGCGAGGCGGGCCGCACGACTCCGCGACCGAACCGCGCTGTCACCTCGTCGATCGTGCGCTCGGCCTCGCGCCACTCTTCGTCTGGGTCCCACAGCATCGCCCCGCTGCCCGAGGTCCGGAGCTGTTCCGCCCGCACGCCGATGAGGCGGATGCGGGCCCCGTCTCCGGCGAGCTCGCCGAGCGCAGCGGATGCCTCGTCGTAGATGCGTCTCGCGACGTCGGTCGGCTCCCCCAGGGTGCGTGATCGGGTGACCGTGCGGAAGTCGCCGTAGCGCAGCTTCAGCACGACCGTGCGCCCGACGACCCCGGCACGGCGGAGCCGCACTGCGACATCGTCGGAGAGTCGCAGCAGCTCGCGCCGCAACTGGTCGAGGTCGGTGAGGTCGTACCCGAAGGTGACCTCGTGCCCGATGCTCTTCTCCTCGCGCCCGGTGACGACGTCGCGCGCATCGACGCCCATCGACAGGTGAGCGAGCTTCGCTGCGAGTGCGGGCCCGAGCGCCCGTGCGAGCGCGTCGGCGGGCATGGCGGCCACGTCGCCGACCGTGCGCAGTCCGATGCGGGTGAGCGACTCCTCGGTGACCTTGCCGACCCCCCAGAGCGCGGAGACCGGCAATGGATGGAGGAACTCGAGGGTGCGGTCGGCCGGCACGACGAGCATGCCGTCGGGTTTCGCCCGGCTCGAGGCGACCTTCGCCACGAACTTCGTCGCCGCGACGCCGACCGAGCAGGTGAGGCCGGTCTCGTCGCGCACGCGCCTGCGCAGGCCCCACGCGATCTCGGCCGGGCTGCCGTGGAGGCGCCGGGCGCCGGAGACGTCGAGGAACGCCTCGTCGATCGAGAGCTTCTCGACCAGCGGCGTGACCTCTTCGAAGATCTGCATGACGCGGCGCGAGTACTCGGTGTAGCTCGCGTAGTCGCCGCGCAGCACGATCGCGTTCGGGCAGCGCTGCAGGGCGATGGACATGGGCATGGCCGAGTTGACGCCGTACCTGCGTGCCTCGTAGCTCGCGGCGGAGACGACGCCGCGCCCCGCAGTGCCGCCGACCAGCACGGGCTTGCCTCGGAGGTCTGGCCGCTTCAACAGCTCGACGGAGACGAAGAAGGCGTCCATGTCGACGTGCAGGATCGGTGTCGCCGAGTCGTCGACCGGACCGGTGGTCACTTGGCGCGACGAGCCGTCCTGCTTGCTCATGCTGCGACCCTATCCGCTGCCGCCGTCATCGTCGGACCAGGTCGGCGCCGGGCGCCCCCGCTCGAGCCGTGCTGCTCGCGCGGGGGCGCTCGGGGGGATCGCCTACTTCGTGGGGTAGACCGCGACTTCCGGCAGGCCCAGGTAGTTGGTGCCCGCCAGCTGCACCATCACGTAGCGCCCGTCGACCGGCGTGGCAACGGTGGTCGGCGCCGCCATCTGCCCGGTCTCGTGGTGCGACCACACGCCAGGCACCGCCGCTTGCTCCTCCGGGGTCAGCGAGGTGTCGAACGGCTCATCCGAGATGAACAGGTAGTAGTCGGTGTTCCGCGCGGTGCAGCAGTCCGTGCGGTTGAACAGCTCGACGCTCGAGAGACCCGTCACCGCTCCCAGATCGAGCTGCCACCAGGCGTTCGTCTCCGAATTCGTGTGCGCCAGCGTCGAGTAGTCGCCGTCGACAGCTCTCGACGCCGCGAGCACGGTGCTCACGTCCGTGTAGGTGCTCGACTGGGTCGCGGGCTTGCCGAGCGCGATGTTCTCGCCGGGCGGGTTCTGCCGGAGCTCACCGATCTCGGCGAGGCGGGCGAGGTGCGACGCCGGAATGCTGCCGTCCTTGTCGGGACCGACGTTCAGCAGGTACAGCGAGTTGCCCGCGTTCAGACGGTTGAGCGAGCTGACGATCTGACGAGCGCCCTTGGGTGCGCCGGTGTTCGTCGTGTGGAACCAGGTCGAGTTCGAGTCGAGCGTGTCGGACGCGTCCTTGGGCCGGGTGTCGTCGGCCGGCGGGAAGCCCTGAACCGGCACCTCCCAGACGAGCACGTCCGTCGTGTCGAGCGAGGAGAAGTGGTCGTTGTTCGCGACCACCGTCTCGGGCGAGACCTGGTGGATGAACTGGCGCAGGCCCTCGTACTCGACCTGGGTGTACGGGATGTGCCAGCCCCACCCGTCGAACCAGAGGTAGTCGATGGTGCCGTACTGGGTCAGGATCTCGCGGAGCTGGTTCTTGATCAGCGACACCGGTTCGCCGTTGTGCCGGTCCCAGATCGAGTAGTAGAGCCCGACGCCGAGATCGGCATCGCGCATCGCATCGACGTAGTCGGCGACGAGGTCGCCCTCACCGTCCTGGTAGGGGCTGTTCGCGATCGAGTAGTCGGAGTAGCGCGTCGGCCAGAGTGCATGACCGTCGTGGTGCTTCGCGGTCAGCACGCCGAAATCCATGCCGGCCGACGTCATCGCATCGGTCCACACCTTCGGGTCGACGTCGGCCCCGGGATCGAATGCGCTCGCCGGCGTGTTCGGATCTGCCCACTGCACGTTCGTCATGGTGCCCATGCCGTAGTGCAGGAACATGCCGAAGGGGTTCTCGGCCACGAACTCGGCGCCTTCCTCCGTGCCATCGCTCGGCGCGAGCTTCTCGTTGCCGAACGCCTGCACCTCGGCAAGCGCAAGCGGGCCGTCGTCGGCCGACTGGATGCGGAGATAGCGCGCCTGCTCGTTCACCTTCACCGTGATCGACGCATCGGCCGAACCTTCGACGTGCCGCGCCTTCACACCGTGCTGGTCCAAGGTCGCTGTGAGGTCCTCCGACGCGAACGGCGTCGACGAGGTCAGTACGTAGAAGTCGCCCAGTCGCTCCTCAGCACCGTTCCAAACGACGAGGTGCTTGATCATCTTGCGGGCGCTGAGATCGGCACCCCACCACGCGTGCTGGTCGGCACCGGTCAGCGCGACGTCGGCCCCGCCCGTCTCACCGTCCTGTGCATACTCCGCGATGCGATCGCCCTGCGTCGAGCTCTGCGACGTGCGCGCCGCTGCCATGAGGTTGCGGAGCTGGTGCGGGCCCGGTGCGACCTCGGCGGGCGTCGACGTCGCATCCACCTCCTCGGCGGATGCGCTGGTCATCGGCTGCATGACCAGCGCGGCGAGCGCTGCTCCAGTAGCCAACAGCCGCACTGACCGACGACCCTGAATGGTCCTCTTCGTTTCGACAGACAACATTGTCCCCTTCCTCGAATCGTGCTTTCCCATCGCACGATAACGAGTCGGAACCATTAAGTCTATTTCCTATAGGAAACTGCCTTCGGCGGCGCATCCTCTCCCGGCTGAGCGAATGCGGCGCGGCAAACGCCGAACGACCACCGGCCTCAGAGGCCGATGGTCGTTCGCAGTTACCTCGGAATCCGACCGTCACTTGGCCGGCATACCGTCAGAACCCGAAGTCGCCGCCACCGCCGAAGTCGCCACCACCGAAGTCCCCGAAACCGCCGAAGTCTCCGCCCGAATCTGCGCCGGACGCATCGGCCGCACCCCCGTCGGCCGCACCGGCGTCGCCGCCATCAGCACCGGCCTCGCCGCTGTCGGCGCCCGCCTCGAATGCCGAGGGGTCGGGCAGGAACGCCTGTGCGATCGCCGAACCGACGACGACACCCGCGACGGAACCGAGGAGCGAGCCGGCGAACATGCCGCCGAACGACGGCCCGCCCTGCTGGGGACGGCCGCCCGAGGCATCCGCTCGGTTGAAGGCGCGCTCGACGCTGCCGGGTGCGCGGAGCTCCGCGCGGGTCGCCGCCCTGGCCAATGCGCTCGGCTCGTCGGAGACGAGTCGCTCACCGGCGGGTGCGTCTGCGCTGAGCGAGGCGAAGAGAGCCTGGCGCTGCTGCGGCGTGAGCTTCGCGAACGCCTCGGCGTGCACCGCCTCGACCGACTCGGGCGGGGCCGTGCGCAACAGGTAGCGGTAGCGCTCGACTGCGAGCTCGTCGTCGCTCAGCCTGCGCGCGGGCTGGGCCTGAGGCCGCTGCGGTTCGGCGGGAACTGCTCCGAAGAGTCGGTCAAGGAATCCCATGTTGTCCTCGTCAATCGTTCAGGGGACGACCAATCTATGGCCGTCAGCATTGAGCGTGCTGTGAATGGGGTGCACGTCGAATGGGGTGCGCGCCCCTCGCCATGGCATCGGCCGCGTCAGCGGGGTCGCTGGGCCGTGAACGTGCCAGAATTGCCATAGGGCCGGACGGAGTAGTCGGAGGGGCCGTGAGCGAGTCGAGCGCACCGCATTCCACCGGGTTCGTGCCCGGTGCCACCGCGCGTGATCCGGTCATCGATCTCGTGCGCGTGCTGTGCGTCGCCCTCGTGGTCGTGGGCCACATGCTGATGATCGGCGCGGCAGTCATTCCCGGTCGCGGGCTGGTGGTCGAGCGCACACTCCTCGAGACGAACTGGATCGGCCCGGTCACGTGGGTCGCACAGGTCATGCCGCTGTTCTTCGTGGTCGGCGGATTCGCCGGCATCGGCGCCTGGCGGCGCCTCGAGGCGTCCGGCGGAAGGGCGGCCGACTTCATCCGCTCGCGAATCCTCAGGCTCGCGCGCCCGTCGATCGCTCTGTTCGCGGCACTCGCCCTCGCCATACTCGTGATGCACCTCACCGGGGTCGATCCCGTTGCGATCCGGCTCATCGGCATGGGAATCTCGTCGCCGCTCTGGTTCCTCGCGGCGTATGCCTTCGCGCAGGCCTACCTTCCCGGGCTCGCGACGTTGCACTCCATGGCGCCCTGGCGGACGCTTTCGACACTGGCAGCCGGCGCGCTGACGTTCGACCTGCTGCGCTTCGCGACCGGCATCGAAGCACTCGGGCTCCTGAACATGACATTCGTCTGGTTGTTCGTACAGCAGCTGGGTTTCTGGATGGCAGACGGTTGGTTCCGGGCCAGGTCGAAGGCAACCGTCGCGGCGATCGGCGGCAGTGCCTACCTCCTGCTCGTCGGGCTGGTCGCAGTCGGATACCCGGGAAACATGCTCGACAATCTCAATCCGCCGACCTTCGCGATCGTCGCGCTCGCCGTCGGACAGACCTGCCTGCTCGTGCTCGTGCATCCGGCGCTGGCACGCCTGATGACCGTGCGGGCGGTACGTGCGGCCGTCGCAACGGTCGGATCCCGCCTGATGACGATCTACTTGTGGCACTTGCCGGTGCTCGCACTCGTGATCGGCCTGCTGCTGCTCACTCCACTGCCGGCACCGTCGGCCGGCTCCGTCGAATGGTGGCTGACCCGGCCGGTGATCCTCCTCGTCATGGCCGGCGTGCTCGCCGGGATCTCGATGCTGTTCGGCCGATTGGAGCGCCCGTTGCCGAGCCACGGGTACGACGCGTCCGACTGGTCGACCGGAGTCGCTGCCGCGTGCATGGTCGTGCCGCCGTTCGCCGTGATCGTCTTCGGTCTCGACTTCGTCGTCGCCGCGTCGAGCGCGATCCTGCTCGCGGCGGCTGTACTCCTCCTGCGCCCGCTGCCCGCGCGCCTGCACGGACGCGGTCCGACCACCATCGCCCTCGGGCGATCAGTGCGGCCGCATCGCTCGCTCGCTCGCCTGAACGAGCCGGAGCCGAGCGACGCGACCATGCCTGATCAGGCCTGAGCACGCTCCAGCACGAGCTCGCGCACGCGAGCAGCGTCGGCCTTGCCCTGCATCGCCTTCATCACCGCGCCGATGACGGCGCCGGCAGCTTGCACCTTGCCGTCGCGGATCTTCGCGAGCACGTCGGGCTGCGAGGCGAGCGCCTCGTCGATCGCGGCGATCAGGGCGCCGTCGTCGGAGACGACCGCGAGACCGCGGGCGTCGACGACCTGCTGCGGTGAACCCTCACCTGCGATGACGCCTTCGAGCACCTGGCGGGCCAGGCGGTCGGTGAGCGTGCCCGAGTCGACGAGCTGAGCCAGTTCGGCGACGTGCTCGGGAGAGACGAGGTCCGATGCGTCGACGTCGGAGGCGTTCGCGAGACGGGCGATCTCGCCGGTCCACCACTTGCGCGCGGCGGCGGGCGTCGCGCCGGCCTTCACGGTCGCCTCGAGCTCGATGAGCAGGCCCGAGTTCGCGACATCCTGGAACTCGAGGTCGGTGAAGCCCCAGTCGGACTTGAGCCGGCGACGGCGCACGGCCGGCGGCTCGGGCAGCGCGGCGCGCAGTTCGTCGACGAGCTCCTTCGAGGGCACGACGGGCAGCAGGTCGGGCTCGGGGAAGTACCGGTAGTCGTCGGCGTCGGACTTCGGACGACCGGCGCTCGTCGCGCCGGTGTCTTCGTGCCAGTGGCGCGTCTCTTGAATGATCGTGCCGCCGCCGGCGAGGATCGCCGCCTGACGCTGGATCTCGTAGCGCACGGCGCGCTCGACGGAGCGCATCGAGTTGACGTTCTTCGTCTCGGTGCGCGTGCCGAGCTTCTCCTGACCGCGGGGGCGCAGCGACACGTTCGCGTCGCAGCGGAGGTTGCCGCGCTCCATGCGCGCCTCGGAGATGCCGAGCGAGAGCACGATGTCGCGGATCGTGGCGACATAGGCCTTCGCGAGCGCCGGGGTGTCGGCCTCGCCGCCGAAGATCGGCCGCGTGACGATCTCGACGAGCGGAACGCCGGCGCGGTTGTAGTCGACGAGCGAGTACTCGGCGCCCTGGATGCGGCCCGTCGAGCCGCCCACGTGCGTGAGCTTGCCCGCGTCCTCCTCCATGTGCGCGCGCTCGATCGGCACCGTGAAGACCCGGCCGTTCTCGAGCTCGACCTCGACCTCGCCGTCGAAGGCGATCGGCTCGTCGTACTGCGAGATCTGGTAGTTCTTCGCGAGGTCGGGGTAGAAGTAGTTCTTGCGGGCGAACCGGCTCGACGGCGCGATCTCGCAGCCGAGCGCGAGGCCGAGGCTGATCGAGTACTTCACCGCGTCGCCGTTGACGACGGGCAGCGACCCCGGCAGGCCGAGGCACACGGGCGTGATGAGCGTGTTCGGCTCCGCGCCGTGGAACTGCGAGTTCGCGGGGTTCGGGGCCGACGAGAACATCTTCGTCGTGGTGTTCAGCTCGACGTGCACCTCGAGGCCGATGACCGGCTCGAAGAGCTCGAGGGCCTTGTCGAAGTCCATCAGTTCAGCGCGGGCCATCAGAGTGCGCCTTCCTCGGTCGCGGTGAGCTCATGGGTGGAGAGATCGGGGGCCTGGGCGAGGAGCGGACCGCCCCACTGCGCTTCGAGCAGTTGCTCGAGCGCGGCACCGACGTTGTAGAGACGTGCGTCTTCGCGTGCCGGCGCCAGGAACTGGATGCCGACGGGCAGGCCGTCTTCGGGCGCGAGGCCCGAGGGCAGCGAGATGCCGGGCACGCCCGCGAGGTTCGCGGGGATCGTCGCGATGTCGTTGAGGTACATCGACACGGGGTCGGCGAGCTTCTCGCCGAACTTGAACGCGGTCGTCGGCGCGGTCGGCGAGGCGAGCACGTCGACGTTGGCGAACGCCGCGTCGAAGTCGCGCTGCACGAGCGTGCGCACCTTCTGCGCGGAGCCGTAGTAGGCGTCGTAGTAGCCCGCCGAGAGCGCGTAGGTGCCCAGGATGATGCGGCGCTTCACCTCGGGGCCGAAACCGGCCTCGCGCGTGGCCGACATGACCTGCTCCACCGTGCCGCCGCCCTCGGGCGTGACCCGGAGGCCGAAGCGCACCGAGTCGAACTTCGCGAGGTTCGACGACGCCTCGGCGGGGAGGATCAGGTAGTACGCCGCGATCGCGTACTCGAAGTGCGGTGCGGAGATCTCGACGATCTCGGCGCCGTTCTTCTCGAGCAGCTCGAGCGACTCGTGGAAGCGCTGGCGCACGCCGGCCTGGAAGCCGTCGCTGTCGAGCTCCTTGATGACGCCGATGCGGAGGCCCGAGACATCCGCTCGCCGCACGGCTTCGGCCATCGACGGCCACGCCTCGGGGATCGACGTGGAGTCGAGCGGGTCGTGCCCGGCGATCACGTCGTGGAGCAGCGCCGCGTCGAGCACGTTGCGCGTGACGGGGCCGATCTGGTCGAGCGAGGAGGCCAGGGCGATCGAGCCGTAGCGGCTGACCGCGCCGTACGTCGGCTTCACGCCGACCGTGCCGGTCACGTGCGCCGGCTGGCGGATGGAGCCGCCGGTGTCGGAGCCGAGCGCGAGGGGCGCTTCGAACGCTGCGACGGATGCCGCGGAGCCGCCGCCGGAGCCGCCGGGGATGCGGTCGAGGTCCCACGGGTTGTGGGTCGGGCCGTAGGCCGAGTGCTCGGTCGACGAGCCCATGGCGAACTCGTCCATGTTGGTCTTGCCGAGCGGGATCATGCCCGCCTCGCGCACCTTCGTGACCGGGGTCGCATCGTAGGGCGGGATCCAGCCCTCGAGGATGCGGGAGCCCGAGGTCGAGGGCATGCCCTTCGTGACGAGCACGTCTTTGATCGCGATCGGCACGCCGGCGAGCGGGCCGAGCGGTGCGCCTGCTGCGCGCTGGCGGTCGATCTCGGCCGCGGTCTCGATGGCGCGCTCGCCCTCGACGTGGAGGAAGGCGTGCACGGCGCCGTCGACGGCCGCGATGCGGTCGAGATGCGCACGGGTCGCCTCGACCGAGGAGACCTCGCCGGCGGCGAGCTTGGCGCCGAGTGCTGCTGCGGACAGGCGGATCAGTTCGTCGCTCACTGCTCTTCTCCCAGGATCGCCGAGACCTTGAATCGCGAGTCGTCGGACTCGGGGGCGCCCTCGAGCGCCTCGTCTGCGGTGAGCACCGTCGTGCCGACGACGTCGTCGCGGAACACGTTCTGCATCGGGATGGGGTGGCTCGTCGGCGGCACGTCGGGCGTGGCGACCTCGCTCACCTGCTCGACCGCGTGCATGATCTGGCCGAGCTCCGTGGTGAGGTGGCCGATCTCTTCATCGGTGAGCGCGATGCGGGCGAGGTTCGCGAGGTGCGCGACCTGCTCCGCAGTGATTTCGGACATGCTGCTCCGTCGTCTCGGGATGGGGATGCATCGATTCTATCGGGGCTTGCCGAACAGCCCGATGCCGTACTTCTGCATGAGCTCGTACGCGTCGGCGTAGGTCTCGGGCTCCTCGTCGTCGGGTCGCCCGAACTTGGCGAGCAGCAGCCCCAGCAGGCCGCGTGCCGGCGGGCTCAACGGCTTGGCCTTGTGCGCATGGCCGGGATGCGGGGCCTCCGCCTGCGGGTTCGGTGGGATGTACTGCGGGGTCGTCGACGGCCAGGTCAGCGGATGCCTCGGCGAGTCGAGGTTCACCGCCGAGAACATGTCGTTCGCCTCGGCGTCGCGCCGGGTCAGGGGCTTCAGTCCGTGCAGTTTCGCAAGGGTCGCGATCACGGCGCCGTGGTGCATCTCGTCGTTGATCACGCTGCCGGCTCGCGTGTACGCCGAGACGGCGATGGCGGGCACGCGGCATCCGAGCCGATCGAAGCGGAAGCCCATCTCACCGGCCGCCTCCTCGACCTCGGGCGGCGTCGCCGACGGCGGCGGTACGTGGTCGTAGCATCCGCCGTGCTCGTCGAAGGTGATCAGCAGCATGGTGTTCAGCGCGTTCGAGCCGTCGGAGGACTCGCTCGACTTGATCGAGGAGTAGATCTCGTGGATGAGCGCCTCGCCGGCCCTGACGTCGGAGATCGCGCTGTCGATGACCTCGGTGCCGTCGACATCGCTCTCGCGGAGCCTGCCGACCGGCGGGTGGAAGTCGTTGTGGTTGTAGACCATGCGCGGCTCGATGAACGCGTATGCCGGGAGCTTTCCGTTCTTCACGTCGTCGTGGAACTGCGACATGGTCGCGAAGTGCTCGGTACGCCAGTACTTCTCGAGCACCGGCGCGTGCAGCACGCCCGTGAAGGAGACGAGCTGGAGTTCGTCGAAGTAGATGCGCCACGAGATGCCGGCGTCTTCGAGTCGGTTGAAGATCGTCGGCGAAGCCGGCGCATCGAGCCACTTCGTGTACCCGCCGCCGTGCTTGTTCGTGACGAAGCCGTGCGAGGTCGAGGCGTGGAAGAAGGACCGGTTGCAGAACGTCTGCGACGGCACCCCGGCATGCCAGGCGTCGTAGACCGCGAAGTTCTTCGCGAGCGTCGAGAGCACGGGAAGCATCTCGGTCGAGAACGAGCCCATGATCTGCGCGAGTTCGGCCTGATCGGGCGGCGTGCCCTTCTTGAGTCGCTCGTAGTTGACGAGGTAGTCGGTCACGAAGCCGTTCATGCGCGGCTTCGCGTTCGACTTCGGGGCGTTGTACGGCGCCGTCATCTGTTCGACGAAGAGCTCGGCGTTGCCCGCCGGGTCGATGGTGTCGAAGATCTGCGTGTTGACGTGCGGGTACTCTTCACCGGGATCGGGGTTCGGTCGCCCCATGATCTCGTCGGTCGGCCCCTCGTAGACATGGGCGGCGATCTTCGTGCCGTCAGGCGCCTCGTTCGAGTAGTCGCCGAACGCGAGCCCGTCGAACTGCTGCCCATCGGGCACATCGTCGGGCGAGTACAGCCAGCCGAGCAGGTTGTCGAACGAGCGGTTCTCGCCCATGACGACGACGAGGTGATCGAAGCCCGCCTTCTCGCGCGGGCTGAACGCCGCGAAATCGGCGGCACCCGCCTCGTAGCCGAGGGCGTGCCCGATCGATGCCCCGATCGCGGCCCCGACGCCGCCGCCGACCACGGCACCCGCCGCCGCGACTCCGCCGAGCTTCAGGAAGTCTCGGCGACTCGACCCCCCTGAGGTGGTCGCCTCGCCCG
The DNA here is from genome assembly GCF_016907835.1 of Agromyces cerinus. Lineage (NCBI taxonomy): Bacteria > Bacillati > Actinomycetota > Actinomycetes > Micrococcales > Microbacteriaceae > Agromyces > Agromyces cerinus. Next base: position 1,108,297 of record NZ_JAFBCT010000001.1, on the reverse strand, counting down.
CACGATCAGTCTCGCCGCGATCGGCCTCATCGCGATCGGTCTCGTCGTCCCCGGACGAAGCTCCCCGCTCGTGCGAACGCTCATCACCCGTCATGTCCCCTCCGACATCTTCGGTGTTGCCCCTGCCCCGGCCCTGCGATCAGTCGAGCGCGGCCGGCCCCTCAGTCACGAGCAGCGCGAACTGCGCTGCGTCGAGCACCCGGATGCCGAGCTCTTCGGCCTTCGCGAGCTTCGAACCGGCCCCCGGGCCGGCCGCGACGAAGTCGGTCTTCTTCGAGACGCTGGACGCCGCCTTGCCGCCTGCGGCGATGATCGCCTCTTGGGCCCCCTCGCGGCTGAAGCCCTCGAGCGATCCGGTCGCGACGATCGTGAGACCCGCGAGCACTCCCCCGGCTTCGGCGGCAGCCCCCGGCCCCGGATGACCCGGGGTGGCGAACTGCACGCCCGCTGCGGTCCAGCGGTCGACGATGTCGAGGTGCCAGTCGACGCCGAACCACTCGATGAGCGAGTCGGCGATGATGCCGCCCACACCCTCGACCTCGGCGAGCTGTTCACGGGTGGCGGCGCGGATCGCGTCGAGCGAGCCGAACCAGTCGGCGAGTGCACGTGCCGCGACCGGCCCGACGTGGCGGATGTTGAGGGAGACGAGCAGACGCCAGAGCGGCTTCGTCTTGGCCTTCTCGAGTTCGGCGAGGAGCTTCGTCGCCGCCTCGGAGGGGCCGACGACCCGGAAGTCCTTCTTCACCCCGGCGGCACGGCGCTCGGCCGGCGTCATCGTCTCGGTGCCGGGCGGGTAGCTCGCCGGTCCGAGCTTCTGGAACGGCGCGCGCCTCGACGGCGCACCGGTCTCCTCGTCGACCTTGGGCTCTCCGGTCTCGGAGTCGCGCACGACGACCTCGATCGGCACGAGCTCGCCGAGCGTCAGGTCGAAGAGCCGCGCCTCGGTCGCGAGGGGCGGCTCGGCCGGCACGGAGGGCTGGGTGAGCGCCGCGGCCGTGACCTCGCCGAGCGCCTCGATGTCGAGACCGCCGCGCGAGCCGATGTGCTCGACCCGGCCGCGCACCTGCGCGGGGCAGGACTTCGCGTTCGGGCAGCGCAGGTCGATGTCGCCCTCTTTCATGGCGCGCAGCGGTGTGCCGCACTCGGGGCAGCGTTCGGGCATGTGCCACTCGACCTCGGTGCCGTCGCGCAGCTGCTCGACCGCCCCGAGGATCTCGGGGATGACGTCGCCCGCCTTGCGGAGCACCACGGTGTCGCCGATGCGCACGCCCTTGGCCTTCACGACCTGCTGGTTGTGCAGCGTCGCCTGGCGCACCGTCGACCCGGCGACCTTGACGGGCTGCATCACCGCGTACGGGGTTGCCCGGCCCGTGCGACCGACGCCGACGACGATGTCGAGGAGCTTCGTGTGCACCTCTTCGGGCGGGTACTTGTAGGCGATCGCCCAGCGCGGGGCGCGGCTCGTGGCGCCGAGCTCGTCGTGCAGGGCGAGCTCGTCGACCTTGACGACGATGCCGTCGATCTCGTGCTCGACGTCGTGGCGGTGTTCGCCGCGCTCGGCGATGTACCCGGCGACCTCGTCGACCGAGTCGAACACCCGAGAGTGCGGTGAGACCGGCAGGCCCCAGCTCGCGAGCAGCGCGTAGATCTCCGACTGGTTGCGGACATCAGGATGCTGCCACGCGCCGATGCCGTGCAGGTACATCTCGAGACGGCCGAGCCGCTCGCGCATGAGCGACAGTTCGAAGGCGTTCTTCTTCTCACGACGCTGGCGGAGGCTCCCGGCTGCGGTGTTGCGGGCGTTGGCGAACTCGGGATATTTCGTGGGGATGTCTTCGGGTGCACGGCCCTTCGCGAGCTGCTCGGCCTCGAACGCCGCCTGCAGCTCGTGTTGCCGCTCGTTGAGCGCCTCGAAGTCGCTCGTGCGCAGGAACACCTCGCCGCGCACTTCGAAGAACGCCGGGTAGCCCTCGCCCTCGAGTCGGTGCGGGATCGCCGGGATCAGGTCGACGTTCTCGGTGATGTTCTCGCCGACCCGGCCGTCGCCGCGGGTCGTCGCGGTCTCGAGCACGCCGTCGCGGTAGGCGAGGCTGATGGCGAGGCCGTCGATCTTCAGCTCGGAGAGCCAGTGCACCGGCCGCCCCGCGGCTGCGGCGGTCTTCGTCGCCCAGTCGCGGAACTCGTCGATCGAGAAGACGTTGTCGAGGCTGAGCATGCGCTCGGCGTGCTCGTGCTCGGGGAAGCCCGCCGAGACGATCGCAGCACCGACCTGTTGGGTCGGGCTGTCTTGGCCCGCGAGCTCGGGGAACGCCCGCTCGAGCGCCTCGAGGCGGTGGAAGGCGGTGTCGTACTCGGCGTCGGAGAGCGTCGAGTCGCCGTCGCCGTAGTACGCGAGCCGCGCACCCTCGATGCGATCGGCGAGCTCGGTCGCCTCTGCACGCGCTGCGTCGAAATCGGTCGGAAGGCTGCCGCTGTCACCGGAGAAGTCGCTCACACGCCCATAGTACGAGGCGGCGCCGACGCTCACCCGGCGCCCGGGCCCCGTTCGGCTATCGATCGAACCCGACGAGATCGATGCGCCGGTGGTAGCGCACCCCGACGACCCCGCCGAGGAGGGCGCCGCCGACGCTCACGAGGGCCGCCACGACCGCGATGGTGATGCCCACGATCGTCAGCGCGCTCTCGGGCACCGAGATGCGCGGGAAGGCGTTCAGGACGCCCAGAACGTCGCCCTGGATGCCGAGCACCATGCTGACGACCGCGGCCACGATCGCGATGACGACCGCCCAGAGCCACACGGCGAGCCCCTGCAGCACACCGCTGAATCGAGCCATGCGGCCGGCGACGTAGCCGCCGCAGTAGAACGCGACCAACGCGATCACGAGCAGTGCGCTGACGCCGATCCAGCCGACGGCGTCGGCGCCGAGCAGCGCGTCGCGGCTCGAGGTGCCTGCCGCTCGCACGGGCCCGAGGCCGAGAGTGACACCGGCCGCCACGAGCAGCCCGGTGAGGATGGACGTGAGGCCCGCGACGGTGATCCACCCGAAGAGGGCCGAGCCGATCTTCATGCCGCCGAATGCCTGCCGCTGGCGTTCGATGACCTCTTCGGCGGTGATGGGGGCGACCTCGACGATCGGTTCCCATTCGTCGGCGGGCGGGGCGACGATCGTGATTCGACCCGTCGTGGGTGCCGGGTCGAGGTTTCGGAACGGCTCGGCCGGGTCACGGTTCGGATCTGCGGGAATTTGTGGGTAGGACACAACGACTCCTCGTCATTCACGCGGCGCCGGGGGTAGCGCCAGCGCGAATCTACGCGATGCGTGTCGTTGAGGCGAGCCTCCGCGCGGCTAGGCGTCGACCGGGACCGCGCTGACCGTGCGGTCGATCGTGAACTGTCCGAGTACTCGGGTTCCGACGTAGATGACGGCGGTCTGGCCGGGCGCGACACCATCGAGTGGATGCCCCGGGGTGACGACGAGCTCGCCGTCGACGAGCTGCGCGACGGCCGGCACGGGGTCGGCGTGGGCGCGGATCTGCACCTCGCAGTCGAACGCCGTCTCGGGCTGCTCGGGCGCGAGCCCGGCCCACGAGAAGCGCGACCCGGCGATGACGCCGATCGCGAGCGCCTCCTTGGGGCCGACGACGACGGTGTTCTCCTTCGGGCGCACCTCGAGCACGAAGCGCGGCTTGCCGTCGGCCGCGGGCGTGCCGAGTCGCATGCCCCGGCGCTGGCCGACGGTGAACGAGTGCGCGCCCTCGTGCGAGCCGACGACGGCGCCCGTGCGGTCGACGATGTCGCCGGTCTCGGTACCGACCTTGTCGGCGAGCCAGCCCCTCGTGTCGCCGTCGGGGATGAAGCAGATGTCGTAGGAGTCGGGCTTCTGCGCGACCGAGAGCCCGCGCTCGGCTGCCTCGGCGCGCACAAGCGTCTTCGAGGGCGTGTCGCCGAGCGGGAAGTAGGCGTGCGCGAGCTGCTCGGCGGTGAGCACCCCGAGCACGTAGCTCTGGTCTTTGGCCTCGGCGCTCGCGCGGTGGAGTTCGCGGTTGCCCGCGTCATCCGTCACGATCTTGGCGTAGTGGCCCGTGGCGACGGCGTCGAAGCCGAGGGCGAGCGCCTTCTCGAGCAGGGCGGCGAACTTGATGCGCTCGTTGCAGCGCATGCAGGGGTTCGGGGTGCGCCCGGCGGAGTACTCGGCGATGAAGTCGTCGACGACGTCGGCCTTGAACCGCTCGGAGAAGTCCCACACGTAGTACGGGATGCCGAGCACGTTGGCGGCGCGCTGCGCGTCCATCGAGTCCTCGATGGTGCAGCAGCCACGGCTGCCCGTGCGCAGGGTGCCGGCGTTGCGGCTGAGCGCCAGGTGCACGCCGACGACCTCGTGGCCGGCCTCGACGGCGCGCGCGGCCGCGACGGCGCTGTCGACGCCACCGCTCATCGCTGCAAGAACCTTCACCCCTCCAGTGTAGGCAGACAGCCTGAGCGGATGCCCCGTGGCCCGGGCAGCGGGCGCGTCAGCGGTCGAACGAGGTGGCGCGGGCGGCGAGCCCAGCGCGGGCGGCCTGCGCGTGGGCGGCGGGCAGCGCTGTGAGGAACGCGTCGACGTCGGCGTCGGTCGACGCGTGCCCGATCGTGATGCGGAGCGCGCCGCGGGCGTCGGCCTCCGACCGGCCCATGGCCATGAGCACGTGCGAGGGTTCGGGCACGCCGGCCTGGCAGGCCGACCCCGTCGAGACCGCGACGCCGGCCGCGTCGAGCAGGAAGAGGAGCGAGTCGCCCTCGCACCCGGGGAACGAGAAGTGCGCATTGCCGGGCAGTCGAGCGGATGCCCCGGGGCCAGCGTCGCCCGACAGGCGCGCGTCGGGAACCGCATCGGCGACGCCGGCGATGAGCCGATCGCGGAGCTCCGCCATACGAGCCGTGTCGGCGCCGAGACGGGCAGCCACGATGTCGGCGGCCGCCGCGAACGACGCCGCAGCCGCGACATCCTGCGTGCCCGACCGCACCTTGCGCTGCTGCCCGCCGCCATGGATGAGCGGCTCGACCGCCGCCGACCGGTCGAGCACGAGCGCGCCGATGCCCGCCGGCCCGCCGATCTTGTGCGCCGAGACGCTGAGGGCGACGAGCCCGGCGCCGCGCGGGGCATCCGTCGCCGTGCGGATGCCGTGGAAGTCGATCGGCACCTGCCCGTATGCGGCGATCGCGTCGACGTGCAGCGGCACGCCGGCCCGGGCGGTCAGGCGCGCGACCTCGTCGACGGGTTCGATCGTGCCGACCTCGTTGTTGGCCCAGAGCATCGTGACGAGGGCGACGGATGCCGCGTCGCGGTCGAGCTCGTCGGCGAGCACGTCGAGGCGCAGCCGGCCGACCTCGTCGAGCGGCAGCTCGACCACTTCGGCGCCCTCGTGCGCGACGAGCCACTCGACGGTGTCGATCGTGGCGTGGTGCTCCCCCGCCGGCATGAGGATGCGGCGACGCGCGGGCGACGCCTCGGCCCCACCTGCCGCCGTGCGCCGCTGCCACCAGAGTCCCTTGATCGCGAGGTTCACCGCCTCGGTGCCGTTGCCCGTGAACACGACCTCGATCCCGTCGGCGCCGAGGGTCGCGGCGATGCGCTCGCGGGACTCCTCGAGCAGGCGCTTGGCCTGCTGGCCCGCGCTGTGGATCGACGAGGGGTTGCCCACCACGGCGAGCGCGGCGGTGAGCGCGTCGATGGCCTCGGGCAGCATCGGCGTGGTCGCGGCGTGGTCGAGGTAGACCATGACCATGTGACCTCCGAGTGGTGACCGGGTGTGAGCGCGACACGGGCGTGCACGCGCTTGCAGGCGTCTCGCCTCCACGAACTACTGTAGATCGCATGCCTGAGCGCGATCCCCTGCACGGCCTCGGTGTTCGTGCGGGCGCCGACGGCGGGGTCGCGAGGGTCTGGTCGCAGCACGCGACATCCGTCGACCTCGTGGTGTTCGACGCCGACGACCTCGACTGGGCGATCGCGCGCACTCCGCTCGTGCGCGACGAGCACGGCGTGTGGCAGGGCGAGTCGGCAGAGCTGCGTCCCGGCGCCCACTACGGCCTGCGCGTCGACGGGCCCGCGGGCGTCGAGCATGCGTTCAACCCCGTGCACACCCTGCTCGACCCCTATGCTCGCGGTCTCACGCGCGCCGACGACGGCTCGTGGCGCGGCGTCGCGCTCGAGTCGCTCATCGCGACGGGGTTCGAGTGGGGCGACTCGGCCAAGCCACGCGTGCCGCTCGACCGCACCGTGGTCTACGAGGCGCACGTGCGCGGCTTCTCGAAGCTGAACCCTGCCGTGCCCGAAGCGCTGCGCGGCACCTACGCAGGCCTCGCGCACGACGCCTCGCTCGAGTACCTCGTGAATCTCGGCATCACGACCGTCGAACTGCTGCCGGTGCACGCATTCGTGTCTGAAGATCGCCTCGTGCGCCAGGGCAAGATCAACTACTGGGGCTACAACACGCTCGCGTTCTTCGCCGCGCACTCGCCGTACGCGAGCGCCGCGGCCCGCGCCGAGGGCGCCGCGGCCGTGCGGCGCGAGTTCGCCGGCATGGTGCGGCGGCTGCACGAGGCCGGGCTCGAGGTCGTGCTCGACGTCGTCTACAACCACACCGCCGAAGAGGGTCGCGAGGGGCCGACCTCGTCGTTCCGCGGCATCGACAACGCCGCGTACTACCGGCACGACGCGCACGGCCGCTACGTCGACACCACGGGGTGCGGCAACAGCCTCGACTTCGCGGGCGAAGCGCCTCAGCGGCTCGTGCTCGACTCGATGCGCTACTTCGCCGACGAGCTGCAGGTCGACGGGTTCCGCCTCGACCTCGCCGCCACGCTCGGCCGCGACGAGCGCGAGACGTTCACGCCGGAGCATCCGCTGCTGCGCGCCATGCTCGACGACCCGGTGATCGGCGCGTCGAAGCTCATCGCCGAGCCGTGGGACGTGGGGCCAGGCGGCTGGCAGACCGGCAACTTCCCGAACGGCTTCAGCGAGTGGAACGACCGCTACCGCGACCGCATGCGCGACTTCTGGCTCGGCGACCTGCGGCGCGAGCGCGAGACCGGCTCGGCGGGCAGTGGCATCGGCCGCTTCGCCACGCGCCTCGCGGGCTCGTCGAACACGTTCTCCGGCGAGCGCGGGCCCCTCGCGAGCCTCAACTTCGTGACGGCGCACGACGGCTTCACCCTCGCCGACCTCACCGCCTACGACGTCAAGCACAACCAGGGCAACGGCGAGCAGAACCGCGACGGAACCGACTCCAACAACTCGTACAACCACGGGGTCGAGGGCGAGGCGGCCGACCCGGTCGTGCGGGCTGCGCGGCGCCGGAGCATCCGGAACCTGCTCGGCACGCTGCTGCTCTCGGCGGGTGTGCCGATGATCACCGCGGGCGACGAGTTCGGCCGCAGCCAGCGCGGCAACAACAACGCGTACTGCCACGACTCCCCCCTCACCTGGCTCGCGTGGGAGGAGGCCGACCGGCCCCGCTTCGCTCCCGCGCTGCTCGAAACCGCCCGGCACCTGATGCGGCTGCGGGCCGAGAACCCGGCGCTCCGCCCCATGCGCTTCGGACGCCTCGGCGAGACCGTGCCGAGCGCCACGCAGATGGACTGGTTCAACGCCGAGGGCGAGACCATGGGCATCGACGACTGGAACTCCCCCGCCGAGCGCACGCTTCAGTTCCTCGCCGCCTCCACGCCCGAGACCGAGGCGCCGAACCGCATCCTCCTCGTCGTGCATGCGCACGAGTCCGATGCCGAGGTCGTGCTGCCGTCGCACGACGAGGTGAGCGGGTACACCCTGCTGTGGGACTCGGCCGACGAGTCACCGTCGGCGGCATCGCTCGCTTCGTCTGCAGCCGCCCCGCTCGCCCCCGGCGCGTCTCTCAGAGTCGGCGCCCAATCGATGCGCCTGTTCCGCGCAGAGGGTGCAGCCTGATGGCCAAGCGAGCGGATGCCTCCGCGGGCACGCCCGCGACCGTCGCGCTCTCCCGGGCGGGCATCGCCTTCACCGCACTCGGCTACGACCACGACCCGCGTGCCGCCGCGTACGGCCTCGAAGCCGCCGAGAAGCTCGGCCTCGACCCCGACCGCGTGTTCAAGACGCTGCTCGCGAGCGTCGACGGCGCGCTCGCCGTGGGCATCGTGCCCGTGGCGATGCAGCTCGACCTGAAGGCACTCGCCGCCGCGCTCGGCGGCAAGCGCGCCGAGATGGCCGACCCCGCCGTCGCGGAGCGCAAGACGGGCTACGTCGTCGGCGGCATCAGCCCCATCGGCCAGAAGACGGCGCTGCCGACGGTGCTCGACGAATCGGCGATCCTCCACGAGACGATCTACGTCTCGGGCGGGCGACGCGGCCTCGACCTCGAGCTCGCACCCGACGACCTGCTCGCGGTCACTGCAGGCCGCTACGCGCCGATCGCCCGCACCCGCTGAGCCTCAGCGCTCAGCCGGCGTCACGACCCACGCACGAAGTGTCGTTCCTGCGGATATACGATCCGCCACCCCGAGATCTTCCACTGCGCACCGGCGCGCCGGATCGTATATCCGCTGGAGTGACATGGCACGGCGCCGCGCCTCGGCCGAGCCAGCCTCAGTCAGCGACCGCCACGAGTCCCAGCTCGGCGGTCGACAGCAGCAGCGGATGCCGCGGCACCACGCGCACCGTGTAGCCGAACGCGCCCGCGCGATCGAGCACGAGCGACCCCGTGTAGAGGTGCTCGCCCGGGGAGAGCTGCGCCGCGGCATCTGCGACCTCGAGCTCGGCGTGCTGCGCGGCGTCGATCGTCTCGTCGGCGCGGCTGCGGCCGTAGACGACCTCGACCCGCACGTCGTCGGGCGAGAGCTCGCCGAGCCGCACGACGGCGCGCAGTTGCAGCTCGTCGCCGACGTGCGGCGCGTCGATGCCACCCGACTCCACATGCGCGACCTGCACGCCGGGCCATGCCGCACGCACCCGAGCACCCCAGCTCGAGAGCTCGCGGGCTCCCCGCGCGCTCTCGGCCGCGACGATCGTGAAATGCTCGGCCGCGGGCCGGTACAGGCGTTCGACGTACTCGCGCACCATGCGATCGGCGCCGAGCTCGGGCGCGAGCACCGCGAGGGTCTCACGCACCCGACGAACCCATTCGACCGGCACGCCGTCGCCGTCGCGCTCGTAGTAGCGCGTCGCGACTCGGTGCTCGAGCAGGTCGTAGAGCGCCGCCGCCTCGAGAGCGTCGCGCTCCCCTGCATCGCCCGCCGCATCGGCGGAGGGGATCACCCAGCCGTAGTCGTCGCCCGCGAACTCGGCCCACCAGCCGTCGAGGATCGAGAGGTTCAGGGCGCCGTTCATCGCCGCCTTCATGCCCGAGGTACCGCAGGCCTCGAGCGGGCGCAGCGGGTTGTTGAGCCACACGTCGCAGCCCGGGTAGAGCTTCTCGGCCATGCTCATGTCGTAGTCGGGCAGGAACACGATGCGCCCCCGAAGCTCGGGCTGCTGGGCGAACTGCACGAGCTGCTGGATCAGTCGCTTGCCCTCGTCGTCGGCCGGGTGCGACTTACCGGCGATGACGAACTGCACGGGGCGCTCGGGGTTCGTGAGGATCGCCTTCAGCCGCTCAGGGTCCTGCAGCATGAGCGTGAGCCGCTTGTACGTCGGCACCCGGCGAGCGAACCCGACCGTGAGCGTGTCGGGGTCGAGCACCTGCGACACCCACTTCGGCGGCTCGGCGCCCGAGTGCTGTTCACGCCAGGATGCCGCGAGCCTGCGCCGAGCGTCGTCGACGAGCTGCTGGCGCATGGCGCGCTTGACGGTCCAGAACTCACCGTCGGCGAGCGCGGGGCTGCGCCACTCGGCGTGCTCGGTGTCGCCCGTGCCGAGCCGCGTCTCGGCGAGGCCGAGCAGGGCGGGGTCGGTCCAGGTCGGGGCGTGCACGCCGTTGGTGATGGACGTGATCGGCACCTCCTCGGCGTCGAAGCCGGGCCAGAGGTCGCCGAACATGCGGCGGCTCACCTCGCCGTGCAGTCTCGAGACGCCGTTCGCGTGCTGGGCGAGCCGAAGCCCCATGACCGCCATGTTGAACGCGCTCGTCGCCGGGTCGGCGCCGGGTTCTACCCCGAGGGCGAGCGCGTCGGCCGGGTCGACGCCGGGCAGCAGCGAACCCGACAGGTACCGCTCGACGAGCGCACGATCGAAGCGGTCGATGCCGGCGGGCACCGGCGTGTGCGTCGTGAAGACGGTGCCGGCCCGCACGAGCTGCAACGCAGCGGCGAAGGTGAGCCCCTCGCCGATGTAGGTCGCGATGCGCTCGAGGCCGAGGAAGCCCGCGTGACCCTCGTTCATGTGGAAGACGTCGGGTGCGGGGCATCCGCTCAGTTCCGTCCACGCGCGCACCGCACGGGCGCCGCCGATGCCGAGCAGCAGCTCCTGCAGCAGGCGGTGCTCGCCGCCGCCGCCGTAGAGGCGGTCGGTCACCGAGCGCAGTTCGTCGGAGTTCGTCGGGATGTCGGTGTCGAGCAGCAGCAGCGGGATGCGGCCGACGGCGGCCTTCCACACCCGCGCGTGCAGCGCGCGGTCGTCGGGCAGTGCGAGGGTCACCTGCACCGGGGCGCCGTCGGGTGCGCGCAGCAGGGTGAGCGGCAGGCCGTCGGGATCGAGCACCGGGTAGCGCTCCTGCTGCCAGCCGTCGGGCGAGATCGACTGCGAGAAGTACCCGGCCTTGTAGAAGAGTCCGACGCCCACGATCGGCACACCGAGGTCGGATGCCGCCTTCAGATGATCGCCCGCGAGGATGCCGAGACCGCCGGAGTACTGCGGCAGCGCGGCGGTGATGCCGAACTCGGGCGAGAAGTACGCGATCGTGCTCGGGGTCTCGGCGCCGAGCGACTGGAACCAGCGGGGCTCGGCGAGGTATTCGCGCAGCGCCGCACGCTCGCGCTCGGCCCACTCGACGTAGCCGCCGTCGCCCGCCAGCTCGGCGAGCCTCGCCGGCTCGACCTCGCCGAGGAACGCGACCGGGTCGCGATCGGAGGCCTGCCAGAGCTCGGGATCGACATGCTGGAACAGCCTGCGGGTCGGTTCGTGCCACGCCCAGCGGAGATTCGCGGCGAGCTCTTCGAGCGCACCGAGCTCGGCAGGGATGACCGCGCGGACCGTGAACTTGCGAATCGGCTTCACGGCTCCACCCTAGGAGCCGCAGATGTCGGTTGCGTGAACGCAGGGTCGTGAGGTGATCTTCAAGGATGCCGCAACTGGCACTGGTTGATGGGCCGGGCCCATGGCGCCGTAGACGAACTACGTGACCGCGAGGTCCCCCTGAAGGCGGCGCGCTGGCAAGTGGCCGACCCATAATGCGGGGTCGACGAGGACAGTCCGCAGACTGGATCCGTCATGCTCTATGCGTTGCGGCATCACTCCTTTGAGCCGCCGATCAATATCCTCTACGAACTTGGAGCTTGGTAACCCGCGAGCACATCCCTGATCTCGGACTCACTCACACCAGAACCCTCCACCGCGCTCAAAGCTGCGCTGCCAAACGCGCTCTCTGCATCTTCCACGACTCGAGTGCCCAGGTAAGCAAGCGCATCCCTGGACGGAGCACTCCGAACAAGTGCAGCGAGAATCCGCCCGAAGGTAATCTGATTGCGCACGAGGGCATCGACAACGTCCTCGACAAGATCTGCAGTCTCGTCGTAGATGCCGCCGCTGAGTTGGCTCTCGATATAGCCTCCAGGAAGCCTGTGCCTCCACCATGCCTCCGCGAGTTCGTCCAAGCTATACATCGAGCCCCTTTCATCACCATCCACCGAGCACGCCTGAGCCCTCCATATCTGCCTGCCAAATGGCGAAGTAGCTCAGGTCGTTGCTCAATGCAGGAACGGTCGATGCATCTACAACGCACACAGCTACGTAGATGTCCTCCGCAGAAAGGTTGTCGTCGAATTCTTCGTCCCACGGGTGCTCGACGTTGGCGTCGCGAAGGGCAGTGGAGCTTGAGTCAATAGCCGCGACCAATGTGGCATCACCAGGCTTGCATTCCTCGAGGGCCCGCTCATCCATCTGTGATTCATCGATCCCCTGCCACACGAGCGGTGGAATCGTGGCCGTCGTCGCTGAGCAGCTGACGAATGCGGCGAGCACAAATCCCGCTGTCAGGCCCCGTGCCGCAATCCTGAAGAATTTCTGTTCCACTTCCTCGCCCATCCTCGATGCTGGCAACTACGCTGGCGGCTGGTCTCCATCCAGCACCCAGCGAGATTGCAGCCGCGCTTGTGCCTCACGGTGTTCTTCCTTATACCGAGCGGACAAGACCACATTCACCTGGCTTTCAAGTGCCGCTTCAAGATTCCCGAGCACGTACTCCTCGGCCGTCGGTTGTTCCTCCGAGTCGTGCAGTTCGTTGTAGGCGGCGACCCACTCGAAAAGCACGAGCGCTTCGTCCTGGGAGAACTCGACCAAGACGCGATCTTCCGACATCAGCTGACCTTTCACCTTCACCGTGAGCTGGCAGCCTACGCGAGCGCCAAGTACTGGTGCACGAACGCCACCGCCATACCGCCCTCGCCGACGCCCGCGGCCACGCGCTTCACCGAGCCCGAGCGCACGTCGCCGATCGCGAACACCCCCGGCGCACTCGTCTCGAGCGCGAACGGCCGACGATCGAGACCCCACTGCGGGGTCGCCGCCGCGTCGGCTCCGGTGAGGATGAACCCGTGCGAATCACGAGCAACCGCCGATGGCATCCACTCGGTCACCGCGTCGGCGCCGATCATCACGAACACGACACCGGCCTCGGTTCGCACCGTCGCCCCGCTCGTGCGGTCGACGATGTCGATGGCTTCGAGGCTCGATCCGCCGTGCAGCCCGACGATCTCGCTGCGGGTCTGCACTCGTACCCCGTCGTTCGCGGCGATCTGGTCGATGAGGTAGCGCGACATGCTCGCCTCGAGCGACGGGCCGCGCACGAGCATCGTGACCGATCGCGCGTGCCGTGCGAAGAAGAGTGCCGCTTGACCCGCCGAGTTGCCGGCGCCGACGATGCAGACATCCGCGCCCTGCGCGATCGAGGCGTCGCTGCGAGCTGCCCCGTAATAGACGCCGTTGCCGCGGAACCGGTCGATGCCGGGTACCGGCAGCGAGCGCCAAGCCACGCCCGTCGCGATGATGACCACGGGCGCCCGCAGCACATCGCCGCCGTCGAGCACGATCTCGGCCCTCGCACCAGCGCCCGGCACGATCGACTCCACCGTGCGCGTCACCACGATCTCGGCGCCGAGCCGCTTCGCCTGCTTCAGGGCGCGACTCGCGAGGTCGTCGCCCGAGATGCCGAACGGAAACCCGGTGTAGTTCTCGATGCGCGTCGAGGTGCCGGCCTGCCCGCCAGGAGCGACAGACTCGATCACGACCGTGCGCAGGCCCTCGGCGGCGCCGTTGACGGCCGCGGTGAGTCCCGCGGGCCCGGCACCGAGAATGACGACGTCGTAGTCGGATGCCGCGGGCACGACGTCGAGCCCGACCGCTGTTGCCACCTCGCGCAACGAGGGGTCCACCGTACGCGCGCCGCCGTATTCGAGAATCGGGTACTGCTCTCCGGCGACGGGTTCGTCGAGGGTCGTGCGCTCGAACGCGACCTGGTTGCGGATGAGGAAGCCGGTGACCTCATGGGTTCGGGCATCCGACCGCGGTCCGATGACCCGCACGTCGGTCTCGAGCCGCTCGGCCGCCATCTCCTGCAGCGAATCGAGGTAGCGACGGGCCAGGCCGGCGACGCGGGCGGGGATCGACGGCGCTGTTGCCGCGAGGGTGTAGTAGACCGTGACGTCGAGCTTGATGATGCGCGCGCCCTCCGCGGCATCCGCCGCCCGACCGCTCGCCGGGAACGGCGTGCTCAGCGTCATCGGTACCTCGCCGAAGAACTGCCCCGGCTTGCGGCGGCCGATCACGCGCTCCTCGCCGTTGATCACCTTGGTGATCTCGGCGCCGCCCTCGACGACGATGAAGAGCGCCCGCTCGTCGCCCTCGTGCGCGAAGTACTCGCCGGGCATGAGGCGAATGTCTTCAACCGCCCGCGCGAGTTCGTCGAGCGTCGCCTCGGGCACCGGCGCGAAGATCGGGATGCCGCGGAGCGTTTCGGCGGTGATCATCGCTCTCGCCCTCGCACCATGCGCTGACGGTATCCACGTCGAGACCTGCCGTCAACAGGTCGGGCCCGTGACGTTCCGGACGCGTTCGCGAGTGCGATCCGGCGCGGACGCGCTACGGTCGAACCGTGACGACCGCCTCCGTGCTCGCCGGCCGGATCCCAGTGACCCGGCTGACCCCCGCTGTGCCCGATGCGCGCTGGCGCCCCAAGGCGTTCGAGGGCGAGGTGGTGCCGTTCCGCGCGACCGTGTTCCGCGAGGGGCACGACCAGGTCGGCGCGATGCTCGTCATCACGAGCCCGTCGGGCGAGGTGCACCGAGAGCGGATGTCTCCGCTGGCGGCCGGCACCGACCGCTGGGAGGCCGAGGTGCTGCTCGACGAGATCGGCGAGTGGCACTGGCACGTCACGGGGTTCGACGACGAGGTCGCCACGTGGCGGCACGACGCCGCACTCAAGGTCGACGCCGGCGTCGACGCCGAGCTGATGTTCGAGCTCGGCGCGCGTCTGCTCGACCGGGCCGTCGCCGAGAAGTCCCGGCCACTCGCCGCACGAAAGCGTCTCGCGAGCGTCGCGGCGGGGTTGCGCGGTGAGCACGCTTCGACAAGCTCAGCGAGCAGAGCCGCCGCCGATCGGCGCCCGCTCATCGACGACCCGGCCCTCGCCGAGTTCGACGCCCGACCGCTCGCGCGGCTCTCGACGGACTCCCCCGAGCACACGATCCTCGTCGAGCGCCGCCACGCGGGCGTCGGCGCCTGGTACGAGTTCTTCCCGCGCTCCGAGGGCGCGAAGCAGCTGAAGGACGGCTCGTGGAAGTCGGGCACCTTCCGCAGCGCGGCCAAGCGTCTCGACGGGGTCGCCGCGATGGGCTTCGACGTCGTCTACCTGCCGCCGATCCACCCGATCGGGGTCACCAACCGCAAGGGGCGCAACAACACGCTCGACCCGGGCCCGCACGACCCCGGCTCCCCCTGGGCGATCGGCGGGCCCCTCGCCGACGGCTCCCCCGGCGGCCACGACGCCGTGCACCCCGACCTCGGCACGCTCGCCGACTTCCGCGCGTTCGTGCGCCGGGCCGCCGCGCTCGGTATCGAGGTCGCCCTCGACCTCGCGCTGCAGGCCGCACCCGACCACCCGTGGGTGACGGAGCATCCCGACTGGTTCACGCAGCTGCCCGACGGCACGATCCGCTACGCCGAGAACCCGCCGAAGAAGTACCAGGACATCTACCCGGTGAACTTCGACGACGACCCCGAAGGCATCTTCACCGAGGTGCTCCGGGTCGTGCGGCACTGGATGAAGCAGGGCGTGCGCATCTTCCGCGTCGACAACCCGCACACGAAGCCGCTCGCGTTCTGGGAGCGGCTGATCGCGGCGGTGAACACGGATGACCCGGGCGTCGTGTTCCTCGCCGAGGCCTTCACCCGGCCGGCGATGATGCAGGCGCTCGCGATGGTCGGCTTCCAGCAGTCGTACTCGTACTTCACGTGGCGGAACACGAAGGCCGAGCTCGAGGAGTTCCTGACCAGCGTCTCGCAGGAGACCGCCGACTTCATGCGGCCGAACCTCTTCGTCAACACCCCCGACATCCTCACCGAGTACCTGCAGTTCGGCGGTCCGGCCGCGTTCACCGTGCGGGCGACCGTCGCCGCGACGGCGGCGCCGCTCTGGGGCGTGTACTCGGGGTTCGAGCACTTCGAATCGGTCGCCCGCCCCGGCGCCGAAGAGGCGATCGACAACGAGAAGTACGAGTACAAGCCGCGCGACTTCGCGGCCGCCGAGCGCGAGGGGCGTTCGCTCGCGCTCTACCTCGGCATCCTCAACCGCATCCGCGCCGAGCACCCGGCGCTCGGCCAGCTCCGCAACATCCGCTTCCACGCGAGCGACGACGACTCGGTGCTCGTCTACTCCAAGCACCTCGACGGCCGCTTCACCGGCACGGGCGCCGACGACACGATCATCGTCGTGGCCAACGTCGATCCGCACTCCGTGCGGGAGACGACGGTGCACCTCGACCTCGAGGCGATCGGCCTCGAGCCCGGCACCCGCTTCGAGGTCGACGAGCTCGTCACCGGCGAACGCTGGGAGTGGGGCGCCGCCAACTACGTGCGACTCGACGCGTTCACGCGGCCCGCGCACATCCTGCACGTGAGAAGGGCCACGGATGCCTGAACCGCTCGCCGCACCAGCCATCGCCGACGACGTGCTCGCCGCCGTCGCCGAGGGGCGCCACCACGACCCGCACTCGGTGCTCGGCCAGCACGGGTTCGAGGAGCCGCAGCTCGCCGGTCCGCTCACCGCGATCCGCACCCGACGGCCGCTCGCGGAATCGGTCCAGGCGGTCCTCCCCGGCGGCGGCGTGCTCCCGCTCGAACACGTCGGTCATGGCATCTGGGCCGGCGCCGGCGCCTTCGGCCCCACCGACTACCGGGTGCGCGCCCGCTATGCCGACGGTTCGGACTGGACGAGCGACGACCCCTACCGCTTCGCGCCGACCATCGGCGAACTCGACCTGCACCTCATCGGCGAGGGCCGGCACGAAGAGCTCTGGCGAGTGCTCGGTGCCCACCACCGCGAGCACTGGGGCGTCGGCGGCAGCGTCGGCGGCACCGCGTTCACCGTGTGGGCGCCGCGCGCGGTGGCGGTGCGCGTGACCGGTGCGTTCAACCGCTGGGACGGCACCGGGCACGCGATGCGCAGCATGGGTCCGACCGGCATCTGGGAGCTCTTCATCCCCGACGTCGAGCCCGGCGCGGTCTACAAGTTCGAGCTGCTCACCGCCGCCGGCGACTGGATCATGAAGGCCGACCCGATGGCTCGCCAGGCCGAGGTCTCCCCCGCCACGGGTTCCGTCGTGTCGCGCAGCACCCACGAGTGGGCCGACGGCGAATGGATGTCGCGCCGCGCCGCCGCGGACCTGCACGCGCTGCCCATGAGCATCTACGAGCTGCACCTCGGCTCGTGGCGCCCCGGCAAGGGCTACCGCGACGTCGCCGACGAGCTCATCGAGTACCTCGAGTGGCTGGGCTACACGCACGTCGAGTTCATGCCGCTCGCGGAGCATCCGTTCGGCGGCTCATGGGGCTATCAGGTGACCGGCTACTACGCAGCGACCTCGCGGTTCGGCTCCCCCGACGACCTGAAGTACCTCATCGACCGGCTGCACGGCGCGGGCATCGGCGTGATCATGGACTGGGTGCCCGGGCACTTCCCGAAAGACGAGTGGGCGCTCGCGCGCTTCGACGGCCAGCCGCTCTACGAGCACGCCGACCCGCGACGCGGCGAGCAGCTCGACTGGGGCACCTACGTCTTCGACTACGGCAACCCGCGCGTGCGCAACTTCCTCGTGGCGAACGCCCTCTTCTGGTTCGAGGAGATGCACGTCGACGGGCTGCGGGTCGACGCCGTCGCCTCGATGCTCTACCTCGACTACTCACGGGCCGAGGGCGAGTGGCTGCCGAACATCCACGGCGGGCGCGAGCACCTCGAAGCGATCGGCTTCCTGCAGGAGGCCACCGCGACGGCGTACAAGCGCAACCCGGGCATCGTCATGATCGCCGAGGAGTCGACGAGCTGGCCGGGCGTCACCGCCCCCACCGAGAGCGGCGGCCTCGGCTTCGGCTACAAGTGGAACATGGGCTGGATGCACGATTCGCTGCAGTACATCCAGAACGACCCGATGTACCGCTCGCACCACCATCACGACCTCACGTTCTCGTTCCTCTACGCGTTCAGCGAGCACTTCGTGCTGCCGATCAGCCACGACGAGGTCGTGCACGGCAAGGGCTCGCTCGTGCGCAAGATGCCCGGCGACCACTGGCAGCAACTGGCGAACGTGCGCGCCTACCTCGCCTTCATGTGGGCGCACCCCGGCAAGCAGCTGCTCTTCATGGGGCAGGAGTTCGGCCAGCTCTCCGAATGGAGCGAGGAGCGCGGCCTCGACTGGTGGATCCTCGACCAGCCGAGCCACCGGCAGCTCGCCGAGTTCGTCGGCGCGCTGAACCGCGGCTACCGCGCAACGCCCGCGCTCTGGCAGCTCGACGACGACGCGGCCGGCTTCGAGTGGGTCGAGGGCGGTGCGACCGCCGAGAACGTCATCGCGTTCCTCCGGTACGACCGAGAGCGGCGACCGCTCCTCTGTGTCGTCAACTTCGCGGGGGTGCCGCACGAGGGGTTCCGCCTCGGGCTGCCGAGCGCCGGGCGCTGGCGCGAGGTCATGAACTCGGATGCCGCGGAGTTCGGCGGCTCGGGCGTCGGCAACCTCGGTGTGGTCGACGCGGTCGCGGAGCCTTGGGCCGGTCGCCCGGCCTCGGCGTCGTTCACCCTGCCGCCGCTCGGTGCGGTGTGGTTCGCGCTCGACACCCTGCCGGTCGAGTAGGCGCGCTCGCGCCGTATCGAGACCCGTCGGCGCGGCGTCAGTAGAGCAGCGTCGTCAGACGACGGCGTGCCACGGCGACTCGCGGGTCGTCGGTGCCGACCACCTCGAAGAGTTCGACGAGCCGCTCGCGCACGAGCTTCTTGCCGTCGGCGTCGAGGTTCGGGAACAGCGTCAGCAGTCGATCGAAGGCATCGTCGACGTGACCGCCGGAGAGGTCGAGGTCGGCGACGTCGAGCTGCGCGCCCAGGTCTTCGGGAGCGGCTGCCGCGGCGTTGCGAATCGAGTCGAGCGTCTTGCCCTGCAGCCGGCCCAGCAGATTCGCCTGCGCGAGCCCCGCGACCGCGAGGGTGTCTCGTGGGTCCTGGGCCATCGCGGTGCGATACGCGGCCGACGCGGCGGCGAAGTCGCCTCGCTCGATCGCGTCGTACGCCTCCTGGTGCAGCGGCGGGAGCGGCGCTTCGACGGTCTCGGCGGGAGCGGCTGCCGCGTCGGCCCCGTTCTCGCCGGGCTCGATGCTGCCGGTCACGCCATGCTGGCCGGCGAGCTCGAGCAGTTGGTCGAAGACCTGGTCGATGACCTCGTCGGGCTGCTCGCCCGCGAACAACGGCACCGGCTGGCCGGCGACCACGGCGACGATCGTGGGGATCGCCTGCGCCTGGAAGGCCTGCACGAGCTGCGGGCTGCGGTCGGCGTCGGCGGCCGCCAGCACGAGCCGGCCCGCACGAGCGCGGACCAGTCGTTCGAGCGTCGCGAGGAGGGCCTTGGACGGCTCGCTCCACGTGGCCCAGAGCGCCACGATGACCGGCACGGTGCGTGAGAGTTCGAGCGTGGAGCCGAAGGCTGCGTCATCCGTCTCGAAGACGATCTGGTCGCTCGGCCCGGATGCCGCGTGCGCACCCTGCTGACCCGCCGAGCCCTGCGCCTGACGCTGCACGAGCGAAGAGAGGTCGACCGCGCCGCGAAGCGCGGCGCCGGAAGGGGGAATCGGGTTGGTCACGGTACCTCCGAAGCTCCGATGAGACTCTCCGACCAGCCGAGCAGACGGATCTGGTCTTCAGACTCGTTGCCGACGCCGGGAACGTAGAACAGCAGTTGGATGCCGATGACGCGTTGCACACCCTTCGCGCTCTTGCCGGTGAAGCCGGAGAGCGAAGCGCCGGCACCGGGCTTGAACCCGATCGTACCGCCGTCGTTGGGGATGACGTTCTCGGTCTGCTCGATCGAGACGCTCACGAGCGCGCCGGCGTCGTTCGTCGCCAGTGCGACCGTGGGGCTGTCGCCCACCTTGTTGGAATAGGTCGCATCGACCGTCTTCTCCAGGCCGTCGTTGATGGCCTTCTGACCGGCCGGGCCGAGCTGCTGCATGAGCGTGTCGCCCTCGGGGTCGAACATCGGGTAGAACTCCGAGGCCTCGCCCTTCAGGAGCACATCGGCGTACGCCGCCCCGACCTGACCGGTCGGCATCACGAGGCCCTTGAACTCCGGCGAGATCGGCGGTGCGCCGATCGAGGCGGGTGCGACCTCGGGAACGTCTGCATCGGGCGCGAGCGAGATCGAGTACATGATCTTGTAGTTGTCGCGCGGCGTCTCTTGCACGAGCACGAGCGCGCTCGGTGCGATCGTCGGGTCATCCGAGTTCTTCGCGATCGTGAGCACCGTGCGCGGCCAGCCAGTGACCTGCTGCGGAAGCGTCAGCGTCAGCGGGGAGGCCGGAATCGGCGTCGGAAGCGGGTGATCGGCGAGCTTGCCCCGGATCGCGTAGTTGGCGGCCCTCGCCTCGAGCGCAGGGCCCGTGAACCGCTCAGCGGCCGCCTTGGTGCCGCGTGATGCATCGATGTCCTTGGCGAACACCGCGATGCGACGCATGATGCGCTCCATCTGCGGCACGGTCACCGCCGGCTGGGCCTTCTGGGTGTCGTCGACGGGTTCGTCGGTCGGCCCGGGCGTCGCGAGCGGCGTCGCCGGGGCAGTGGTCTCAGGTGCCGCCTGCTGGTCGAAACTCGGCCAGTAGTCGGCCGAACACGCGGAGAGCGCGAGGGCCGGAACGACGAGGAAGGGGACGATGGCGATGCGCTTGGCACGACCGATGGCGCGCCGGCCGCCGCCCACCTGGGTGCGCCCCGGCTTGGGAGCGCTCGGCAGCTTGCCACGAGTGCCGCCCGGCAGGTTTCGACGAGGGCCCCGCATGCGTCGGTGGTTCATGAAGCCGGCGATCACGAGCGCGATGCCGAGCAGGAAGACGAGCGCGCCGCCGACGATCAGCGGCCCTGCCCACGGCGTCGCATTGTCGAGCGGCCAGTCGATCTTCACGCGGGAGGGCAGTTCCTCGCCGCCGTTCGCGCTGACGAGGACGGAGATGTCCTCGGGGACGTCGATCGTGGTCGTGAGCACGAGGTCGTCGGTGAACTCGTCGAGCCAGAGATCGGAGCCGTCGGGCGTCGGGGCCGCCGCAGGTTCGGCCTCGCCCTCGGTCGGCGCCTGAGTGGTGGGAACCGTCGGGTTGGAATCCGCGACGGGCTTCGTCACGACGATCTCGTTCGTCATCTCATCGGCCTCGGCGTCGTAGCCGACCGAGACGTACGGCGTGTCACCGAGCCAGGCCTCGACATCGGAGCTGCGCCCGTAGGAGAGGAACGCCTTCGGGGATCCGGACACGGTGATGGTCTGCTTTCCCGGGTGCGCGGCGAGCGCCTCGGGTTCGATCACGATGAAGTCGGCTTCACCGCCCGCCAGCTCGGCGGACATCGAGACACGGTCGGGTTCCAGGAAGACCGTGCGCTGGGCGATGCCGAGCCCGATCATCACGGCCGCGGCGATGAATGCCACGATTGCGAAGACGAAGCGCACGAACAGAACCTCCATTGCCGCCAACGGCGGCCTCTGACACAGACATTCCAGACTACCGACGATATCTGGGAGATCCCTAACCGTCGGCTGGAAGTCCGGTGTCTCCGCCCACCTCGCGCGACCCGTACAATCGGACACACCATCCCGCATGCGCCCCCACGAACGCGGGACAGAGCCCGGAGGAAGAATGGCCGTCGAAGAGACCGAGTTCACGCAGGTGTTCCGCGGATATGACAAAGACGAGGTCGACAAGGCGATCAATGGTCTGCGCCGCGACATCATCGCCGCGAACAACCAGAGCACCGACAGCGTCAAGGAGAACAAGCGTCTCCTCGCTCGCATCGAGGAGTTGACGGCAGAGCTCGAAGAGGTCGGCAGCCCCACCTTCTCCGGTCTCGGCACGAAGCTCGAGAACACCCTGCGCGTCGCAGAGGAGCAGTCGACGCGCCTCATCGCGCAGGCGGACATCGACGCCGAGAAGCTCCGTCGCTCCGCCGAAGACGAGGCGCACCTCATGCGCTCCGACGCGCACGAGCTCGCCGAGCGCACCCTCACCGAGGCACGCGCCCAGGCCAACCGCATCCTCGAGAACGCTCGCGCAGAGGCCGACGACATGGTCTCGCGCTCGCACGAGGCGAGCGAGCAGCTTCGTCAGGACGCCGCACGCGACGCCTCGGCGATCCGCGGCGCCGTCGCCACGGAGACCGCCGAGATCCGCACGAGCGCGAAGCGCGAATCCGCGGCGATGATCGCCGCGGCCGAGCGCAAGTCCGCCGAGCTCCAGCTCGCGGCCAATGCGGAGGCCACCGAGGCGCGCGCCACTGCTGCAGGGCTCACGAAGGAGACCGAGCAGACCCGCGCCGAGGTCGCCATCGAGCTCGACCGCGCCCGTGCCGAGCTCGCCCGCGAGAGCGAGCAGGCCCGCATCGACCTCGCGGCGGAGACCGAGCAGTCCCGCCTCGACCTCGAGCGCGAGTCCGCCGAGGCGCGTGCCGCAATCGACGCCGAGATCGCCGAGCGCCGCGCGGCCCTCGTGCACGAACTCGACCAGGCGCGCAGCGACCTCGACCGTGAGCTCGAAGGCAGCCGGGTCGAACTGGTGCAGCAGCGCGAGCAGGCGAAGGTCGACCTCGAGCGCGAAGCCGAGGCCGCACGCCTGAAGCTCCAGCACGAGCTCGAGCGCATCCGCGCCAAGCACGCCGCCGACCTCGAGCAGATGCGCGCCGATCTCGCCCTCGAGCAGGAGCAGGCACGCGCCGACTTCGACGCGGAGTCCGAGCAGGGCCGAATCGACCTCGACAACCAGCTCACCGCGATGCGCAAGAAGACGACCCACGAGGTCAACCGCATGCGCCGCGAGATCGAGAAGGCGCACCTCGACCTCGAATCCGAGCTGTCGACGAAGCGCGACGAGGCCGAGCAGGAACTGCTCGCCGCCCACCAGGAGGCGGTCGCGCAGACGCAGAAGTTCCTCGAGGACGCCAACGCCGAGCTCGCCGAGGCGGTCGCCCGCACCGCCGAGAGCCGCGCAGAGGCGGACCGCCTCGAGACCGAGGTCCGGTCCGACATCGCGGTCGTCCGCGACAAGGCCGACGACGAGGCACGCGACCGCATCGCTGCCGCGCACGAGCAGGCGCGCAAGCTCATCGCCGACGCCGAGGAGCGCACTCGTGCGCTCGTCGCCGACGCCGAGGATCGCCTCTCGCAGATCAAGATCGAGCGCGACGCCGTCGCCGGCTACTTCGAGAGTCTCCGCGGCGTGTTGACGCAGGCGGAGCAGATCGCGGCGAAGACCAAGTAGTCGGTCCAAGAGAGGAGTGCGGGCCGTTCCATGAAGATCCAGAACGCGTTCCGCATCGGGCTGGTCGGCACCCTCGGCGTGGGTGTCGGCCTCCTCATCCTCAGTTCCATCGCAACGCTGTCGACGATCATCGCGTACGTCGGCGTCGCGTTGTTCCTGGCCCTCGGCCTCGATCCGGCAACCAGCTGGCTCGAACGCCGGGGGCTTCCGCGTTGGGCGTCGATCCTCATCGTCATGAGCGGGGTCGGCCTGCTCGTCGCCGGGCTCGTGATCGCCGTGGTGCCGATCATCGTCGAGCAGGTGAGCGAGCTCGTCGAAGTGACCCCGCGCATCATCGACCAGATGAGCTCGCAGGACTGGATCGAGTTCCTGAAGGACCAGTTCCCGCAGGTTCCGGTCGACGAGATCAGCGATCAGGTCACGAACGGCCTCACCGACTTCTTCACGAATCCCGACAAGCTCAGCGAACTCGCCGGCGGTGTGCTGCAGGTCGCCGTCGCGATCGGCGCGGGCGTGTTCGGCGTCGTCATCGTCTTCATCCTGACGCTCTATTTCGTGTCGTCGTTGAACACGATGAAGCGCGCCACCTACCAGCTGGTGCCCGCGTCGAAGCGCGACCGCTTCGCCGACCTCACCGAGCAGATCACCCAGTCGGTCGGTCGCTACGTGCTCGGCCAGGTCTCGCTCGCCGCCGTCAACGGCGTGGCGAGCTTCATCTTCCTGTCGATCATCCAGGCCCCGTTCCCCGCGGTGCTCGCCTTCCTCGCCTTCCTGTTCTCACTGGTGCCGCTCGTCGGCACGCTGAGCGGCTCGGTGCTGATCGTGCTCGTCTGCCTCATCCCGGGCCTCGGCTCGCCGTTGACCGCCCTCGTGGCGGCGATCTACTACATCATCTACATGCAGGTCGAGGCATACGTGCTGAGCCCGCGCATCATGAACCGCGCCGTGAAGGTGCCCGGCGCGCTCGTGGTCATCGCAGCGCTCGCCGGCGGCTCGCTCGGCGGTGTGCTCGGCGCCCTCGTGGCGATCCCGGTGGCCGCGGCCATCCTGCTCATCATCAAGCAGGTCGTCGTGCCGCACCAGAACGAGCGCTGAGCTAACGACACCTCCGCCGGCACCGGGAGTGCGCTCAGATCGTGAGTTCGCTCACGATGCGCGTGCGCTCAGGTCGCGTCTGCCGGCCACACAGTCGGCAGCGGCAGTGCAGCGGGATTGACGACGCCGACGATCTCGTCGAGCACGCGCCGGGTCTGCGTCTCCCCCACCCACAGGTGTCTGCCGCCCGTCACGTCGATGCGGGTGATCTTCGGCACGCTCGAGAACCGCTTGGCCGCCTCGGCCGGACGCAGGTAGTCGTCGAACTCCGGAATCAGCGCCACGAGTTCTGGTGCTGCGTGCTGCCAGCGCGCGAGTTCGGCGTCGCTCGTGCGGTGCAGCGGCGGCGAGAGCAGGATCGCCCCGTCGATGCCGTGGTCGAGTCCGTACTTCAGTGCGAGTTCCGTGCCGAACGACCAGCCGACGAGCCAGGGGTGCGGCAGGGCGCGCTCCGTCACGAACGACATGGCCGCCGCGACATCCGCTCGCTCGGCGACGCCCTCGCCGAAGGAGCCCTCGCTCGTGCCGCGCGGCGAGACCGTGCCCCGGGTGTTGAATCGCAGCACGGCGAGGTCGGCGAGCGCCGGCAGGCGGGCGGCCGCCTTCCTGATGATGTGCGAGTCCATGAAGCCGCCGGCGGTCGGCAGCGGATGCAGCGTGACGAGGGTTGCCACGGGCGGCCGCTCGAGGGGCGTGGCGAGCTCGCCGACGAGGGTCAGGCCGTCGGCCGTGTGCAGCTCGATCTCCTCGCGACGAGCCGGCAGCTCGACGCTCGCGCGGATCTCGATGGACGTGTCGCTCATACCGCGCCGATCCTCCAGCAGTGAATGTGCCAATGACGACGAGAGGCCAGGTCGGCCGCGTCGCCGAGCACGCCGTCGGCGCGCCACGCGACCAGGTGGGCGATGCCAGGCACGACGTCCTGGCCGCATCCGGGGCAGACGTACGCCTTCACGGCCTGCGCCTCGGAGACGGGCTGCACGTTCCATTCGCGACCGCCACGCACCTCGGTACGTCGCCATCCCGAGGTCAGGCGATCGACGTCGAGTTCGGGGTGCTCCTCGCGGGCGCGGGCCGCCCGACTCCGGGATCGGTTCGAACGCGCCATGGAATCCAGTCTAGGCGGGCGTGGGCATGCAGTGCTCCGCGCCGTGTCGCCGTGGGCTCAGTACCAGCCGACGTCTTCGGAGTGCGCCCACGCGCCGCAGGGCGTGCCGTAGCGGCCGGAGACGTAGCCGAGGCCCCATTCGATCTGGGTGGCCGCGTTGGTCTCCCAGTCAGCGCCCGCGGTCGCCATCTTCGATCCGGGCAGCGCCTGCGGGATGCCGTACGCCCCGCTCCCGGCGTTGTAGGCGTTCACCCGCCAGCCGGACTCCTTGTTCCAGAGCGCGACGAGGCAGTCGAACTCGCTCGACGGCCAGCCGCGGGCGGCGACGGCCGTGGCGGCGTATGCCTGGGCCGACCCCGGGTCGGGCGTCACTGCAGGAGGAGCCCATCCGCTGCCCTCGCTCGTCGAAGCGGGGGCGAGTTGCACCTCGGGCTTCTTCTCGACGTCGTAGCTCTCTTGGCCGACGTCGATCGAGTAGTCGCCGGCGACGTCGATCGCCTGCACGCTCTGACCGCCGAACCGGTCGGCCTCGCTCGCGAACTCCGATGACGCGATCGCGCCCGAGAACGGGTCGACGAGGTTCACGAGGAGGAAGCTCACGGATGCCGCGAAGGCGAACACGACCGTGACGGCCTGCTTCACCCGACCGACGCGAGGCGGCCGTGCAGGCGACTGCCGGGGTGCGGGCGACGGTTCGAGTGGTGATGCGGCTGCCGTCGTCTGAGGACGCGGCTCATCGGCCTCGTCACTTCCCGCATGTCTACCCACGATTCGACGAGTGTATCGAAAGACCGGCGCGGGATTCCAACTCGACGCGCACGTCAGCGAACCGCGAGCATGACGTCGACCACGGCGTCGAGGAGGAGGTCGACCTGCGCCTCGCGATAGCCGCCCCGCTGCGTCTTGAAGACGACGCCGCGCACGTCGTCGATCGCGATCGGCCACCCGTCGCTGAAGTACCTCGTGAGCTTGTCCGCGAAGCGGTCGACGTCGCGAATGCTGTACCCGCGCACGAGTGCGCCGACCCGGTCGAAGCGATGCCCCTCAGGGCGAGCCAGGCGGTTGGAGACCACCTGCGCGGTCGCACGCGCCTCGCTGAGCCAGGCTTCGCCGCCGTGCAGTCGGGCGGCGACCTGGCGCTCCTGGGCGGCGAAGGCGTCTTCCAGCCGCTCGAGCGCCTGGTCGACGTGCGTCGTGGAGTAGCCGCCCTTCTGCATCGCGAAGGCGGTCAGCCGGATGCGATCCGAGGTCAGCGGCGCGTCGTCGGGCTGGGAGGTGCCATCGTAGGCGCGGCGCGCCACCTGCAGGAACGACTCGACCTGAGCCGTGTTGTAGCCGAGCTTGGGCTTGCGAGCGCGAGGGAAGGTGGAGTCCACCGCTCCATTATTGCGGAGCGACCGTGCGGAAACGCCCACTCCGGTGCGGATTCGCTCAGCCGAAGATCCGGAATGCCACGAAGGCGACGGCGGCTGACGGCAGGATCGAGTCGAGCCGGTCGAGGAACCCACCGTGACCCGGAAGCCACGAACTCATGTCCTTGATGCCGATGTCGCGCTTGATGAGCGACTCGACGAGGTCGCCGAGGGTCGCAGTCAGGAAGATCGACGCACCGAAGATGAGGCCGAACCACCAGGTGTTGCCGAGCATCAGCGTCGAGAGCAGCACACCGGCGACGAGGCTGACCCCCGCTCCGCCGGCGAAGCCCTCCCAGGTCTTCTTCGGGCTGATGACCGGTGCCATCTTGTGCTTGCCGAGCATGAGGCCGAACGCGTAGGCGCCGGTGTCGGCTGCGACCGCCACTGCGATGAATGCGAGCGTCCAGAGTTCACCGCCCTCCGCTGCGGTGAGCACGACCGCGAACGTCGCGAGGAACGTCACGTAGCCCTGCACGAAGGCACCGGCGGCGACGTCGCGACCGAGGTCGCGGCCTGAGCGCCGCATCGCCGGCACGGCCTGTTCGCCGAGGCGCCAGAGCGTGACGATGAGGATGCCGCCGAGCACCGCGATCAGCTGACCGCCGGCGCCCCCGTAGTAGGCGAGCGGCACGGCGGCGACCGCGACGACGACCGTCGGGATGCGCGGCACGTGGTAGCCGCCCTTGCGCAGCGCCTGGGCGAGTTCGTAGCTCGCGAACGCGGCGATGACCACGGCGAAGAGCATGAAGAGCTCTTTGATCACGAGGAGGCTGAGCAGGAGCACCGCCCCGAACCCGAGCCCGATGAGGGTCGCGAGGATCAGGTTGCGCCCGGTACGGGCCTTGATCTTCTCCTGCGCCTGATCGAACTGGGCCTTCCCGACCTCGAACTGCCGCTCCAGGTCGGCCTTTCGGGCATGCACCTGCGCACGGAACTCCTCGCGCGAGGTTCGTTCAGCTCCCCCGGCGTCCGACTCATCCTCTTCTGGGACGCCTGACATCGTCTGCCTCAGACCTCGAGGAGTTCGGCTTCCTTGCGCTTCAGGGCGTCGTCGATCGCGTCCACATTGGACTTCGTGATCTGCTCGAGTTCCTTCTCTGCGCGCGAAACCTCGTCATCGCCGACGTCGCCCTTGAGGGCGTCGAGGTCGTCCTTCGCCTTGCGGCGGATGTTGCGCACCGAGACGCGTGCGTCTTCGGCCTTGCCGCGCACGATCTTGACGAACTCGCGGCGACGCTCTTCCGTCAGCTCGGGCAGCGTCACGCGAATGATGTTGCCGTCGTTCGAGGGGTTCGCCCCGAGGTTCGGGGTGTCGCGGATGGCCTGCTCGATGTCCTTCAGCGCGCCCTTGTCGTAGGGCGTCACCACGAGGGTGCGTGCTTCGGGGTTCGCGAGCGAGGCGAGCTGCGCGAGCGGCGTCGGCGTGCCGTAGTAGCTCACCATGATCTTCTGGAAGAGCTGGGGGTTCGCCCGGCCGGTGCGAACGCTCGAGAAGTCGTCTTTGGCGACCTCCACGGCCTTCTGCATGCGAGTGGTGGCATCGGAAAGTACGTCCGCGATCACGGGGGCTCCTTCTGGTTCGCTACTCGGGACAGTCTATCGACTGGAGGCGGGCTCGCCGTTGCTGACGATCGTGCCGAGTTCGGCGCCGAGGATCGCCTTGGTGACGTTGCCGTGCGGCGCCATGCCGAAGACCTGCATGGGCATGCCGTTGTCCATGCAGAGGCTGAACGCCGTCGAGTCGACGACCTTGAGTCCCCGCTGCAGGGCTTCCTGGTAGCTGATGCGGTCGATCTTGTGCGCGTCGGGGTTGGTGCGCGGGTCGTCGGAGTAGACGCCGTCGACGCCGTTCTTCGCGACGAGCACGACTTCGGCGTCGATCTCCAGCGCACGCTGCGCGGCGACCGTGTCGGTCGAGAAGTAGGGCAGGCCGGCGCCGGCGCCGAAGATGACGACGCGGCCCTTCTCGAGGTGCCGCTCGGCACGACGCGGAATGTACGGCTCTGCGACCTGCGTCATCGAGATGGCCGACTGCACGCGCGTCTCGGCGCCTGCCTGCTCGAGGAAGTCCTGCAGGGCGAGCGCGTTCATCACGGTGCCGAGCATGCCCATGTAGTCGGCCCGGCCGCGGTCCATGCCGCGCTGCGAGAGCTCGGCGCCGCGGAAGAAGTTGCCGCCGCCGACGACGATCGCGATCTCGACCGTGCGCGCGGCATCGGCGATCTCCCGCGCGAGCGCGCTGATCACGTCGGGATTCACCCCGAGGGCACCGGCGCCGAACGCCTCCCCCGAGAGTTTCAGCAGGACCCTGCGCTTGCGTTCCGTCATCCTGACCGATCCTTCCCCTCTGGGGTCAAAGCTACTGGTTCGCCGAGCCCGGCGCAGTGCCGGTGCTCGGGTGTTTTCGACGGGCACGACCCGCCCGGCATCCGGAATCCCTCCGGACACAGCAAAGGAGTCCGGATCGCGAACGATCCGGACTCCTTCGAGGCACTTACGCGCCGACCTTGAAGCGAGCGAAGTCGCTCACCGTGAGGCCTGCACCCTCGAGCACCTTCGCGACGGACAGCTTGTTGTCCTTCGCGTAGTCCTGCTCGAGCAGCGCGACCTGCTTGAAGTACGCACCGAGGCGGCCTTCGATGATCTTCGGGAGGGCGGCCTCGGGCTTGCCCTCCTCGCGCGAGATCTGCTCGACGATCGCGCGCTCCTTCTCGACCGACTCCGCCGGAACTTCCTCACGCGTGAGGTACTCCGGGTTCGCGAACGAGATGTGCTGCGCGACCGAACGGGCCGTCTCAGCGTCGGTGCCGGCGTAGCCGAGCACGACGCCGACCTGCGGCGGGAGGTCCTTCGACGTCTTGTGCAGGTAGATCGAGAACTGCTCGCCCTTGACGAGACGGACGCGACGGAGCTCGACCTTCTCGCCGAGGATCGCGGCCTCTTCGTCGATCACGGTCGCGACGGTCTTGCCGTCGGCCGGAGCGGCGAGTGCAGCCTCGAGGTTCTCGGCACGAGCAGCTGCGACCGCAGCGAGCACGCGGTCGGCGAGGCCGACGAACTTGTCGCCCTTGGCCACGAAGTCGGTCTCGCAGGCGAGCTCGATCATGGTCGCGGTGCCGTCGCCGTTGTCGACGGCGGCGACGAGACCCTCGGCGGTGGAGCGGTCGGCGCGCTTGGCGTTGCCCTTCGCGCCCTTCAGGCGGAGGATCTCGACCGCCTTCTCCATGTCGCCGTCGGCCTCGACGAGTGCGTTCTTCGTGTCGACCATGCCGGTGCCGAGGCGCTCGCGCAGGTTCTTGACGTCTTCGAGAGTGAAGTTAGCCATATCTCTGAAGTCTCCTGAACTCGTGGTCTTACTTGGACTCGGCGGCTTCGGCAGCCTCGGCGCCTTCGACGTCGGCAGCGGTCTCGGTCGCGGCGACCTCGGTCGCGGCCTCGTCGACGACCTCGGCAGCTTCGGCCTTGGCCTCTTCGACGGTCTCGGCGACGACCTCGGTCTCGGCCGAAGCCTGCGCCGGGGTGGTCTCGGAGCCGGCCTGGAGGAGCTCCTGCTCCCACTCGGCGAGCGGCTCGACGGCGGAGACGTTGCCCTCGGCCTCGGGCTTCTGGTGGCGCTCGATGAGGCCCTCAGCAGCAGCGTCGGCGACGATGCGGGTGAGCAGGCTCACCGAACGGATCGCGTCGTCGTTGCCCGGGATCGGGTACTGGACCTCGTCGGGGTCGCAGTTGGTGTCGAGGATGCCGATGACGGGGATGCCGAGCTTCTTGGCCTCGTCGATCGCGAGGTGCTCCTTCTTGGTGTCGACAACCCAGAGCGCCGACGGCGTCTTCGTCAGGTTGCGGATACCGCCGAGCGACTTGTGCAGCTTGTCGAGCTCGCGCTTCTTGATGAGGAGTTCCTTCTTGGTGAAGCCACTCGTGGTGCCTTCGAAGTCGAGCTCCTCGAGCTCCTTCATGCGCGCGAGGCGCTTGGAGACCGTCTGGAAGTTGGTGAGGAGGCCACCGAGCCAGCGCTGGTTCACGTAGGGCTGGCCGACGCGGGTCGCCTGCTCGGCGATCGCGTTCTGCGCCTGCTTCTTGGTGCCGACGAAGAGGATGGTGCCGCCGTGGGCGACCGTCTCGCGCACGAAGTCGTACGTCTTGTCGATGTAGGCAAGCGACTGCTGCAGGTCGATGATGTAGCTGCCCGAACGCTCCGTCAGGATGAAGCGCTTCATCTTCGGGTTCCAACGGCGGGTCTGGTGCCCGAAGTGAACGCCGCTGTCGAGCAGCTGGCGAATGGTGACGACGGCCATGAGCCGTACTCCTTTGTTCTCAGTTGTCGCTCCGGCCGGCGGCTGGAGCCCTGGCGCCCGGCACGGCTCCGCCGGTTTCTGCGATGAAGCAGAGAACTGGACTGAGTGGAGTCGTCGGCCGAAATGGCGCGCGTAGTCACCCCGGAAGACCGGGGTGCTCCCGATACTCTACCACCGGCACTCGGCCTCCCAAACCGCGGCAGACGCGTGCACTTCCACATCTCACGCCGACGGCACGAGCGGATGCCACGTGAACGCCGATCATCGGATCATGAACGCCCCGACACCGATCGGCCGGCGGCGCACTGCGCGCCAGTCCGCGTCCTTCTCCATCATCGCCGTGCTCGCAATGGTCGCGACCGGCTCAGCGGCCTCTGCAACGACGTTCGCCCCCTCACCAGGGGAAGCCGCGCAGGTCGATGCGGCCGGCGCATCCGAACGGTCCGTGCCGGAGGAGCCGTGGCGATGGCCGGTCCCGGCCCCGATTCGCGTCGTCGCCCCGTTCCGAGCGCCGCCCACGCCGTACACCGCCGGTCATCGCGGCATCGACATCGCGTCGGCGCCCGCTGCCTCCGTCGTCGCTCCAGCGCCCGGCGTGGTCAGCTTCGCGGGCATGGTCGCGGGTCGGCCGGTCATCGCGATCGACCACGGCGACGGCGTCGTGAGCGCGATCGAGCCGGTCGCCGCGCTCGTGGAGGCAGGGGCGTCTGTCACGGCAGGCGATCCGATCGGCACCGTCTCGATGGGCGGGCACTGCGCCTCCGGCTGTGTCCACTTCGGCGTCCGCGTCGACGGGGAGTACGTCTCGCCGTACCTCTTCCTCGGCGGCCTTCCGCGCGCGGTGTTGCTGCCGTCGGGGTGAGTCAGGCGCGGGGGTGCGCCGTGCGGTAGCTCTGTTTCAGCCGCTCCGACGACACGTGCGTGTAGATCTGGGTGGTGCCGAGGCTCGCGTGCCCCAGGAACTCCTGCACGGCACGCAGGTCGGCGCCGCCGTCGAGCAGGTGCGTCGCCGCAGTGTGCCGGAAGGCGTGCGGCCCGCTCGGGCCGGTGCCCGGGATCTCCGCGAGGATCGCCGCGACGAGCCGGTAGACGCTGCGCACACCCATGCGACCGCCGCGGGCGCCGAGGAACACCGCACGCGTCTCGGGCGGTGTGGCGCCCCCGCCGGCACTCAGACTCCCACTCGCAGTCGCAGTCGCAGTCGCAGTCGCAGTCGCGACGATCTCCGGCCGCGCCTCGTCGAGATAGCGGTCGATCGCCCGAGCTGCTGGGGCCCCATAGGGAACCATCCGCTCTTTCGAGCCCTTGCCGAGCACGCGCACGACGCGCCGCCGTCGATCGATGTCGTCGAGATCGAGCCCCACCAGCTCCGAGACGCGCAGCGCCGACGCGTAGAGCAATTCGATGATCGCGAGGTCGCGCACCTCGGCGGGCGCGCCACCGGCAGCCCGCGCCGACAGTGCGGCGAGCGCATCGGTGACGGCCGCTTCGGTGACGACGCGCGGCAGGGTGCGCTGCGCCCGCGGCGCCTTGAGGCGCACGCCGGGATCGGCGTCGAGCAGCCCGCGCCGGGTGAGCCAAGCGGTGAATCCCCGAGCGGATGCCGCGCGCCGGGCGATGCTCGTTCGGGCGAGCCCTCGTTCGGTGGCCGCCCAGAGCCAGTCACGCAGCAGCGGCAGGTCGATGGCGGGTGCCTCGGTACCGCCGCGCGCATCGGCGAAGGCGATGAGCTCGATGAGATCGCTGCGGTAGGCGGCGACGGTGTGCGGGGAGTATCCGCGCTCGACCGCGACGTGCGACAGGTAGTCGTCGAGCAGCTGGTCGAGGTTCACGACTCCAGCTTGCTCCCGTGCACGCCTGCGCGACGCACGGCACGCCCTGAAGCGGTGGTCGAACTCACTCCGTGCCGAGTTTGCGGGAGAACCGCTCGAGACGAGCCTCAGGCGACAGCGACTCGATCTCGTCGAGGAAGACCTCATCGAGCGTCGTGACGGGCGAGTACGGCCCCACCGGCACGACCGAGGTCACGATGCCGTCGTCGTAGAGGTGCACGAGGGAGAAGGATCGCCCGCCGTCGACGCCCACGAGATCCCGCGGCGACGCGGAGAGGTCCATCGTGTACGCGGTGGCCCCGGCGACGGAGACGGGGATGCCCGCGAAGCTCCCATTCGTCGCGTAGTGCAGGTGACCGCCGAGGATCAGCCGAACATCCCGGCCGCGGACGACCTCGGCGAGACGGTCTTGTCCGCGGAGCTCGAGCACGTCCATCAGCGCGAGCGGCGTGGCGATGGGCGCGTGATGCAGCGCGATGACGGTGCCGTGCTCGGCGGGCGTCTCGAGGGCGGCTGCGAGCCAATAGAGCGATGCATCGTCGAGCTCGCCGTGGTGGTAATCGGGGACGGTGGAGTCGAGGGCGATGATGCGGAGTCCCTCGACGTCGACGACGCGGTGCACCGGCGCATCGCTCGCGGGTTCGCCGAGCAGCTCGCTGCGGAACGCGGCGCGCTCGTCATGGTTGCCCATCACCCAGACGAGTCGAGCGCCCATGCGCTCGGCGAGGGGCTCGAGCGCGGCGCGAGCGAGGCGGTAGGCGTCGGACTCACCCAGGTCGGCGACATCGCCGGTGACGACGATCGCGTCGACACCGCCACCGAGCCGCTCGAGCTGTGCGGAGACCTGCGCCAGTGCCCGAACCGTATCGGCGACACCACCGAGCGGCTCACCGCCGCGCAGGAGGTGCGTGTCACTGATCTGGGCGATGACCTGTCGGGCAGCCGGATACCGGCCGAGTTGCGGGTGCTGCATCGAGCCCTCCTTCTGCCGTCAGCCTAGGGCGTGCCGCCGACGCGCCACCGAAGCGCGCCAACGGAGCGCGCCACCGTCATCCGCGCCTGACCCGCAACCAGCCGAGCGGATGCCGCTTGGCCTGAGCGATGGCCTCGAGCCCGCCGAGCACGCCCATCACCGACGACGGTGTCATGCCGCACCGACGTGCGACGTCGGCCAACTCGCGAGGACTGCGGGTGCTCAGCGCGTCGAGCACGCGCACCGCATCGTGAGACGTCGCCATGCCGGTGCCGCGATCGTCGGATGTCGGATCGGCCGCCCGACCCCCGGGACGTCGTGCTCCCCCGACGAGCTCGGCCATCTGCTCGGCGTCGGTGACGCAGACGGCGTCGTATTCGCGGAGCAGCCGATGGCACCCGGCTGAGGCGGGGCTCGTGACCGGGCCGGGCACCGCGCCGAGCGGCCGCCCGAGCGCGGCCGCATGCCCCGCAGTGTTCAGAGACCCTGAGCGGAACCCTGCCTCGAGCACGACCGTGCCCTCACTCGCAGCCGCAATCAATCTGTTGCGCTGGAGGAACCTCCACTTCGTAGGCGCGGCGCCGCAGGGCAGTTCGGAGACGACCGCTCCGGTCGCGACGATGCGGGCGAGCAGCGTCTCGTGCCCCATCGGGTAGAACCGGTCGACTCCGCCGGCGAGGAAGGCGACCGTGGTGCCGTCGCTTGCGAGCGCCGAACGGTGCGCCATGCCGTCGATGCCGTAGGCGCCGCCGCTGACGACGGTGAACCCGCGATCGACGAGCCCGGCGGATGCCTCCATGGTGACGTGCTCGCCGTAGCCTGTTGCGGCTCGGGCGCCGACGAGCGAGATCGATGCCGACGACCCGAGCGCGTGCTCGCGACCGCGAACCCAGAGCCCGAGCGGAGCGTGGATGCCGAGTTCGTCGACCCCGACGGGCCAGGCGGCATCGCTCGGCAGGAGCAGGTGGGCCCCGACCCGAGCAGCCTGTTCGAGCGATCGCGCGAACGCACCGTGATCGAGCCGCGGCGACCAGCGTGCGAGGCCCGTCTCAGCTTCGCGAGCGTCGATCGAGCCGCCCGCCCGCGTCAGCGCGTCGACGAGGACGGCCGGGCTCGCGGAGTCGAGGAGGACCTCTGCCGCCCCGATCGCTCCGATGGCGTCGATCGCACGGCCGAGGAGTCCGTCACCGGGTTCGGCGACCGACCCCAGCAGTGCGCGGGCGAAGATCTCGTCGAGGGTGGAGCCGTCGGCGATCGGCGTGGATCGAACCGTCGAGAGCGCGGCGCGCAGCCCGTTCGCTTCGCGATGGACGGTACTCACAGTGGGAGCCCCTTTCTGAGGAAGAGTGCACGGCCGACGTGGTCGAGGCCCGGGACATCCGCGCCGTCGAGGTCGGCGAGTGTCCACGCGACCTTGAGGATGCGGTCGTAGCCGCGCATGGTGACGCCGCCGAGTTCGAGCGCACGGTCGAGGTCGGCGGTCGCGCGACCGCCCGGGTGGAGTCCACCTGCGCCGCGCAACCAGGGTCCCGGCATCTGCGAGTTGGTGCGCCAGGGGGTGCCGCGCAATCGGCGGGCGGCGCGAGCTCGAGCCTCGACCACCCGCTGCCGTGCGACTGCCGTCGAGATGCCCGGCCGCTCGGCCGCGACGCGAAGTCCCGCTGCGGTGATGCGGGGCACCTTGAGCTGCACGTCGATGCGGTCGAGCAGCGGGCCGGAGATGCGGGCCAGGTAGCGTCTGCGTGCGTTCGGCGGGCAGGTGCACTCCGCGCCCTTCGACCCGTGATTGCCGCACGGACACGGATTGGCGGCGATCACGAGCTGGAATCGGGCCGGGAACGAGGCGACGGCGTTCGCCCGGTGGATGGCGATGGACCCCGATTCGAGCGGTTGTCGCAGCACGTCGAGCACGGCGGAGGGGAATTCGGGCGCCTCGTCGAGGAAGAGCACGCCGTGCGAGGCGCGCGCCGCCGCACCGGGTCGGATGAGTCGGCTGCCGCCGCCGACCATCGCGGCGGCCGTGGCCGTGTGGTGCGGCGCCTCGAACGGCGGGCGATGCGAGAGGCCCGCGACCGGCGGCCGACCGGAGAGCGATCGGAGCGAGGCGACCTCGAGCGCCTCGTCGGCGTCGAGATCGGGCAGGATGCCGGGAAGGCGCGACGCCAGCATCGTCTTGCCTGCACCGGGCGGGCCGAGCAGGAACACGTGGTGGCCGCCCGCCGCGGCCGCGAGCAGCGCCTCGACGGCGTCGTCGTTGCCCGAGACGTCGGCGAGGTCCCCGTGCGGCTCCTCGACCGCTCCGGAGGGATCGGCCCGGTCGGGCGCCGGCACCGCCTCGAACGCCCGGTCGTCGTAGACGCCCCCGTGATGCACCGCCGCGTCGAGCAGCGAGGCGACCCCGATCACGGCGACGCCGGGCACGAGGCCCGCCTCGTCGGCGTTGGCCGTCGGCACCATGACCGTGTCGTAGCCGGAGCGCACGGCCGCGAGCACGGCGGGGAGGATGCCGTCGATCGGCCGGAGCCGGCCATCGAGGCCGAGCTCGCCGAGGTGCACGACCCGTTCGACCGACTCGGCGGAGATCCCACCCGCCGCGGCGAGGCACGCGACGGCGATCGCGAGGTCGAACCCCGAACCGTGCTTCGGAAGGGCCGCGGGCGAGAGGTTGACGGTGAGCCGCCGCTGCGGGAGCGGGCAACCGGCGTTCACGGCCGCCGCCCGCACCCGGTCGCGCGCCTCGCCGAGGGCCGCGTCGGGCAGGCCGATGATGACGAACGCCGGAAGCTGCGAGGACAGGTCGGCCTCGACCTCGACGACCGAACCGGTCAGGCCGAGGAGGGCGACGGCACGCGTGCGCGCGACCGGCATCAGTCGAGGCCCTCGAGATGCTCGATGAGCGCAGGCGCCTCGGCCGGTGCGAGCACGGCGACCGCGTCGATGCGGATGCGCGAGACCGTGGCATCCGTCGCCTCGCACCAGGCGATCGCGAGGCGCCGCATGCGCGCGAGCTTCAGCGGGGTGATCGCCTCGAACGGATGACCGTAGTCTCCGGACGTGCGGGTCTTGACCTCGATGAACACCGTGTCACGGCCGTCGCGCGCGACGATGTCGATCTCGCCGATGCGGCACCGCCAGTTGCGCTCGAGCACTCGCATGCCGCGCGCCTCGAGATGCTCGACCGCGAGTTGTTCGCCGCGTCGGCCGAGCTCTGCATTGTGCGACATCCGCACCACCTCCGCGTCCAGCGTCGCGGGCCGGCCCGCCCCGGCCGGCCGCCTGCGGCGACACCGTGGAGAACTCGTGGCGATCGGGACTGGGGAGACGGAGTGATGTGCCTCAGGTGCATGATGGGTGGAGCCGCACGAGTCACCCCGAGGAGACCGAGATGCCGTTCGAACCTGCACCACTCGACCACGAGTTCACCGCGCCGATCGGCGTCGACGTCAAGGGCGAGATCTGGGCCTGCGTCGAGATGCCGGGCTCGGCCGAGTTCTTCGGCACCGGGAGGGCGGTCAAGGTCGACGCGACGGTCGACGGCGTGCCGCTGCGCAACGTCGGGCTCATGGTCACCGGAACCGGCGGGCACATGCTCTCGCTGAACGCCAAGCTCCGGCAGAAGCTCGGCAAGGACGTCGGCGACACGGTCACCGTGCACCTCGAACGCCGCCTCAGCTGAGGCAGACGACTACTCGTCGAGCGCGAGCTCTTTCGGCAGCTCGAACTCGCGCGTGGCGAGCTCTTCGACGTTGACGTCTTTGAAGGTGAGCACGCGCACCGACTTCACGAAGCGGTCGGCACGGTAGACGTCCCAGACCCAGACGTCTTTCATCGTCAGCTCGAAGTAGAAGTCGTGCTCGGTGTCGCGGCGCACGAGTTCGACCTCGTTGGCGAGGTAGAACCGTCGCTCGGTCTCGACCACGTACTTGAACTGCGACACGATGTCGCGGTACTCCCGATACAGGGCCAGCTCGACCTCGCGGTCGTAGTCTTCGAACTCGTCCTCATCCATCGCACTCATCCTACGCTGAGGTCGAAGAGCGTCGGCGCCGGTTGCGTCTGCTCGTGCAGCCAGGTGGTGCGGTGGAGCTCGCTCGGGCCGTGCTCGGCGATCGCGGCGAAGTGCGCACGACTCGAGTAGCCCTTGTTCTCGTCCCACGCGTACAGCGGGCGCTCGTCGTGCATCCGACGCATGAAGCGGTCGCGGTGCACCTTGGCGATGACGGATGCCGCGGCGACCGACGCGCAGTCGCGGTCGGCCTTGATGCGGGTGACGACCCGTGCGCGACGCTCGATCGAGGCGCTCAGCCAGTCGTGGTTGCCGTCGAGGAGCAGCGGCACGTCGGCGATGAGCTCGGTGGCCGCCGACAGCTCGGCGAAGGCACGGGCGCCGGCGAGCCCGAGGCAGGCCATGATGCCGAGTTCGTCGATCTCGGCCGCGCTGGCCTCGCCGACCGCCGACGCGCGCACCCAGGTGGCGGCTCTCGGCGCCATCGCCTCACGGCGCGGCTCGCTGAGCAGCTTCGAATCGCGCAGACCCGCAGGCATGCGCCGAACGCCGGAGTCGATGAGCACGAGGCCGATCGTCACGGGGCCCGCGAGCGCACCGCGACCGACCTCGTCGCACGCGAGCATCATGGGCGCGTCGGCGAGGAACTCCCGTTCGACGCGAAGCGTCGGGATCGCTGCCGGGGCCACGTCAGTCGCCCGCCTCGTCGACGCCCTCGAACACCTGCGGGTAGTTGTCGAGCCACGCCCAGTGGTCGACCGGCCAGCTGACGACGAAGGCGCGGCCCACGACGTTGTCGATCGGCACGAACCCCTTGAGCGGCGTCTCGGTGTTGTACCGGGAGTCCTTGGAGTTGTTGCGGTTGTCGCCCATGACCCAGAGCGAGTCCTCGGGCACGACCACGTCGAAGTCGTCGCGCGACGCCTTGGTGTCGCCGGGCGGCAGCGCGATGTACGGCTCGTCGAGGGGCACGTCGTTGACGCTCATCTGCCCGAGGGCGTTGCAGCAGACGACGTGGTCGCCGGGCAGCCCGATGAGGCGCTTCACGAGATGGTCGTTCGAGTCGGGCGCCGCGAGGCCCACGAAGGCGAGGAACCAGTCGACGGCGGCCACGAGCGGCGGCTGCTCGACGTCGGCGCGGGCCGGGAGCCATCCGCCGGGGTCGCGGAAGACGATGACGTCTCCGCGTTCGAGCGGGGTGACGTCGGGGACGAGCTGGTTCACGATGATGCGATCGTCGATGAACAGCGTCTCCTCCATCGACTGCGATGGGATGAAGAACGATCTGATGAGGAACGTCTTGATGAGGAACGAGACGAGCACGGCCACCACGAAGATGACGAGCAGGTCTCGGAGGAACAGGAGAACGCCGCGTCGTCTGTTCGGCGTCGCCGAATCCGCGCGATCCGTTCGCGTGCCTGTGTCTTCTTCTGTCATTTAACCGCCCGAGCTCCCCACCCAGTCTAGGGGTGGGGAGCTCGGGGAAGAGTTCGCGTGGAGCGCGATCCGCGAAGCGGATCAGGCGTCGCGCTTCTCCTTGATCTTCGCCTTCTTGCCGCGGAGCTTACGCAGGTAGTACAGCTTCGCGCGACGTACGTCACCGCGGGTGACGACCTCGATGTGGTCGATCACGGGCGAGTGCACCGGGAACTTGCGCTCGACGCCGACCTGGAAGCTGACCTTGCGGACCGTGAAGGTCTCGCGCACGCCTTCACCCTGGCGGCCGATGACGACGCCCTGGAAGACCTGGATGCGCGCGCGCGTGCCTTCGATGATGTTGACGTGCACCTTGACGGTGTCGCCGGGGCGGAAGTCGGGGACATCCGACCTCAGGCTCGCGGCGTCGACGTGGTCGAGGATATGCATGTTGGTTCGCTCTCTGCGCCCGCCACCGGTCGAACGCGGATCATTGGATGGAAGTTCTGGTGCCGCCTCGCACGAGCAAATCGTGCGTGCGCGCTCCCCGGAGGCAGAGACCTGCGGCGGCACAATCCTCTATTGTGCCACGCCCGGGGGCGACAGGCCAAAAGCTGGCGACGGATGCCCCATCGCAGATCGCCTCGACGGCCGCCGGTCAGTCCTCGCGGACCTCGTGGATGATGATCACGTCGTCGCTGCCGTCGTCGAACGGCGGGCGCCGCACCCCTGGGCCGGCGCTGCCCGCCGAACCGCTCGACGCACCGCCGGTCGGCGCCCCGGGCTGCTCGCCCGCGAGCCGCTCGAACTCCGCCATGGAGGCCTTCATGCGGTTGGCGCCGTCGGTGACGAGCTGCCAGACCGCGGCCCAGAACGCGGCGATGCCGAGGAGGATCGCGAGCACGCCGAAGCCCGTGGCAGTCGGCCCGTAGAACCCGGTGCCGATGATCGAGAGATGCCAGGCAGTGAGCACGCCGACATCGATCCACGAGAGCGCACGCTCCTGACGCACGGTGGGACGCACGTTCGTGATGAGTGCCACGACGCCGAGCACGATGAAGGCGATGGGCACGACGACGACGAGCCCCAGCGTGCCCCAACCGCCTCCGCCGAAGATCGCCCAGCCCACCGCGAGCCACACCGGCAGCACGATGATCGCGATCATCTGCCATCTGTAGAGTGCGCGCCTCAGGAGCATGAACTCAGCGTAATCCGACGAAGCTCGGCGCGCGCCGGGTGTTCACTCAGGGCGGAGCCGACAGAATGGAGTCGTGATTGAACTTCGGACCCCTGCAGAGATCGAGGAGATGCGGCCCGCCGGCCGCTTCGTGGCGAGCGTGCTGGAGGCCACCTCGGCAGCAGCCGCGGTGGGTGTGAACCTGCTCGAACTCGACGCCCTCGCGCACGAGATGATCCGCAAGGCCGGCGCCGAGAGCTGCTACATCGACTACCACCCCTCGTTCGGCGCGAGCCCGTTCGGCAAGGTCATCTGCACCTCGGTGAACGACGCCGTGCTGCACGGACTCCCCCACGACTACCGTCTGCGCGACGGCGACCTGCTGAGCCTCGACTTCGCGGCCTCGGTGAACGGATGGGTCGCCGACTCGGCGATCTCCCTCGTCGTCGGAACGGCGCGCGACGAAGACCTGCGCCTCATCGACACGAGTCGGCGTGCACTCGACGCCGGCATCGCGGCCGCGCGCACGGGCAACCGCATCGGCGACATCTCACGGGCGATCGCGGATGTCGCGAAGGCCGAGGGCTACTCGATCAACACCGACTTCGGCGGCCACGGCGTCGGTCGCACGATGCACGGCGACCCGCACATCCCGAACAACGGACGTCCCGGCCGAGGGCTGCCGTTGAAGCCCGGACTCGTGGTCGCGATCGAGCCGTGGTTCCTCGCCACGACCGACCGCATCTTCACGGACCCCGATGGCTGGACCCTGCGCAGCGCTGACGGCTCGCGCGGCGCGCACTCCGAGCACACGATCGCCATCACCGACGGCGACCCGATCGTGCTCACGCAGCGTTCCTGAGCAGGGTTCCGCTGCAGGCATCCGCTGCGCCGGCTGCGGGCTCGGCGCTCCGCTCCGATGTCAGCGCTCGAGTTCGACCTCGATCATGCCGCCGACGATGCGCGTACGATAGGTGCGCAGCGCCAGCGCGCTGTCGGTGAAGCACTCCCCCGTGCCGAGGTCGTAGACCTCCTTGTGCAGGGGCGATGCGATCGTCGGCCGGTCGCCTCGCGACCCGACGATGCCCCGCGCCATCACCGGCGCGCCCGTGTGCGGGTCGTGATGGTCCACGGCGTACACCTCTTCCTCCTCGAGACGGAGGAGTGCGACCTGCGTGCGCCCGAGCAGCGCGACCTCGCCCCAGCCCGGCTCGAGGTCGGCGACCTCGCACGTCGGCACCCACGTGGTCGTCGTCTCCATCGTCAGCGACATGCCGGCTCCTCTCGTCGTGCCTCCGAGGCTAGGTTCCGGGTGTTTCCTCCGCGGCATCCGCGTGTTTCACCGACGTGAAACCGTCCTCACACGACCCATCGACGGGCGTGCGCCGGAGGACCGCTTCGGTTACCGCGCCGAAACAGGGCGGAAACCGGCCGGTCGTACGCTCGCCTCATTCGAGTCCCTGAGGCAGCCAATTCGCTCGCCTCAGTCGAGCCCCGGAGGCGGCCATGATCGAGAGCACCCAAGCGGATGCCGGCGTACGAGACGTCGTCATCGTCGGCGGCGGACCCGCGGCGCACCGGCTCGCCGACAGCCTGCACGCCCGCGACACCGGCCGCGCCCTGCGCGTCACGGTCGTCGGCGAGGAACTGCACGAACCGTACGACCGGGTCGCGCTCAGCACGCGACTCGCGGATGGCGCGGCCGACCTGACCCTGCAGCCCTCGTCGATGTGGGACGACGACCGCATCCGCCTCGTCACTGGCGAGCGCGTCATCGCCGTCGATCGCGACGCGCAGATGGCGACCACCTCGGGCGGCCTGGCCCTGCACTGGGATGAGCTCGTCTTCGCCACGGGCTCGAGCGCCCCCGTGCCCGAGATCCCCGGAAGCGGCCACGCCCGCGTCTATCGCACGATCGACGACGTCGACGCCCTCGTCGCTGAGACGCACGCGCTCGCGGCGGCGCACGGCCGTCCCGCGCAGGTCGTGGTGGCGGGCGGCGGGCTGCTCGGGCTCGAGGCGGCAGGCGGCCTCGCCAAGCTCGGGGCGCACGCCGCGGTCGTGCACTCCGGCGGGTGGCTCATGTCGGCCCAGCTCGACGAAGGTGCGGGGCGCGCGCTCGGCCGCATCATCTCGGGGCAGGGCATCGGCCTGCACCTCGGCACTCGCCCTGCCGCCGTGCTGGCGGAGGGCGGGGCGGTCGTCGGGGTCGAACTCGCGAACGGGCGCCGCATCGATGCCGATCTCGTCGTCTTCGCGATCGGCATCAGCCCGCGCGACGAACTCGCGCGCGAGCTCGGGCTCGAGCTCGGGCCGCGCGGCGGCATCGCGATCAGCACGGCGTGCGCGGCATCCGCTGCCCATGTCTGGGCGATCGGCGAGGTGGCGAGCTTCGAGGGGCGCTGCACCGGGCTCGTCGCCCCCGCCAACGCGATGGCCGAGGTCGTGGCCGACCGGCTGCTCGGCGGTGCCGCGGAGTTCACGAGCGTCGACGACGCGACGAAGCTGAAGCTCTCGGGGGTCGACGTCGCGAGCTTCGGCGACGCGCTCGCACGCACCGAGCAGGCGCTCGAGATCGTCTACGCCGACCCGGCGCGCGGCCTGTACCAGAAGCTCGTGGTGACCAGCGACGCGAAGACGCTGCTCGGCGGCATCTTCGTGGGCGACGCGTCGCCGTACGCGTCGCTGCGACCACTGCTCGGCACGCAACTCTCGAGCGAGCCCGCCGCCTACCTCTCGGCGTCGGGCATGGAGGCGCCGGGCGGCGACGAACTGCCCGCTGCGGCACTCGTCTGCGCGTGCAACAAC
Source organism: Agromyces cerinus (assembly GCF_016907835.1). Lineage (NCBI taxonomy): Bacteria > Bacillati > Actinomycetota > Actinomycetes > Micrococcales > Microbacteriaceae > Agromyces > Agromyces cerinus. The sequence continues at coordinate 1,065,016 of NZ_JAFBCT010000001.1, read as the reverse complement.
GTGAGCGCGGGCACCATCCGCGACGCCGTCGGCGGTGCGCACGCCGATCACGCCGAGGGTTGCAGCGAACTCGGTGCGCTGAAGAGCTGCACCCGCGCCGGCATGCAGTGCGGCTCGTGCGTGCCGCTCGTGAAGAAGCTGCTCGAGTCGGAGCTGCAGAAGTCGGGCATCACGCCCTCGCGTGCGCTGTGCGAGCACTTCGCGCTCTCGCGCCAGGAGCTGTTCGAGTCGGTGCGGGTGCTCGAGCTCACCTCCTTCGACGAGATCGTCGCGCGGCTCGGCACCGGGCGCGGCTGCGACGTCTGCAAGCCCGTCATCGGCTCCATCCTCGCGACGCAGCACGGCTCCTACATCCTCGACGGCGGTCGCGGGGGCCTCCAGGACACGAACGACCGGGCCATGGCGAACATGCAGAAGGACGGCACGTACTCGGTCGTGCCCCGCATTCCCGCGGGCGAGATCACCCCGCAGAAGCTCGCCGTGATCGCGCAGGTCGCGACCGACTTCGACCTCTACACGAAGATCACCGGCGGCCAGCGCATCGACCTCTTCGGCGCACGGCTCGACCAGCTGCCCGAGATCTGGAGGCGGCTCGTCGACGCCGGATTCGAGTCGGGCCAGGCCTACGGCAAGGCGCTGCGTAACGTGAAGAGCTGCGTCGGATCGACCTGGTGCCGCTTCGGCGTGCAGGACTCGGTGTCGATGGCCGTGCAGCTGGAGCTGCGTTACCGCGGCCTCCGGTCGCCGCACAAGCTGAAGTTCGGCGTCTCGGGCTGCGCCCGCGAGTGCGCCGAGGCGAGGGCGAAGGATGTCGGCGTGATCGCCACCGACCAGGGCTGGAACATGTACGTCGGCGGCAACGGCGGCTTCCAGCCGGCGCACGCGCAGCTGCTCGCGAGCGACCTCGACGACGAGACGCTGCTGCGCTACATCGACCGCTACATCATGTACTACGTGCGCACCGCCGACCGGCTGCAGCGCACGGCCCGATGGATCGAAGACCTCGAGGGCGGCCTCGACCATGTGCGCGACGTCGTCGTGCACGACTCGCTCGGTCTCGCCGACGAACTCGAGCAGGCGATGGCGACCCACGTCGACACCTATGAGGACGAGTGGGCGGCGACGCTCGCCGACCCCGAGCGGCTCCGGCGCTTCCGCTCCTTCGTGAACGCGCCGCACGTGCCCGACCCCACGATCGCGCGGGTGCCCGAGCGCGAGCAGTTCCGGCCGGCCACCGCCGACGAGCGCGAGCGCGGCGAGGCCGTGCTCGTCTCGGGCCCGAGCATCCCGGTGCGCGGAGCCGACGCATGACCGGCCGCGTGACCCTCGTCGGCGGCGGTCCCGGCCGCGAGGACCTGCTGACCCTCGCCGCCGTGCGCGCCCTCGCAGCTGCCGACGTCGTGCTGTTCGACCGGCTCGCCCCGCACGAGCGACTGCACGAACTGGCACCCGAAGCAGAACTCGTCGACGTCGGCAAGCGACCGGGTCACCACGCCGTGCCGCAGCACGAGATCGAGGCGCTCCTCGTCGGGCACGCGCTCGCGGGCCGCCACGTCGTGCGGCTGAAGGGCGGCGACCCCTACGTGCTCGGGCGCGGCGGTGAGGAGGTGCTCGCGTGTCACACCGCGGGCGTGCGGGTCGAGGTGATCCCCGGCGTCACGAGTGCCGTCGCCGTTCCCGGCGCCGCGGGCATCCCGCTCACGCACCGCGGCATCAGCCACCTGTTCACGGTGGTCTCCGGCCACGCGCCGCTGACCGAGACGGAGCTGGAGCACCTCGCGGGTCTCGGCGGCACGATCGTCGTGCTCATGGGGGTGAACTCGCTGCCCTCGCTGACGGCCGGCCTCGCCCGATACGGCATGCCCGCGCAGATGCCCGTCGCGATCATCGAGCGCGGCTTCCGCACCGACCAGCGCACGACGATCGGCGACCTCGCCGACATCGTCGTCTCCGCGGGGCGAGCCCGCGTCGCCTCCCCCGCGGTCGTCGTGGTCGGCGAAGTCGTGCGCCTCGCGCACGACGGCGATGCGAGCGCCGCCGAGCTCATGCAGCGGGCGGCGGCGTTCTCGGCGGTGGCCGCATGACCGACGTCATCGAGCTCCCGCCGGGGTTCCGCCCCGACCAGCTCGAGGGCTTCCGCATCGGCGTCACGAGCGATCGACGATCGGGCGACCTCATCGACGCACTCGTGCGACGCGGCGCGCAGGTGCTGCACGCGCCGACGCTCCGCATGGCGAACGCCGTCAGCGACGACCCCGTCATCGCCGACACCCGGGCGATCATCGAGGCCCGGCCCGACGTGCTGCTCGCCACGACCGCCTACGGCGTGCGCCGCTGGTTCGAGGTCGCCGACGCTGCGGGGCTCGGCGAGCAGCTCGTCGACGCGCTCTCCGACACGGCGATCCTCGTGCGCGGGCCGAAGGCCCGCGGAGGCATCCGTGCCGCCGGCCTGAACGACGTCGGCATGAGCGCCGAGGAGACCACCGAGTCGCTCATCGACGAGGTGCTCGACACCAGGCCGGCGGGGCTCACGGTCGCCGTGCAGCTGCACGGGTTCCTGAACCCGTCGCAGCTCGATCGCCTGCGCGACGCCCACGATCGGGTGCTGACCGTCGAGCCGTACCGCTGGATCGAGCCCGACGAGACCGATGAGCGGGTCGATCGCCTCATCGAATCCGCCTGCACGGGCGGACTCGACTGCATCACGTTCACGAGCGCACCCGCGGTGCACGCGCTCTTCGCTGCGGCCGAGGTGCGCGGCCGACTCGAGGACCTCGTCGACGCGATGTGCGGACCGGTCGTGGCGGCGGCCGTCGGCCCGGTCACGGCGGCACCCCTCATCGCGGCGGGCATCGAGCCGATCCAGCCCGAGCGGTTCCGCATGGGGGCGCTCATCAGGCTGGTCTGCGAGCACCTCGAGTCGAGCCGGGTGCTGCGCCTCGACACCCGTCACGGGCCGCTCGAACTCCGCGGCTCCGTCGTCGACGTCGACGAACGCCGCGTCGCCCTCGCACCCGTCGCCCTCATGATCCTCCGCGCACTCGTGCTCGCGCGAGGCTCCGTCGTCGCTCGCGACCGGCTCACGGCCGCACTGCCCGGCACCGACGACGAGCACGCCCTCGAGGTGGCGCTCAGCCGCCTGCGCCAGACGCTCGGCGTGCCGGGCCTCATCGCCACGGTCGTCAAGCGCGGGTACCGGATCGATGTCTGAGACCGGCCTCACAGACCTCACCGGGGCGGGTGAGCAGGTGGAGACACAGGGTTTACGACCGGCATCCGCTGCGGAAACACGCCGCGAATAGCGTCGAGCACGACACCAGCTCGACCCGCGACCGACCTTCCCCGGAGGCACCGATGACCGACACCGTGAACGCCGCTCCCCCGCCCGTCACCGCATCGCCGAGCGTCGATCCGGCCTCTGCGGCCCCCACGACCGCCCCCGTGACCGCCCCCGCGCTCGCGACCCGCCCCGGCCGATGGATCGACAACTGGAACCCCGAGGACCACACCCAATGGGAGACCGAAGGACGTGCGATCGCCCGCCGCAACCTCCGCTGGTCGATCTTCGCCGAGTTCCTCGGTTTCGTGGTCTGGCAGCTCTGGTCGATCGTCGCGGTCACCCTGCCGGCCGCCGGCTTCGACCTCGACACCGGCGAGATCTTCTGGCTCATCTCGATCCCGAGCCTCGTCGGCGCGACGCTGCGCATCCCCTACTCGTTCCTGGTGCCGAAGTTCGGCGGCCGCAACTGGACGATCATCTCGGCCGGGCTCCTCCTCATCCCCGCGATCCTGCTCGCCATCGTGGTCGGAAACCCCGAGACGCCGTTCGGCGTGCTGCTGCTCGTGGCCGCACTCGCGGGCTTCGGCGGCGGCAACTTCGCGAGCTCGATGTCGAACATCACGTTCTTCTACCCGCAGCGCGAGAAGGGCTGGGCGCTCGGGCTGAACGCCGCAGGCGGCAACCTCGGGGCATCCGTCGCCCAGTTCGTCGTGCCGATCGTCATCACGATCGGTGCCGGCGCCACGCTGAACCTCCCGCTCGCGGGCTGGATCTGGGTGCCGCTGATCCTCGTCGCGATGATCGGCGCCGCCCGCCGCATGGACAACATCTCGAGCGCCAAGGCCGATTTCGCGGGCTCGGCGGCGGCCCTGCGCGAACCGCACCTCTGGGTGCTCTCACTGCTCTACATCGGCACGTTCGGCTCGTTCATCGGCTTCGCGAGCGTCTTCCCGAAGCTGATCGCCGACCAGTTCCCCGAGTTCTCCGCCATCGCGATCGGCGGCGCCTCGATCTCCCTGGCCTTCCTCGGCGCGCTCGTCGGCTCGCTGGCCCGGCCGTACGGCGGGCGCCTCTCCGACCGCTTCGGCGGGGCGCGCATCACAATGCTCGCCTTCGCCGCGATGGGCACGATCACGATCGGCGTGCTGCTCACGCTCCCGCTCGGCAACTTCTGGCTCTTCCTCGGATGCTTCCTGCTGCTGTTCGCCGCGGCCGGCATCGGCAACGGCTCGACGTACCGCATGGTGCCCGTGGTCTTCGCCGTGCGCGGCGGTGCCGCAGCCGGCTCAGGCGACGTGTCGACCCAGCGCAGGGCCGCCGCGGCCCTCGGGCTGATCTCGGCGATCGGCGCCTACGGCGGCTTCCTCATCCCGCAGATGCTGAACCTGTCGTTCCAGACCACGGGCGGCTACGCCGGCGCGTTCCTCGGGTTCGTCGCCGCCTACGCCGCACTCCTCGTGCTCACCTACGTCGTCTACGTGCGCTCGGGCCGCCTGCGCGAACACAAGATCTGAATCGAGACCGGATGAGCCGCTCCGCCGACACGCACTGCCCGTACTGCGCGCTGCAATGCGCCATGACCCTCACCCCGGCAACGGCAACGGATGCCTCGACCGCACCGGTGACCGTCAGCGGGCGCGACTTCCCGACCAACCGGGGAGGGCTCTGCAAGAAGGGCTGGACGTCGGCGGAACTCCTCCGTGCCCCGTCGCGCCTCGGCGCCCCGCTCGTGCGGGGCGCCGACGGCGTGCTGCACGAGACGAGCTGGGAGGAGGCGCTCGATCACGTCGCGGCATCGCTCCGCGGCATCCGTTCATCGCATGGTGCCGACGCCGTGGGCGTCTTCGGCGGCGGCGGCCTCACGAACGAGAAGGCGTACCTGCTCGGCAAGTTCGCGCGGCTCGCGCTCGGCACGAGCCGCATCGACTACAACGGCCGGTACTGCATGTCGTCGGCGGCTGCGGCGGGCAATCGGGCCTTCGGGGTCGACCGCGGCCTGCCGTTTCCGCTCGACGACCTCGACGGGGCCGACACGATCCTGCTGCTCGGCACGAACGTCGCCGAGACGATGCCGCCGTTCATCGGTCACCTGGCCGGTGCGCAGGCCGCGGGCGGCCTCGTCGTGGTCGACCCGCGGCGCACCGCGACCGCCCGGCTGACCGACGACGGCAAGGGCCTGCACCTGCAGCCGATGCCCGGCACCGACCTCGCCCTGCTGCTCGGGCTCATCCACATCGTCATCGCCGAACGGCTCGTCGACCTCGACTACGTCGCAGCCCGCACGGTCGGGTACGAGGCGATCCGTCGCAGCGTGGCGTCGTGGTGGCCCGAGCGCGTGCAGTCGACGACCGGCGTGCCGGCACTGACGCTGCGCCGTCTCGCCCGACGGCTCGCCTCGGGCGGCAACGTCGTGATCCTCACCGGACGCGGCGTCGAACAGCATGTCGACGGCACCGACACGGCGACCGCGGCGATCAACCTCGCGCTGCTCCTCGGCCTGCCCGGGCGCGCCGGCAGCGGCTACGGCACGCTCACGGGGCAGGGCAACGGGCAGGGCGGGCGCGAGCACGGCCAGAAGTGCGACCAGCTGCCCGGGTACCGCAAGATCACCGACCCCGAGGCGCGTGCGCACGTCGCGCGGGTATGGGGCGTCGCGCCGAGCGCGATCCCCGGACCGGGTGTTCCGGCCGTCGAGCTCCTGCAGTCGCTCGGCGAACCCGGCGGCGTGCGCGCGCTCCTGGTGCACGGATCGAACCTCGTCGTCTCGTCGCCGAACGTCGCGATGGTGCGCGCGCGCATCGCCGCGCTCGACCTGCTCGTCGTGTGCGACTTCTTCCTCTCGGAGACGGCGGCGCTCGCCGACGTCGTGCTGCCCATCACCCAGTGGGCCGAGGAGGAGGGCACGATGACCTCGCTCGAGGGCCGCGTCATCCGTCGCCGTCGTGCGATCACGCCGCCCGGTGGCGTGCGCGACGAACTCTGGATCCTCGCGGAGCTCGCCCGACGCCTCGACTGCACCGCGACGTTCGACACCGACCCCGAACTCGTCTTCGAGGAGCTGCGCCTCGCCTCCGAGGGCGGCATCGCCGACTACTCGGGCATCGACTACGCGATGCTCGACCGAGGTGAGGCCGCGTTCTGGCCGTACCCGCGCGGCAGCACGGGCACCCCGCGTCTCTTCGCCGACCGGTTCGCCCACCCCGACGGGCTTGCGCGGCTCGTCCCCGTATCGGTGCGGGCGTCCGCTCACCCTGCGCCGCTCCCCGGCGAGCTCACGCTCGTGACCGGCCGACTGCTCGAGCACTACCAGAGCGGCGCGCAGACCCGGCGGGTGCCCGAGCTCGCCGAGGCCCAGCCCGAGGCGCGGGCCGCGATGAATCCGTCGACCGCCGAACGCCTGGGCGTCGCCGACGGCGAGCTCGTCGAGCTCTCGAACGCGCGGGGAACCGTGCGTTGCCGCACACGGCTCACGACCGACATCCGGCCCGATGCCGTCTTCCTGCCGTTCCACTACGGCGACGAGCAGGCGGCGAACCTCCTGACTTCCGACGCCGTCGACCCCGTCTCGGCGATGCCCGAGTTCAAGACCAACCTCGTGCGGCTCGCACGCCTCATCGAGATCGAGGTGCCGGCATGAACCCGCTCAGGATCGTGCTCATCGGCTACGGGCCCGTCGGGGCCCGCTTCGTCGACGAGCTGCTGCCCGCCGTCTCGAACGGCACCGTCGCCCTCACCGTCGTCGCCGGCGAAGACGTCGAGGCGTACAACCGGGTACTCGTGGCCGAGTACGCCGTCGGCAACACCGAGCTCGACGCGATGCTCGTCGGCGACCGGGTCGCTGCGGAAGCCGCCGGTGCGCGGGTGCTGCTCGGCGTCGCCGCGACCTCGATCGATCGTGCTGCACGGCGCGTGCACCTCGACTCGGGTGAGCGGCTCGAGTACGACCGGCTCGTGCTCGCGACCGGGTCGCGGGCGAACGTGCCGACGCTCGACGGGGTCGAACGGCACCGCCGCGACCTCGACTCGCTGCAGAAATACGCGAAGCAGCTCGTCGCGCGCGATGACGAACTGCCCGCGGGCATCACCGCCCTCCGCGACCTGGCCGACGCCGAGCGCGTGCTCGACGCGGTGCACGCGCGAAAGCGCATCATCGTGCTCGGCGCCGGCGTGCTCGGCCTCGAACTCGCGCTCGCCGCCGCCCACGCCGGGGCGCAGGTCTGCGTCGTGCATCACGGCCCGCATCCGATGCCCCGCAACCTCGACCGCGGCGGCGGCCTCGTGCTGCGCGCGGCCCTGCGCCGATCGGGCGTCACCGTCGTCGCCCACAGCCGGGCAGAGGCCGTGGCCTTCCGCACCGACGCCGACGGCACGCGCCGCTTCGACATGGTCGTCACCGCCGACGGCAAGCAGTTGCGCGGCGACTTGCTCGTGCTCTCGTGCGGGGTGAGCCCCCGCAACGAGCTCGCGACGCTCGCCGGCCTCCGCACCGCCGTCGGCGTCGTCGTCGGCGCCGGCCTCGCGAGCTGGACGGATCCCGACGTGTACGCGATCGGCGACTGCGCCCAGGTCGCCCCGCGCACCGAGGAGCTCGCCGGGCAGCGCGTGCTCCCCGGCGCTCCCTCAGGCCTCATCGGCCCGGGCTGGCGGCAGGCGGAGTGGCTCGCCGCGCAGTTCATCGCGTCGACGACAGGCGAGAGCCCCGCGGATGCCGCGGCGCCCGCTGAGCGCGATGCGATCGTGATGCTCAAGGCCGAGCACATCGACGTGGTCGCGGTCGGCGACATCTCGGCGGACCCGTGGGACGACGACACCCTGCACCCGCGACGGCGAGTCTCGCAGTGGGCCGACCCCGAGCACCTGCGCTACGTGAAGATGGTGACCGAAGACGGCGTGCTCACGGGCTTCGTGAGTGTCGGGATGCCGCGCACCGCGGCCGAGCTCACCCTGCTGTTCGAGCGCCGCGGCGAGCTGCCGGCCGACCGATCGGTGCTGCTGCGCTTCGATGGCCCCGACTACGACCCGAGCACCGATGCCGACGCGTTCGCCCCGGCCTCGACCGTGTGCTGGTGCAACGGGGTCACCGTGGGTCGCATCGAGGAGGCCGCCGGGTGCGGCGCCACGACGGTCGAGGGCGTGGGTCGCGAGACCCGGGCCGGCACGGGGTGCGGCGGCTGCAAGGGGCGCATCGCCGAGATCCTCGCCCGCGCGGCCGAGACCGACGAGTCGCCGAGCATCACCGCCTGAGGACGCTCACCACGGCAGCGGGAGGAGCAGGGCGGGCTCGCCGTCGGCGACGGGCGAGACGAGCAGGCCGTCGGCGTCGGCGAGGCCCCGCAGCATCGCGGAGCCCGCCCAGGGGCTCACCACCGCGCGAGCGCCCTGCCAGGTGAACGGCGTGATGCGGCGTTGCCGCCCGGTGGCCGTCACGTCGTGGGCGTGCACCCTGTCGAGTGGGGCGAGCGGGCGCCCCGACGCCCCGTCGAGCCAGGGCGGGAAGAAGCTGAGCAGGCACGCGAACGCGGCGAGCGGGTTGCCCGGCAGGCCGAGCACCGGCACTCCCGCGCTCGTGCGGGCGAACAGCACGGGGTGGCCGGGGCGCATCGCAACCCCGGCGAAGTCGATCGTGCCGCCCTCGGCGACGATCGCGCGGCGCAGCAGGTCGCCGTGGCCGCCCGCGGTGCCGCCCGTCGTGACGAGGACATCGGCGTGCGTCTCGGCGAGGAGCTCGGTGAACGGGTCGAGCCGGTCGCGGATGCGCCGGGTCGACGCCGCCGCGCCGAGCCGTTCGAACAGCGCGGGCAACGAGGGCCCGAAGGCGTCGCGCACCGCCCCGGGCGCCGGCCGGCCCGCTCCGACCAGCTCGTCGCCCGTGACGATCAGCTCGACGCGTGGAACCGCGAGCACGTCGAGCGCGTCGTGGCCGGCTGCAGCGGCGAGGGCGAGTCGTGGCGGGGTCATCCTGGCGCCGGGTCGGATGAGCGGCTCGCCGCGGCGCAGTTCTTCGCCGCGACGGCGGATGTCGCGCCCCGCGAGCGGTGCCGGAGCGATGGGTCGGAGCCACTCGGGGTCGTCAGGGAGGAGGCCCCCGTGCTCGGCCCGCAGCACCCCGACCGTGCCGGGCGGCACGGCTGCCCCGGTCGTGACGACGCGGGCCCTGCCCGCCAGCAGCCGGTGCGCCGGTGGGGCGCCCATCGTCACCGTGCCGTCCAGCTGCCACGGGCCGTCGCCCGCGACCGCCCAGCCGTCCATCGCGCTCACGTCGACGGAGGGCAGGTCGACGAGCGCGTGCACGGCGGCTGCGAGCGTTCGGCTGTCGGCCCGGTCGATCGGCACCGACACGGAGCGAAGCGGCCGAGCGGCGCCCGCCTGCCGGATGAAGGCCCTCGCCGAGTCCCACGACATCGAGGTCACGGCGCGTCCTCGGCGAGCCGGCGCTCGACGGCGACGACGACGACGTCGAGCGGGATGCCCCGGGCTGCGGCGTAGCCGGCGAGGTAGGTCGTCAACGGCGCGGCCGGGCGGGCGACGCCGTGCGCCGCGATGCGGGCGAGATCGAGCACCGCCGCGACATCGGGCAGGGTGTCGAGCCCGAGTTCGGCCACGAGCTCCCGCGACCAGCTCTCGACGTCACGCGACGCGGACACGGCGCACCTCCCCTGTCGGCAGGGCGATGCCGTGCCGTTCGGCGTCGGCAGGCGTGTCGACGTCGGCGCACCAGCTCCCGCGAAGCGCGACACCTCGCAGGTGCAGCTGCGCGAGCACTGCACCCATCGACGCGCCCCTGCCGCCTGCACGCTGAGCGTCTTGCGTCGACGCGAGCACGTCGACGACCGCGGCGCGGAGCGCCGCCGTCCGATAGACGGCGAGCAGGGGCTGCGAGAAACCGTCGGGATCCACCCCGACCACGCCGTCGACCGTGTGGGCGACGCGGGCGAGCAGGAGCGCCACCGCCGGTGCCGCGCCGACCAGGTCGCCCGCGAGCACGACCGTGAAGGGCTGCGGACGGTCGGCGAGCCCCTCGAGTCCCGCCGCGATCGCCGCGACCGGGCCGCTCCAGGGCGGATCTTCGGCGGCGACGCGGATGCGCCGCTCGGCGAGCACCCATCGGGGCGCCGGCGCACTCGACACGTACGCGACCGCGCGGGCGCCGCTCACCGCGCCGACGGCACGTGCCGCAAGGCTCGTGCCCTCGATCGTGAGCGCCGTCTTGTCGATGCCGCCGAGCCGTGCGGCCCGGCCGCCGGCCAGGACGATCGCGTCGTACGCGCCGATGCCGGGAGCCCCGGCAGCCGTGGTCACGCCCGCTCCAGGCGCGCCCCGGCGATGTCGCGATACCGGTCGAGCACGAGGTCGACGAGCAGGCCGGGGGCCGCTTCGTCGGGCAGCAGCAGGGGGGACGCGATCGCGTCGGCGCCGGCGGATGCCGCGGCGTCGTAGAAGGTGCCCGGCGCCAGCAGGTAGCTGCCGACGACCACCCGCACCCCCGGGTGCACCTCGCGGATCATCTCGATGGCGTCGTGCAGCCGCGGAATCGCCGCGGCGATGAACCCGACCGTCACCGATCGGCCGAGACGGTGCCCGAGCCGGCGCGCCGTCTCGAAGCACTCGCGCACCGCGCGTGGATCGTTGGAGCCCGCCGCCGCGAGCACCACGGCGTCGGTGTCGGAGAGCCGGAGCCGGCCCAGTCGCTCGGCGAGCACCTCGACGATGCGATCGTCGGGGCCGAGCTCCGCCGCGAGTCGCGTGCCCGCGAGGGCACCGGCGTCGGAGCCTCGCCCGTCGAGCCCGAGCGAGAGCCCGGTGCGCACGTGGAATCCCGCGGAGAGCACGAGCGGCACGATGACGGCGCCGTCGTCGTCGGGGCCGAGCGCCGCCGCGACATCAGACCGGCTGGCGTCGACGAAGCTGATGGAGACGTCGAGGTCCGGTCGCGCCGAGGCCACGCCGTCGACGAGGCGGATCACCGCCTCGCGGTTGGCGCTCGACGGCGCCCCGTGGGTGACCGCGACGAGTCTGAGCGGATGCGCTTCGACGTGTTCCGCCGGGGCGCCGGCACCTCTCGACCCGACCATGTGCTGACCCGCGCTCTCCGGCGGGAACCGTTCCCACCCGCCGATTCGACGCTAGGGAGGGCGTGTTTCACGCACCGCACCCGTGTGTTTCGGGCAGGTGAAGAACGGCTCACGCCGGATGGCCCCGGCGAGCCGCGGTGCTGCTACTCGCCGAGCAGTTCGGGGCGGACGCGCCGCGTGCGCTCGATCTGCTGCTCGCGGCGCCACGCGGCGATGGCCCCGTGATTGCCCGACAGCAGCACCGGCGGCACGTCGAGCCCGCGCCACGACGAGGGCTTCGTGTAGCTCGGGTATTCGAGCAGGCCGTCTTCGTGCGACTCCTCGACGAGGCTCTCGGGGTTGCCGACGACGCCCGGCACGAGGCGGCCGGCGGCCTCGATCATCGCCATCACGGCGACCTCGCCGCCGTTCAGCACGTAGTCGCCGAGGCTGATGAGCCGCACGCGCATGCGGGTCGCGTAGTGGTCGACGACGCGCTGGTCGATGCCCTCGTAGCGGCCGCAGGCGAACACCAGGTGCTGCTCTGCGGCGAGCTCGCGCGCGATCTGCTGGGTGAACGGCTCGCCGGCGGGCGACGGCACGATGAGCAGGGCATCGGATGCCCCGTCGCCCACGATGCCGTCGATCGCCTCGCCCCATGGCTCGGGCTTCATGACCATGCCGGCGCCGCCCCCGTAGGGGGTGTCGTCGACCGTGCGATGGCGGTCGTGGGTGGCGTCGCGCAGGTCGTGCGCCGTCACCTCGATGAGGCCCGTCTGCCGCGCCTTGCCGAGCAGTGACAGGTCGAGCACCGAGAAAAACTCGGGGAAGATCGTGACGATGTCGACGCGCATCGGCGGACTACTCGTCGCGATCGGCCTCGGCGGGCGCCGCGGCATCCGTCTCGGCGGTCTCGACGGGGGTGACTGCCGGAGCCGTCTCGACGGCCGGCTCGGCCTCGGGAAGCTCTTCGAAGAGCCCCGGGGGCGGCGTCACGGTGACCGTGCCCGCCGCGAGATCGACCTCGGGCACGATGGCCGCGACGAACGGCACCATGACCTCGCCGCTGCCGGTCTTGACGATCAGCAGGTCCTGTGCGGGGAAGTGCTCGACGTGCGAGACCTCGCCCACCCGCTCGCCGTCGCGAATGACCGCGAGGCCGATGAGCTGGTGGTCGTACCAGGCGTCGTCTTCCTGAGCCTCTTCTTCGACGTGGGAGACCCAGAGGATCGCCTTCGCGAGGCCCTCGGCCTCGGTGCGGTCGTCGACGCCCTCGAAGAACCCGACGGCGTGCCCGTTGTACCAGCGGAGCTCGCGGAGCTTCAGGCTCTTGCCGTGCCACGGCGAATCGCCGGGAACCTGCAGCGAGAACTCCGCCCCCGGCACGAATCGCCGGTCGGGGTCGTCGGTGTAGAGCTCGATCTTGATGGCGCCCTTCAGGCCGTGCGCCTTCAGCAGGCGCCCGACCCGGAGCTGTGTTCCTGAGGTGTCGGCCACGTCAGTCGTCGGTGTCGACGACGTCGACGCGAACGCGGCGGCCGTCGGCGAGAGCGGTGACGAGCGTGCGGAGCGCCTTCGCGGTGCGGCCGGCACGGCCGATCACGCGACCGAGGTCCTCGGGGTTCACATGAACCTCGAGGACCTCGCCACGTGCGCTCGACGCGGAGACGACCTTCACTTCGTCAGGGTGATCGACGATCCCCTTGACGAGGTGTTCGAGCGCGGACTGGAGCAAGGCTTTACGCCTCGTCCGTCGCGGTCTCGGCGGGTGCCTCTTCGACCTTGGCCGCAGGCTTCTCGGCCTTGGGCTTCAGCACCGGCTTCTTCTTCTCGTCGGCGACGAAGGCGGCCTTCGGCTCCGCGACCTGAACGGTCGAGACGGCGTTCTTGTCGCCCTTGAACTTGCCCCAGTCGCCCGTGAGCTTGAGGATCGCCGCGACCTGCTCGGTCGGCTGCGCGCCGACGGAGAGCCAGTACTGCGCGCGGTCGGAGTCGACCTCGATGAAGGACGGGTTCTGGGTGGGGTGGTACTTGCCGATCTCCTCGATCACGCGACCGTCGCGCTTGGTGCGCGAGTCGGCGACGACGATGCGGTAGTACGGCGCACGGATCTTGCCGAGACGCTTGAGACGAATCTTGACAGCCACAATTCTCCTGAAATGTTGTGAGTTGGCGAACTGACAGCCGTGAGCGTGGGGTGCACACTCGGCGGAAGCTCAAAGGGGTTCTGCGCGCCTGATAGAGGGTCGGGCGATACAGAACTCGACTGATCATTCTTGCAGATTCCGCGCCGAAACGAGAATCGGACCATGCCGCGCGTCCCGAAGCCTGCATCGGGACGCGCGGCACGCGGGAATCAGCGACCGGAGACGACCTCGGGGGCAGATGCGTTCCGTTCGCCCGAACGCGCCGCCGCCAGCCAGGCCTCGAGGCCGGCAGCGTCGATCGGGAGTCCGCTGGAGAGCACGTCGTGGCCCGTCGACGTCACCACGAGGTCGTCCTCGATGCGCACGCCGAGGCCGCGGAGCTCGGGCGGCACCGTCTCGTCGAACGCGTGGAAGTAGAGCCCGGGTTCGACCGTGAGCACCATGCCCGGCTGCATCACGGCCCCCTGGTAGGCGGCGTAGCTCGAGCCCGCGCAGTCGTGCACGTCGATGCCGAGGTGGTGCCCCACGCCGCACACGAGGTAGCGGCGGTGCTGCTGCCCGTCGGGGGCGAGCGCCTCGTCGACCGAGACCGGCAGCATCCCCCAGTCGTGCAGGCCCCGAGCGATGACCTCCATGCTCGCGACGTGGAAGTCGGACCACTGGCGGCCCGGCCCGACGGCCGCCAGCCCGGCACGGTGCGAGGCCTCGACGAGGTCGTGCACGGCGCGCTGCGCCGAGGTGAACGTGCCGCCGGCCGGGATGGTGCGCGTGACGTCGGCCGTGTAGCCCGACCGTCGCTCGACGCCGACGTCGAGCAGCAGCAGCTCTGCAGGACTGATCTCGCCGTCGGCGCGCACCCAGTGCAGGATCGGCGCGTGGGCGCCGGAGCCGACGATCGACGCGTAGCCCGGGCCGTTGCCGACCGTGCGCGCGTAGCGGTCGAAGGTGCCCTGCAGCCAGCGCTCGCCGCCCCACTCGATGGCCGAGGAGAGCTCGCGCGCCATCGCGGCGAACCCTTGCTCGGTCGAGGCGACCGCGGCCGCGAGCTCAGCGAGCTCCCACTCGTCCTTGATCATGCGGAGCTCCGCGAGCACGCGCTTGAGGTCGGCCGAGCGGGGGTTCGCGGCGAGCGCGGCGGCCGCCGGCCCGACCGGCGTCGGCGCACCGGCGACGAGGGTGTCGCGGCTCAGCGCGAGCTCCTCGATGCGGCGCGTGCGCACGTCGAGCGCCTCGGCGTACTCGGCGAGGCCGGGCATCGGCCCGACCCAGAGCTCGCCCCGGAGCGGGTCGGCGTGGAAGCCGTCGTCGCCGGGCCGGAAGGGCGCGGGCAGGTAGAGCGTGGCGTCGTGGCCGCCGGGCACCGACTCGATCACGAGCACCGCGTCCTCGATGCCGCAGCCGAGGAGCCAGAGGAAGTCGCTGTCGGCGCGGAACTCGAAGCTCGTGTCATTGGCGCGCACGGGTGCCCGACCGGCCGAGACGGCGATGGTGCGGCCGGGCAGCGCCTCGGCGAGCCGGGCGCGGTGGTGGTGCGCGGCGAGCGCGGCACCCGACGGGATCACCGGCGTGCGCACGGGCGTGCCCCAGCCGCTCCGCATGGACTCGTTGAACCCCGGCGACTGCGTGAGTCGCGGCATCCGCGGGTCCCGCTCGGCCGGAGCCGGCATGGAGGATGCCGCTCCCCCGCCGCGCTCGCCCTGATGCGCGTGGGTGTGGGCGTGGGTCTGTTCGGTCATTCCGGGTCCTTTCAGGTGCGCGGTCACGCGCGCGGAGCGTGGGCCGAGCCGGCGACGCGCCGGTCGAGGGCGTCGAACAGTCGTCCGGCGACCTTCCCGGTGTGCAGTCCGTCGTGCTCGAACTCGTTGGTGGTCCAGGCTTCGAGGCCGCCGACCCGCTCGACGGTGTCGAGCGAGAACGCGGCGTCGACGTACATGTCGTCGAGGTAGACGACCGCCTCGACGGGCACGGCGTTCGCCGCGAGTCGCGCCCGGTCGTACAGCTCGATCGGGCGATCGGTCTCGGCGAGCCGCTCGACGCCCGCGCGGAAGCCGCGGAGTGCCCGCACCTCCTCGAACATCCATGGGAAGACCATCTCGCCGGTGAAGAGCAGCGGCCGGGCGTCGGGGTCGAAGTCGGGATTGCCGGCCCGGGCCCGTTCGGCCGCCCAGGCGGTGGGGCCGGGCCCGTAGATGCTCTCCTGCAGGGCGATGAAGAGCGGATTGCGATCGAACGCGGTGAGGGCGCCGACGGTCGACAGGAACGTCTCGCCGATGACGGTCTCGCCGGCGTCGGCGAACGCCTCGTCGAACACCCAGTGCACCCGGTCGAAGCCCGGGGCCATGCCGAAGTCGAAGCCGAGCGTCTGCAAGCGGCGCACGGTGAGCCGGTCGCCGTCGGGCAGGCGCACGTCGCCGGCGTCGAGCAGGTCGGCGACCCGCGCGATGCGCTCGGTCAGATGCGGCAGCCGCTCGGCGAACCGGCGGTTCTTCGCCCGCACGCGCGGGAAGGTACGGGCGTAGACGTCGTCGGCCGACGGATCGAGGCTCGGCAGTCCCCCGGTGATCGCCGAGGCGACGATCGCCTCGGGCGCGACCGAGAGGTAGTGCAGCGTCAGGAAGCCGCCGTAGCTCTGCCCGAGCGTCCACCACGGCCGGCCGCCGTAGTGGGCACGCCGGAGCGCCTCGAGGTCGCGCACGATGGAGTCGGCACGGTGCAGGGCGAGGATCTTCGCCGATTCGTCGGCGCTGAGCCCCTCGAGCTGCCGCCCCTCGAGCGGGGTCGAGCGGCCGGTGCCCCGCTGGTCGGGCAGCACCACCCGGAACCGGGCGAGCGCCTCGTCGAGGAACCCGTCGCGGCCGAGCGGTCGCGGCGACTTGCCGCCGGGCCCGCCCTGCAGGTAGACGAGCACCGGCAGGTCCTCATCGCGGCGGGCTGCGTCGACGAGTTCGCGCGCGAACACGCGGATGGTCGGCCCGTCGGGTTCGGCCCAGTCGAGCGGCACGTCGAGCCACAGCTCGCGGGCGGCGACATCCTTCCCGATGGGATACCAGTCGGCGCTCATCGGGTGGCCGTCCGCACCCGAGAGTCGAGCAGCGCGTACGTCGTGTCGACGACGAGGTTGGAGACGACGACGAAGACGCCGCCGAGCAGTACGATCGCGATCACCACGGGTCTATCCTGCATGGCGACCGCGGTCACCGCGAGGCTGCCGACGCCGAGCAGGCCGAAGACCTGCTCGATCACGATGACGCCGCCGAGCATGAGCCCGATGTCGATGCCGAGCTGGGTCACGAGCGGCGGCATGGCGCTGCGGAACGCGTGCACGTACGTGACCCGACGCTCGTCCACGCCCTTGGCCCGCGCGGTGCGGATGTAGTCCTGGCCGAGCACCTCGAGCATCTGCCCGCGCGTGAGCCGCGCGTACACGGCCGCCACGACGAGCGCGAGCGTCAGCCAGGGCAGCAGCAGGTGCCAGGCCCACTGCAGGGGGCTCTCCGTGAACGGCACGTAGCCGCTCGGCGGGAAGAGCATGAACCCGAGCTTCGTCGGCACGAAGTAGAGCAGGTACAGCGCGAGCATGCCGAGCACGAAGGTCGGGAAGCTGATGCCGACGATCGCGAACCCCTGCCCGAGGCGGTCGCGCGCCGAGCCCGGATGCTTCGCCGAGACGATGCCGATGGGGATGCCGATCGCGAGCCAGAACACCATGCCGCCGAAGACGAGCGACATCGTCACCGGGATGCGGGAGACCACGAGTTCGGAGACGGGCATGCTCGAGCGGTACGAGTAGCCGAGGTCGCCGTGCAGCAGGTTGCCGATGAAGGTCACGTACTGCTCGGTGATCGGGCGGTCGAGCCCCAGGTTCGTGCGGATCTGCGCCATGAGCTCCTCGGTCGCCTTGTCGCCCGCGATGATGCGGGCCGGGTCCGACGGCGAGACGTAGAAGAGCATGAACACGAAGACGCTGAGGAGGAACAGCACGAGCACGCCGAACGCGATGCGGGAGAGGATGAACCGGGTCATGCGCGCTTGCCCTTCGAGACGGCGGCGGGATCGAGTGCGTCGCGAAGGCCGTCGCCGAGCAGGTTGAACGCGAGGGTCAGGGCGAGCAGGGCGCCGCCGGGCACGACGACCATCCACCACGCCACGAGGTAGAGCGACCCGTTCGCGGCATCCGCCAGCATGTTGCCCCAGCTGGGGGTCGGCGGCACGATGCCGAGTCCGAGGAACGAGAGCGTCGCCTCGAACACGATCGCCGCCGGGATCATGAGGGTCGTGTAGACGATGATCGGCACGACCAGGTTGGGCAGGATGTCGCGGAACATGATCGACGTGCGCGAGGCGCCGAGCGAACGGGCCGCCTCGACGAACTCGCGGTGACGGAGCGCCAGCACCTGACCGCGGATGACTCGGGCGAGGCCGGTCCAGCTGAAGAACACGATCACGGCGATCGACAGGCTGAGGCTCGGGCCGAGCACCGAAACGAGCGCGATCGCGCAGAGCAGGAACGGCACGCTCATCACGAGGTCCATCGTGCGGCTGAGCACCGTGTCGACGACCCCGCCCGAGAACCCGGCGATCGTGCCGATCGCGATGCCGATCACCGACGCCACGATCGAAGCGAGCACGCCGACGAGGAGCGAGACCTGCGCGCCGTAGGCGAGGCGCACGAGCACGTCGCGGCCGAGCTGGTCGGTGCCGAACAGGAACTCGGCGTTCGGGCCCACGGGGATGCCCTCCGGGGTGAGGCCGGTCTCGCGGAACTGCTCGGTCGGGCCGTGACCGGTCCACGCCGCGATGAGCGGGGCGCAGAGCGCGAAGGCGATGATCAGGAGGATGGCGATCATCGAGGCGATGCTCGCGGGGTCGCGGAGGAGCCGGCTGAGCGTGAGCCGGCCGGAGCCCCGCGCCTGCACTTCGGTCGAGGCGCGCGCCGCCGCAGCGGGGGTCTTGGGCATGAGGCTCACGAGGCGACCTCCATGACGATGCGGTCGACGGATGCGCCGGCGGAGCCCGCCATGGGCAGCAGCAGTCGATCGCGCGGCTCCCGCGGGATCTCGGGCGCCGCGGCGGCGAGCAGGCGCCGGGTGAACGGCTGCTGCGGGTCGTTCCAGACCTCGTCGGCGGTGCCGAGCTCGACGATGCGCCCGCCCTCCATCACGGCGATGCGATCGCAGACGTGGCGCACGACGGCGAGGTCGTGCGAGATGAACAGGTAGGTGAGGCCGAGCCGGCGCTGCAGCTCGTCGAGCAGGTTCAGCACCTGAGCCTGGATCGACACGTCGAGCGCCGAGACCGGCTCGTCGAGGATCACGAGCTCGGGGTTCAGCGCGAGCGCCCGGGCGATGCCGATGCGCTGCCGCTGCCCGCCCGAGAACTGCGACGGGAAGCGGTTGTAGTGCTCGGGGTTCAGCCCGACGAGCTCCATGAGCTCCTGCACCTTCGCCTGTCGCTCGGCGCCCTTCGCGAGGCCGTGGATGCGGAACGGGTCGCCGATGATCGAACCGACGCGGCGACGGGGGTTCAGCGAGCCGAACGGGTCCTGGAAGACGAGCTGCACGCGACGCCGGAGGTCGCGCCACTGGGCGCGGTCGAGGTTCGTCGTCGGGGCGCCGTCGAACTCGACGGTGCCGGCCGTCGGCGCGACGAGCCCGGCGATCGCACGCGCGAGGGTGGTCTTGCCGCAGCCGCTCTCGCCGACGAGGCCGAGCGTCTCGCCCCGCCGCACCTCGAGCGAGATGTCGTCGAGCACGACGCGCGGCTCGCCGCGGCGCTGCGGAAAGGTCAGGCGCAGTCCGTCGACCTTCACGATGGGGTCGTCGGGGTTCGCGAGCAGGCTCGGCGGCGGGAGCACCGGCGGCTCCGGCTCGACCGGCGTCGTCTCGAGCCAGCACGCCACCTCGGTGCCGTCGTCGTAGTGACGCACCGGCGGCTTCGAGCCGCAGATCGACATCGCATCCGGGCAGCGGTCGCGGAACGCGCAGCCCTCGGGCGGTGCGAGCAGGCTCGGCGGTCGCCCGCCGATGGGCACGAGCGGCGTGCCCGGCTCCCGGTTGAACGACGATGACCGCAGGAGCCCCGCGGTGTAGGGGTGGGCGGGGCCGCAGAGCACCGCATCGGCGGCCCCGAGTTCCATGCGACGACCGCCGTACATGACCATGACCCGGTCGGCGACGCGCGAGAGCACGCCGAGGTCGTGGCTGATCATGAGCACGGTCGTGCCGAACTCGCTGCGCATCTCGCCGAGCAGGTCGAGGATCTGCGCCTGCACGGTGGAGTCGAGCGCGGTGGTCGGCTCGTCGGCGATGATGAGCGCCGGGCCGAGCGAGAGGCCCATCGCGATCATCACACGCTGTCGCATGCCCCCCGAGAACTGGTGCGGGTAGGCGTCGAAGCGCGCCGCGGCATCCGGAATGCGCACCCGGTCCAGCAGGTCGATCGCGCGCGCCTTCGCCGCTTTCGCACTGACCTTCTCGTGCGCCTGGATCTGCTCGACGATCTGCCAGCCCACCGTGTACTGGGGGTGCAGGCTCGAGAGCGGGTCCTGGAAGATCATGCTGATCTCCCGCCCGCGCACCGAGCGCAGCTGCTCGGGGGCGAGCGAGAGCAGGTCGCGGTCGCGGAACAGCACGGAACCGCTGGTGCGCGCGCCGGGCACGAGGCCCATGATCGACTGCACCATCACGGACTTGCCGGAGCCGGACTCGCCGACGACCCCGAAGAACTCGCCCTCGTTGACGGTGAACGAGACGTGTTGCACCGCATGCACGGTGCCGTCCTCGGTGGGGATGTCGACGGCGAGGTCGCGCACGTCGAGGAGGATCGTCATTGGGGGTCCCTCGATCTGACCCGGCGGCCGGCCGGGACCGGCCGCCGAGTACGTGATTTGCGAATGGTGCGGACGGCTACTTCGTGAGCCAGACGTTCGTCCAGTCGCCGTTCTGGCTCTGGGCGTACGGCTCGAACCCGCCGACGCGGGCCGAGTGGTAGTTCGGCTTCAGTCGGTACGCGATGCTGACGATCGGCGCGTCGGCCATGACGGCCTCGTCGACCTGGTGCCAGAGGTCGGCCGCCTCGTCGGGCGTCGCCGCGGCGAGGGCCTCGGCGGCGAGCTGGTTGGCGGCGTCGCTGTTGAAGTCCACGTAGTTGTAGGTCTGCGGCGTGCCGTCGAAACGGAACTGCGGCTGGAACACGCTGCGCGCGGCACCGCCCTGCCAGTCGGGCGACCAGCCGACGAGCGCGATGTCCCAGGCGCCCGAGCTCGCGTTGTCGGGGTTCGTCATGAAGTTCGCGTAGTAGTCGGTCGGCGGCACGGGCGTCAGCTCGACGGTGATGCCGGCGCGCTCGAGGCTCGCCTGCACGGTCTGGGCGATGTCGGGCTGCGTGCCGACGTTGCGGTACGGCATCTTCAGGGTGAGGCCGTCGGGGTAGCCCGCCGCGGCGAGGAGCTCCTTCGCCTTCTCGGGGTCGCCCTTGCCGCCTTCGGTCGCGTACTCGTCGGACTCCTGGTAGCCGAGGATGCCGGGGCCGAAGATGCCGTTCGTGACGCCGGCGAGGTCGGCGCCGCCCATGGTCTGCACGACGGCCGACTTGTCGACCGCGTACTGCAGCGCCTGGCGCACCTCGAGCTTGGTGAGCGCGCCGCCGTTGTTCGTCGACGCCGTGTTCATCCACATGAACTGGTCGACGCCGCCGTTCTCCATGGTGGAGAACTTCTCGTCGTTCGCGGCCTTGAGCTGCTGGATGTTCGCGGGGCTCGGGGAGAGGTCGAAGAGCAGGTCGGCCGATCCGGCCTGCAGCTGCTGCATCGCGGCGTCGCCCTCGACGCCCATCGTCATCTCGATGCCGTCGACGTAGGCCTTGCGGAGCGGGTCGCTCTCGGGGTCCCATGCGGGGTTGCGCTCGAGCACGAGCTTCGCGTCGGGGGTGTACTCGGCCACCTGGTAGGGACCGGATGACACGAAGCCGCGCCGGTACTCGGGCGAGTCGGGCAGCGCGTCGAGCGCCTCGATGGGTGCCGGGTCGGCCGCGTCGAGCGAGAGCATGAACGGGAAGTCGCTCGCGGGCTCGACGAGGGTGAACTCGATCGTGCGGTCGTCGGGTGTCCGGATGCCCGCGATCTCGTTGCCCTCGATGTAGTCCTTGATCGGGCCGACCTCGGGGGCGACGGCGGCGAAGCCGGTGCAGAACTCGTCCATGCCGGCGATGAGGCCCTGGAAGTAGCCGGCGAGGGCGCCCGAGATGTGCGGGTTGCAGAGACGCTCGATGCCGCGGGCGACGTCGCTCGCGACGATGGGCCGGGCGCCGTCGGGTGCGCCCCAGGTGACGCCGTCGCGGAGGGTCACGGTGTAGGTGAGTCCGTCGGTGCTCGGGGTCGGCACCTCCTCGACGAGGTCGGGCTGGAGCACGATGCGCTCGGCGGCGTCGTCGCTCGCCGCATAGCTCAGCAGCGAGCGCGACACCGAGCGCATCACGCTGTAGGTCGGCACGTACGCGACGAGCTGCGGGTCGAGGTGGTCGACGTCGCCGTTCGCGAGCACCTTGAGGGTGCCGCCGGTCTGCGGTTCGCCGTCGCCCGAGTCGGCGCCGGGCGTGGTCGTGCACGCGGTCAGCATGAGCGCCGTCGAAACGGCGAGCACTGCGGCCGCGCGCAGAGTGGTTCGAGCCATGATTCACCTTTGAGTCATTCGCTGTCCGCAAGTCGGACGACAAGCGGGTCACCGTGCTCGAGCGAGCGCTGCTCGGGGTTCCGGCGCTCGTGGCGGCCGTATCCGGATGGCAGCTCGTCGGATCGAAGCTTCGAGCCGTCGGCGATATGTGACATATTACGCATTACCCGTACGATGTGTCCATGCCCGGCATCTTCGACTCGCTCCGCCTCATCGACGGCCCCGCCATCGCCGAGCGCATCACCATGCGCCAGGCCATCGACGCCCTGCAGCGGGCACTCCGCGACGGGTTCGACCCCGACGCCGACCCCGCGCGGGCGATCGTCGACGTGCGGCACGGCCAGCTCCTGCTCATGCCGTCGGACCTCGGCCCCTACACCGGTCAGAAGCTCGCGACCGTGGCCCCGGCGAACCCGGCACGCGGCCTCGAGCGCATCCAGGCGATCTACATCGTGCTCGACGCCGAGACCCTCGCACCGCTCGCCCTGCTCGACGGCACGGAGCTCACGAGCCTGCGCACCCCGGCCGTGTCGGCAGCCGCGGTGGACGTCGTCGCGGCTCAGGATGCCTCGTCGCTCGTCGTCTTCGGCACCGGCCCGCAGGGCGTGCGACACGTCGAGGCCATGCAGGCCATCCGCCCCGTCGAACGGGTGCGGTTCGTCGGCCGCGACCGGGCGAAGGCCGAGCACGCAGCGAGCCTCGTCGGCGCGAGCGGTCTCGACGTGGCCGTCGGCACGGCAGCGGATGTCGTGGAGGCCGACCTCGTCGTCTGCGCCACCACCGCCCGCGAGCCGCTCTTCGACGCCGCACTCGTGCGTGACCACGCCGCGATCGTCGCCGTCGGCTCGCACGAACCCGACGCCCGCGAACTGCCGGGCGAGCTCCTCGGGCGCGCCCGCGTGATCGTCGAGTCGCAGCGGGTGGCGCTCGCCGAGGCCGGCGACGTCATCCTCGCCATCGCCGAGGGCCACCTCTCCCCCGACGCACTGACCCCCATGGCGCAGCTGTTCGGCGACGACGGCCCCGAGGCATCCGCTCGGCCCGTCGTGATCAAGACCTGCGGCATGGGCTGGCAGGACCTCGCCGTCGCACAACTCGCACTGACGAACGAACGGAACGCATGATGCACTGGAAGACCGAAGACTGGCACACCGCGGGCGAACCGTTCCGCATCGTGCTCGACGTCCCGACCTCGGGCGACACCGTCGCCGCCCGCCGGGTCGAGGCCATGACCGGCGAGGCCGACGCCGTGCGCCGGTTCCTCTGCCTCGAGCCGCGCGGGCACGACGACATGTACGGCGGCTTCATCACCCCGCCCGACGACGACGGCGCCGACTTCGGCGTGCTGTTCTGGCACAAGGACGGCT
The DNA here is from genome assembly GCF_016907835.1 of Agromyces cerinus. Taxonomy (NCBI): domain Bacteria; kingdom Bacillati; phylum Actinomycetota; class Actinomycetes; order Micrococcales; family Microbacteriaceae; genus Agromyces; species Agromyces cerinus. The sequence continues at coordinate 1,041,502 of NZ_JAFBCT010000001.1, read as the reverse complement.
TCTCGACCGCGTGCGGGCACGGCACCATGGCGCTCGGCGCCTGGGCGGTGCACACGGGCCGGGTCGCCGCACCCGACGACGGCGAGGCGATCGTCACGATCGACGTGCCGAGCGGGCGGGTGCAGGCGCGCGTGCAGCGCAGCGGCGGCGTCACGACGGGTGTCGTGTTCCGGAACGTGTCATCGCGCGTGCTGGCGACCGGGATTCCGCTCTCGACCAGTCGGGGCGACGTCGTCGTCGACCTCGTCTTCGGCGGCGCGGTCTACGCGACCCTGCCGGCAGCCTCCCTCGGTCTCACCGTGACGCCCGCCGACACCACCGAGCTCATCCGCCTCGGTCGCGAGATCAAGTGGGCGCTGAACGACCACCCGGCAGCACAGGTCGCCGACGACCGCCTGTCGGGTGTGTACGGCACGATCCTCGTCGACGACCTGGGCCGCACCGCCGACGGCCCGTGGCAGCGCAACGTCACCGTCTTCGCCGACGGCGAGGTCGACCGCAGCCCGTGCGGCTCGGGCACTGCCTCTCGCGTGGCGCTGCTCGCGCACACGGGCGAGCTCGCCGACGGCGAGGTGCTCACCCACGACTCGATCATCGGCACGCGCTTCCTCGCACGGGTGGCCGAGCGCACGGATGGCGCCGTGGTGCCCGAAGTCACCGGCCAGGCGTACCGTGTGGGCACGTGCGAGTTCGAGCTCGACCCGGCCGACCCGCTCGCCGAGGGCTTCAGCCTGCGCTGACGGCCGCAGAACCACGAGGGTCAGCCGCACAACGTCGAGAAGGAGAACGAAGATGGAATCGGCATCGCTGAGGATCACCGGCGCCCATGTCTGGGATCGAACAGTGCAGGGCTTCGTCGACCGCGATCTCTGCATCGTCGACGGAATCGTCACCGAGCGAGCGGATGCCTCGGCCGAGGTGCTCGACGCCGCCGGCGGATGGATCGTCCCCGGACTGATCGACGCGCACTTCCACGCCTACGCCACGAGCATGGACGGGTTCGAGAACGAGCGGGGGCCGCTGAGCTACGCCGCGATCAACGGTGCCCGTCGCCTCGGCAGCGCCCTGCGGCGCGGGTTCACCACCGTTCGGGATGTGGCCGGAGGCGACATCGGGCTGGCCCGCGCCGTCGAGACCGATCTCTTCCGGTCGCCGCGCTATCACTTCACGGGGCCAGCGCTCAGCCAGACCGGCGGGCACGGCGATCCTCGCTCCGCACACGTCGACATCTGCTTCACCGAGGGCCACATGTGCGAGGTGGTCGACGGGGTCGACGAGCTGCGCCTGGCGGTGCGCCGCCGCCTGCGCACCGGCGCCCATGCCATCAAGGTGATGACCTCGGGCGGGGTGTTCTCCCTCACCGATCCCATCCGGATTCCGCAGTACTCCCCCGACGAGCTGCGCGCGGTCGTCGAGGAGGCCGAGCGCCGCGGCACCTACGTCGCCGCTCACGCCTACTCGCCCGAAGCCGTGGTGCATTCCATCGAGAACGGTGTTCGCTCGATCGAGCACGGCAATCTCATCGATTCGCCGACCGCGCGACGCATGGCCGAACTCGGAGCGATCCTGGTTCCGACGCTCGCCGCCTACGACGCCATGGATCGCCGTGGCGCGGAGCTCGGCTTGAACGAGATCTCCCTGGCCAAGAACGCAGAGGTGCTCTCGAAGGGGCAGGAGGCCGTGCAGCTCGCACTGGCCGCGGGCGTGCCGGTCGGCTTCGGCAGCGATCTCATGGGAGACCTCGAGGACGATCAGCTCTGCGGCGTGCGCCTGCAGGTCGAGGCGAGCGGCGCAACCGAGACCCTGCGCTCACTGACCGAGACGAATGCCGCGCTGATCGGCGATCGACGACTCGGCCATCTGGATGCCGGGGCGTACGGCGATGCGGTCGTGCTGGCCGCGAACCCGATCGCGGAGCCTGCCGCGTTGTGGGAGGCCGATGCGCGTCGGCACATCGTGCAGGCCGGCCGTCGCGTGGTCTGAGCAAGGACGCCCCGGCCGGCCGGGACGACGAATGGCCCGGGCGTGTGCGCCCGGGCCATTCGCGTACCCGTCTCGTCAGTGGATGCCAGTGAGGCTTCCCCACTCGCTCGACCGCCCCGCCTCGCTGCGACGCTGCGGAACACCCCATGGGTTGTCGTCGCGCAGCGCGTCGGGCAGCAGGGCCGCCGGCGCGTTCTGGTACGCGACGCCGCGGAGGAACCGCGTGATCGCCGCCGTGCCGACGCTCGTGGCATCGGTGGTCGTGGCCGGGAACGGCCCGCCGTGCTGCATCGCGGCGGTCACGGAGACGCCGGTCGGCCATCCGCCGAAGAGCACGCGACCGCTCGTTTCGGCGAGTGCCTCCACGAGGTCTCCGAGCTCGCCCGCCTCGGCGTCGGTGGCGTGCACGGTCGAGGTCAGGTTGCCGGGGAACAGCTCGCGGTGGAGGTCGGGCAGCGCCGCGGCATCCGAATACCGCACGATCACCGACAGCGGCCCGAACGACTCCTCGAGGAGTGCATCGGGCTGCGCCCGCAGCTGCTCGACCGAGACCTCGACGACCGTGGGCGTCACGAAGCGCTGCCCGTCGTCGTCGACTCGCACCTCGCCCTCGGCGAGCACGGCGACGCCGTCGGCGCCGAGCACGGCGCTGCGGCGCTCTTCGAACGCCCGGCCGATGCCCGGGTTCAGCAGGCGATGCTCGCCGACCGCGGCGGCGGCCTCCGCCAGCTCGCCGAGCTCAGCGCCCGTCGGCACGAAGAGGAAGCCCGGCTTCGTGCAGAGCTGGCCCGCCGACCCGGCGACGGAGGCGAGGAAGCCCTGGAGCAGCTCGGGTTCGGCGACGACGGCACCCGGCGTCGCGTAGACGGGGTTCACGCTGCCGAGCTCACCGTAGAACGGGATCGGCCGCGGACGGGTCGCTGCGATGTCGGCGAGCAGCCGGCCGACGTGCGTCGAGCCGGTGAAGGCGCCCGCACGGATGCGGTCGTCCTTCAGCAGGGCGACGCCGTTCTGCTGCCCCTCGATGAGCTGGAAGACGCCGTCGGGCATGCCCGCACCGGCGAGCGCCTCGATGACGACCTCCGCGGTGCGGCGCGAGAGCTCGAGATGCCCCGAGTGCGCCTTCACGACGACGGGGCATCCTGCCGCGAGCGCCGCGGCCGAGTCGCCGCCCGCGACCGAGAACGCGAACGGGAAGTTCGACGCCGCGAAGTTCAGCACGGGGCCGACCGGCTCGAGCACGCGGCGCACGTCGGGACGCGGACCGATGACGTACTCGGGGTCGGCCGCGTCGATGCGGGCGTCGAGGTAGGCGCCGTCGACGATCGCCTCGGCGAAGAGCCTGAGCTGGTTCGAGGTGCGGCGCACCTCGCCGATGAGACGCGGCGCGGTGAGGCCGGTCTCGCGCATCGCGATCGCGATGAGCTCGGCGGCGTTGCGGTCGAGAGCGTCGGCCACGGCGACCAGTGCCGCGGCTCGGGCGCGCGGTTCGGTCGCGGCGAAGGCGCGCGCGACGGCGGCGGCCCGTTCGGCGACGCGGTCGAGGTCGGGTTCGGTTGAGGTCGTCATGGGTCGATCCGCTCTGTGCTGGGGGTCGGTCTGGGGGGTCAGAAGACGAACCCCTCGGGGAACGGGTCGTCGTCGTCGAGGAAGTATTGGCCGAGCCCGGTCACCCACGCCCGCCCGGTGATGGTGGGCACCACCGCGGGCACGCCGCCGACGGTCGTCTCCCGCAGCAGCCGCCCGGTGAACTCGGTGCCGATGAACGACTCGTTCACGAAGTCGGTGTCGAGGGCGAGTTCGCCGCGGGCGTGCAGCTCGGCCATGCGCGCCGACGTGCCGGTGCCGCACGGCGAGCGATCGAACCAGCCCGGATGGATCGCCATCGCGTGCCGCGACCGCACGGCGTCGGAGCCGGGCGCGATGAACTCGACGTGATGCACGTGGTTCGCGCCGTCGAGCTCAGGATGCCGCGGCGGCGCCTGGGTGTTGATCGCCTCCATGATCGCGAGGCCTGCGGCGACGATATCGTCCTTCCGGGTGCGATCGAACGGCAGGCCGACGTCGTCGAGATCCACGAGCGCGTAGAAGTTGCCGCCGAAGGCGACGGAGTAGGGCACGGCGCCGTAGCCCGGCACCTCGATCGAGGCATCCAATCGCTCGACGAAGCTCGGCACGTTCTCGATCGTGACGTGCACGGCGTGGCCGCCCTCGACCGCGACACGGGCGATGACGAGCCCCGCGGGCACGTCGAGCCGGATCTCGGTCACGGGTTCGACGACCTCGACCATGCCCGTCTCGACGAGCACCGTCGCGACGCCGATTGTGCCGTGGCCGCACATCGGCAGGAACCCGCTCGCCTCGATGAACACGACACCCCAGTCGGCGTCATCGCGCGCAGGCGGCTGCAGGAACGCGCCCGACATCGAGGCGTGGCCGCGCGGCTCGTTCATGAGGAGGCCGCGCAGCCCGTCGAGGTGCTCCATGGCGTAGAGGCGCCGGTCGTTCATGGTGGCGCCGGGGATCCGGCCGACGCCGCCGGTGACGACACGCGTCGGCATGCCCTCGGTGTGCGAGTCGACGGCCGAGACGACCCGGCGCCCCCGCATCAGCGGGCCGCCAGGGCGGCGAGCGCCCGCTCGGTGTCGACCGTGACCTGGGCGCGCTGCTCGTCGCTCAGCGGTCCGCGCGGCGGACGGGTCGGCCCGCCGTAGGAGTTGCCGCAGATGTCCATCGAGAGCTTGATCGCCTGCACGAACTCGGTGCGCGAGTCCCAGCGGAAGACGGCCACGAGCTGCGTGTAGAGCTCGCGCGCCTCGTGCCACTTGCCCTCGACGAGCAGGTTGTAGAGCTCGACGGCCTCCTTCGGGAAGGCGTTCGGGTAGCCGGCGAACCAACCGACGGCACCGTTCACCATGAGCTCGAACAGCACGTCGTCGGCGCCCGCGATGATGTCGATGTCGCAGAGTTCCTTGATCTCGTAGACCCGGCGCACGTCGCCCGAGAACTCCTTGATCGCGACGACCTCGGGAATCTCGGCGAGCTTCGCCACGAGTGACGGCACGAGGTCGACCTTGGTGTCGAAGGGGTTGTTGTACGCCATGATCGGCAGCCCGACCTTGGCCACCTCCTCGTAGTGCGCGATGACCTCGCCCTCGTTGGCGCGGTAGAGCGTGGGCGGCAGCAGCAGCACGCCATCGGCGCCGTCTTCGCGGGCCCATTCGGCCCACTTGCGGGCCTGGTGGCTGCCGACGCCGTGCGCGCCGGCGATGACGATGCCGCGTCCGTCGACGGCCTCGACGGCGACCTGGATCACCTTGCGCCGCTCCTCGTCGGTGAGCGATGAATACTCGCCGAGCGAGCCGTTGGGGCCGACGCCGCGGCATCCGTTGCTCATCAGGAAGTCGACGTGCTCGGCGAACTTGTCGTAGTCCACCGCGAGCCCGGCGGGCGCCGAGTCGTCTTCGGTGAAGGCGAGCGTCGTGGCGACGACGACGCCGCCGAGGTCCATGGTGCTGGTCATCTGATCTTCCGTTCTCTGGTCCGTTGTTCGCGGATCGGTAGTATGTGACATATTACTACTGTGGTTCGGCGGCGGCAACTGCCGATTCGCCACGGCCGGCGGTCGAGATCGCGGTCTCGACGGCGACCGCGCCGCTGTCGCTCCCCCGCCCGACCGCCGCCACCTCGCCGAGCCGCACCGGCGCGAGCACCGGTCGGCGGTCGAACCCCTCGGGCGCACCGCCGGCCGCGGCCACGACCGCCTCGACCGCCCGGCCGCACGTGCGCCCCTGGCAGGCGCCGAGCCCGGCCCGTGTCGCGAGCTTCATCGCGCGCAGCGGCGCATCGGCCCGGTCGGCGATCGTGCGGCGCGTGACGTTCTCGCAGCGGCACACCACGGTGTCGTCGGCGAGCCACGATGTCCAGCCCGGCCGGATGCCGTGGGCACGCTCGAGTCTCGCCGCGAAGGCGCGCATGCGCCGCCGCACCGCGAGCGGGCCGCGCATGCGGTCATCGTCGAGCGAACCGCCGGCGGCCATGAAGCCCGCCACGGCACCCTCGGCGAGCGCGGCATCCGCACCGCCGATGCCCGTGATCTCCCCGGCTGCGTAGACGCCGGCCGCGCTCGTGCGCTGCGCGTCGTCGACGACGACGAACCGGCCGCGGCGATCCCCCTCGATCGCCGCACCGAGGGCGATCGCCACCTCGAGGCGCGGCGTGAAGCCGTGCCCGAGCGCCACGGAGTCGCACGCGACCTCGCGCTCGGTGCCGGGAACCGGCCGCCAGTCGGCGTCGAGTGCAGCGATGACGACGCCCTCCACCCGGTCGGTGCCGAGCACCCGCACCACGCCGCTGCCGACCCGGTACGGGATGCGGTGGCGCGCGAGGGCGCCGACGTATTCGACGAGTTCGCCCGCCTTGCCCGCGAGCTGCCACGGCCGCGGCAACCACCCGGCCGCGAGACCGCCGAGGCGCGACGCCTCGTGCACCCCGACGACCTCGGAACCCGCGACGGCGAGCGACTGCGCGACGGGCAGCAGGAACGGACCGGCACCGCTCACGACCGTGCGCCGCCCCACGGTGACGCCGTCGCGCTTCGCGAGCGCCTGGGCGGCGCCGGCGGTGGTGACACCCGGAAGGGTCCAGCCCGGCAGCGGGAGGGCGAGATCGTGCGCGCCGGTCGCGACGACCACGGCGTCGGCTTCGACCTCGAGCGCCGTGCGCCCCGCGGCATCCGCAGGGCCGACGACGGCGCGCAGGCGCAAGGTGCCATCGGATGCCTCGGCCGACCACACGCTCGCACCGTTGTGCACCTCGGCACGGTCGAGCACTCCCCTGAGCCGCTCGAACCGCGCCCAGCCGTGCTGGAGGCGGCGGTCGGTGAGCTGTTCGTGATGCCGCCAGTACTGGCCGCCGAGCCGGCCGCCCTCGTCGAGCAGTGTGACGCGGGCTCCGGCGGCGAGGGCGGCCTGGGCCGCAGCGAGGCCGGCGGGTCCGCCTCCGAGGATCGCGACGCGCCTCGCGCCACGGGCGCCCGCGCCCACGCCCACGCCGATGCCCGTCACGCCCGCACCTCGCGCTCCACACGGTCGCCGTCGACGGCCTCGCGCTGACACGCCCGCACCCCTTCGACGCCGTTCACGGTCACGAGGCAGTCGTGGCAGACGCCGATGCCGCAGAACACGCCGCGATCGCCGGTCTGCGCCGTGCGCCACGCGGTGCGGCCGGCGCCGATGAGCACCCCGGCGATGGTCTGGCCGTCGCGCCCCTCGAGCGGCTCGGCGTCGACGGTGATGCGGATCATGCGGTCTCCTGCAGGCTGGCCCGGCCCGGGAGGAACGGGGTGGGGTCGAGGGCGGTCGGTGCGCCGAGCACGGCGTGCGCGACGAGTTCGGCGGTCGCGGGCGCGAGGCCGATGCCCGCGCCCTCGTGGCCGGTCGCGTGCACGAGCCCGGCGACGTCGGGGTCGGCGCCGATCACGGGCAGGTGGTCGGGCGCGTACGGGCGGAACCCGAAGTAGCTGCGCAGCAGCAGCGTCTGCTCGAGGAAGGGGAACAGGCGCACCGCCTTCGCGGCGATCGCCGCCGCCGGCGCGACACCGGGCCGGTCGTCGAAGCCGACCCGCTCGCGGCTCGAGCCGATCAGGACGGTGCCACCAGGGGTGGATTCGACGACGGTGGAGGTCTGCAGGGCGGCGTCGCCCGAGCCGACCGCGCCGACGTAGTCGCTGTCGTAGACCTTGTGGAAGACGCGCTGCGGCATCGGTGTCGTGACGAGGATCACGCCGCGCCGCGGCCGGATGTCGAGGCGGGCGCCGAGCCGCCTCGCGACCTCGCCGGCCCACGGGCCCGCGCAGTTCACGACGACGTCGGCCTCGATCGGCCCGGCCGTCGTCGCCACGCCGGTGAGGCGACCCGCTCGGCCGAGCGGGCCGGTCACCTCGCCGATCACGAGTCGGGCCCCGCCTCGCACCGCCGTGTCGAGCAGGGCCTGCGTCGCCGTCGACGGCTGGATCTGGGCGTCGTCGGGATAGTGCACGGCGTGCACGACCTCGGGAGACAGGAACGGCTCGGCCGCGGCGAGCGCCGCGACATCCATCGCCTCGGCGCGGATGCCGGTGGCGCGCTGCGCGGCGGCGAACCGCTCGAGCGCCGCCTCACCCTCGCCGAACGCGACGACGATGCCGCCCTTCGCCTCGAACTCGGTCGCCGGCTGGCTCGACGGCCGGTCGGCGTCGAGTCGCTCGGCGAGCACCCGCCACATCGCGTTCGAGGCGACCGCGAGGTCGGCCTCTGCGCCCGGCGCCTTGTCGCTGACGAGCAGGTTGCCCTCGCAGCGACTGGATGTCTCGCCGGCCACGCCGACCCGGTCGATCACGACCACCTCCGCGCCGCCCTCGATGAGCGCGAGCGCACATGCGGCACCCACGACGCCCGAACCGATCACCGCGACGCGCACGATGCACCTCCTCGTCGCCAGTCAACCACCGAGGTACGCCTCGATGACACGCGGATCCTTCGCGAGTTCGGCCGCCGGGCCCTCGAGCGTCGCGCTGCCGGTCTCGACGACGTACGCGCGGTGCGCGATCTTCAGCGCGGCACGGGCGTTCTGCTCGACGAGCAGCACGGTCGTTCCCGCCGCGTTGACCGCCGCGATGATCTCCATGACCTGCTTCACGACGAGCGGGGCGAGCCCCATCGACGGCTCGTCGAGCAGCAGCAGCTTCGGCCCGCCGATCAGCGCCCGGCCGATCGCGACCATCTGCTGCTCGCCGCCCGAGAGCGTGCCGCCCTGCTGCGCACGCCTCTCGGCGAGTCGCGGCATCATGCCGTACACCTCGTCGAGCCGCGACGCGATCGCCTTCTGGTCGCGCACCGTGTAGCCGCCGAGCAGCAGGTTCTCGTGCACGGTCATGGTCGAGAAGATCCGTCGCCCCTCGGGCACGTGGATCAGCCCCGCGGAGACGATGTCCCAGGGCCTCGCCATCGTGAGGTCCATGCCCTGCCAGCTCACCGAGCCCGAACGCGGGCGCACGAGCCCCGAGAGCATGTTCATGGTCGTCGACTTGCCGGCGCCGTTGTTGCCGAGCAGGCACACGATCTCGCCCTCGCCGACCGTGAAGCTCAGTTCGCGGAGCGCGTGCACCCGGCCGTAGACGACGTCGGCGTCGCGCACCTCGAGTGTCGTGGTCATCATGCGTCCTCGCTCTCGTCGACGCCGAGGTAGGCCTCGATCACGGCGGGGTTCCGCTTCACATCCTCCGGGGCGCCGTCGGCGATCTCCTTGCCGTAGTTCAGCACCACGATTCGCTCCGCGAGTTCCATGACGAGCCCCATGTCGTGTTCGATGAGCACGACGGCGACGCCGAGCCCCCTGATCCTGCGGATGAGCCGCATGAGCGCCTGCTTCTCGTTGAAGTTCAGGCCCGCGGCGGGTTCGTCGAGCAGCAGGAGCTTCGGACTCGTGGCGAGCGCACGTGCGATCTCGACCCGGCGCTGCTCGCCGTACGGCAGCTGCGTGACGTAGAGCTGCTCGTCGTCCTCGAATCCGACGAAGTCGAGCCAGCCCCGCGCCTCGCGGACGCACGCCGCCTCGGCCCGGCGGTAGCCGGGCGTGTGCAGCAGGGTCGCCCAGAAGCCCTCGCGGAGGTTCGCGTGCATCGCGGTCGTGACGTTCTCGAGCACCGAGAGCTCTCGGAACAACCGGAGGTTCTGGAAGGTGCGCGCCATCCCCCACTTCGTGACCCGCGACGGGAGCACCCGGTAGAAGCCGAAGCTCTGCAGGAGGTTCACGAGCCCGAGCCGGCGCCAGATGGCCGGAACCGACCGCACGATCGCCTTGCCGTCGAAGACCACCGAACCCGCTGTCGGGAGGTAGAAGCCCGAGATGCAGTTGAACGCGCTCGTTTTGCCGGCGCCGTTCGGGCCGATGACGGCGAGGATCTCGCCCTCGCGCACCTCGAAGCTGAGGCCGTCGACAGCGGTCACCCCGCCAAACTGCAGTCTGAGGTCGCTGACCTCGAGCAGGGCGCTCATGCGCGATCTCCTTCGTGCGCATCGGTCGTCGGCGTGCCGTCGACCGACTCCATGACGCTCGCCGGCACGGCCGTCGCCTCGGTGAACGCCGGCGGCGTCGGACGGGTGCGCCGCAGCCACGGCAGCACGGCGGTGGCGGGCCAGAGCCCCGACGGACGGAACAGCATGACGACGACGAGCAGCACGCCGAAGATGAGGTAGCGCCACTCGGCGAAGTCGCGCAGCAGCTCGGGTGCGAGCGACACGAACAGCGCGCCGATGATGACGCCGGGCGTCGAGCCCATGCCGCCGAGCACCACGGCCATCAGGATGAGGGCCGAGTAGAGGAACTGGAAGCTGTTCGGGCTGATCGCCGAGAGGTGGGTCGCCATCAGCTGACCCGCCATGCCGGCCCAGACGGCACCGATGATGTACGCCGAGATCTTGGCCATGTAGGTGTTGATGCCCATCGCCTCGGCGGCGTCCTCGTCGTCGCGCACGGCCTTCCAGGCCCGCCCGAGCCGGCCCTTCGCGAGCCGCCCGGCACCGATCACGCCGACGACGATCACCACGGCTGCGACGAAGTAGTAGAACACCACGCGCTCGGGGAAGTCGATGCCGAGCAGGTTGAACCCGTCGTCGAAGCCCCACGGCCCGAAGCTCCAGGACGGGATGCCGTGGATGCCCGACGGGCCGCCGGTTATCTTCAGGTTGTTGGCGGTGATGCGGATGATCTCGCCGAACCCGAGGGTCACGATCGCCAGGTAGTCGCTCCGGAGGCGCAGCGTCGGCGCGCCGATGATGATGCCCGCCGTGATGCAGGCCACGATCGTCGCGATGAGCGCGGCCCACATGGGCCAGCCGAGCACCGTCGTGAAGATGCCAGAGACGTACGCGCCGACGGCGAAGAAGGCGATGTAGCCGAGGTCGAGGAGGCCGGCATAGCCGACCACGACGTTCAGGCCCATGCAGAGCATCACGTAGATGAGCGCACTCGTGGCGATCGACATCGTGTAGCGCGAGGCATCCATGAACGGAAGCACCGCCACCAGGACGACGGCCAGCAGGCCGAGCGCGCGCATGAAGCCCTGCTGGGAGGTGAAGACGCCCTTCGGCGGCCGAGGCCGCTCGAACTGGGGCGCGGGGGCACGCAACGACACGTGCTTCAGGGCGTGATCCAGATCGCGCACCATGTCACATCCTCTCCACGACGCGGGCGCCGAGCAGGCCCGTGGGTTTCAGCGTCAGGAACAGGATGAGGAACCCGAAGGCGAACACATCCCGCCATTCGCCGCCGAACCAGGCCGAGCCGAACGACTCGAGCATGCCGAGCAGCACGCCGCCGAGCATGGCGCCGTACAGGTTGCCGATGCCGCCGATGACTGCGGCGGTGAAGGCCTTCAACCCGATGATGAAGCCCATGAGGAAGTCGATCGATCCGTAGTAGGCGCCGGCCATGACACCGGCGGCGCCGGCGAGCGCGGATCCGATGAAGAACACCATCGCGATCACCCGGTCGACGTTGACGCCCATCAGCTGCGCGCCGGTCGGGTCGAGGGCGATCGCACGCATCGCGCGCCCCTGCCGTGTGCGCTCCACGATGTGGGCGAGCACGAGCATGAGCACGGCCGCGATGACGACGAGCACGATCTGCGAGGCGGTGACGCGCATGCCGAGCACGTCGAACCCGCTCGACTCGAGCCGGATGGGGAACGCCTCGGGGTTCGGCCCGAAGATCTGGCGCACACCGTACTCGAGCGTGAACGAGACGCCGATCGCCGTGATGAGCACCGCGAGCCGCGGGCTCCGGCGGAGCGGCCGGTAGGCGATGCGTTCGATGCCGACGCCGATGAGGCCGGTGGTGACCATCGACAGCAGGAGCACCACGAGCAGGAGCGGGATCGAGGTCTCGTTCGAGATGCCGAACGCCGAGAGCGTGAAGAACCCGACGAAGGCGCCGAGCATGTAGATGTCGCCGTGCGCGAAGTTCAGCAGCTTGATGATCCCGTAGACCATGCTGTAGCCGAGCGCGACGAGGGCGTAGAACGATCCGACGATGAGACCGTTCCAGATGAGCTGCATCATTGCAGAGGAATCCTTCCGACGAGTCGGGGCGGGGCCTGAGCCCCGCCCCGCTGCGTCAACCCTGCAGGTCGTCCTCGAGGACGAACGCGCCGGTCGCGGGGTCGATGGCGACGATCACGAATCCGCCGCCCGACAGGGTGTGGGTGTCGGTGAACGTGAGGGGCCCTGCGAAGGTGTCGAAGTCCTTCAGGCCCTCGAGACCGGCCACCACGTTGTCGAACTCGGTGTCGCCGGCGTCTTCGATGGCCTGCGCCATCACGCGCACGGCGTCGTACGCCTGGGTCGAGTAGGGTCCGGGCGGGTCGCCGGCGAGCTCCTCGTAGTCGGCGATCCACTGGTCGGCGCCGTCGATCATGTCGGGCGTCTGCGTGAAGGTGCCCACGACGTTCTCGGTGTAGCCCTCGCCCGCGATCTCGGCGAACTTGGCGTCGACCGAGCCGTCGGCGACGAGGAACACGCCGTCGTATCCGGCATCCTGCGACTGACGGGCGATGAGTCCGCCCTCCTGGTAGTAGCCGGTCCAGTAGACAAGCGCCGGCTTCTCGGTCGCGAGCGTCGTCGCGACGGCGGAGTAGTCGTTCTCACCGGGGGTGATGGTCTCGCTCACGACGACGTCGAGCCCGGCGGCGGTGGCCTGCTCGGTGAATGCGCCGGCGAGGTCGGCCGAGTAGCTCGTGGCGTCGTCGACGACCGCGACGTTCGTCGCGCCGATCTGCTTCGCGTACGTCACGGCCGCTTGGGCCTGCTGGTCACCGGTGCCGTTGATGAGGAAGACGCCGGGCAGGCTCTGGTCGACGAGTTCGTTCGAGTTCGCCGCCGGGATCACCATCGGGATGCCGGCCTCGTCGAAGATCGGCAGCGTCGGGAGCGTGGCGCCCGAGCAGTAGCCGCCGACCGAGGCGACGATGCCGTCGGTGACGAGCTTGTTGGCGCCCGAGACCGCGGTCGTCGCGTCGCACGCATCGTCTTCGACGAGCAGCTCGAGGTCGCGACCGAGCACGCCGCCGTCGGCGTTGATCTCGTTCACCGCGAGCTGCGCGCCGTTCTGCATGTACTCGCCGAACGCGGACTCGCTGCCCGAGAACGGCGCGAGCATGCCGATCTTGATGGGTCCGTCGGCGGCAGACTCCGACCCTCCGCCGGCGAGACCGCTCGAGCATCCCGCGGTCAGCGCGAGCACGCCGGCTGCGGCGGCGACGTGGAGGAGGCGCTTGCGGCGCCGAGTTCCGAACTGCATGTGACTCTCCTTCGAGTACGACAGTGCCTCATCGCCGGGCGGCGATATGTGACATATTACTGCCAGCGGCGCGCAGCGCAAGCCGGCAACGGCGAGCGGTGCATCAGCACTGCATCACGGCCGCGAAGGGTCGCCGATCACCACGACGGATGACCCAGCAGACGACGGACGAGCGGCGGCGTCAGTCCTCGTGCTCGCCGCTCCAGATGCCGCCCACATGCCCGATGTGGCGACGCATCAACGCGGTCGCCGCATCGCCCTCGCCGTCGAGCAGGAGCTGCACGAGCTCGGCGTGCTCGAGCGCCGATTCGGTCAAGGCGCCCTGCTCCGCGAGCTCGACGAGCCCGGTCAACCGCGTCTGCTGACGCAGCTCACCCACCAGCGAGACGAGGAACTGGTTGCCGGTCAACCCGAGCAGCGTCAGGTGGAAGGTCGTGTCGGCCTCGAGGTAGTCCTGGAACCGGCCCTCGTCGCCGGCGCGCACGATCTCTGCGGCGAGCTGGCGAAGCCTCTCGGCATCCTGCTCCGACATTGTGCCGGCGAGCTGGCGCATCGGCGGCACCTCGAGCAGCAGTCGCACCTCGCGCAACTGCCGGAGCTCGTCGAGCGAGACCTCGGTCACGCGGAAGCCGCGATTGCGCATCGGCGACAGGAACCCGCGGCGGGCGAGGTTCAGCATCGCCTCGCGCACGGGCGTGGCACTGACCCCGAACTCGGCGGCCATCGTGGGCACGGTGAGCACGGCACCCGGCTCGTATTCGCCCGACACGATGCGCGACGACATCGCGCGCTCCACCTGCTCGCGCAGGCTCACGACCTCCGCCAGCAGCGACGAGTCATTCATGGCCGGCTCCCTGGTACGTCATGCACCACAGCGTAGTCGGGGGCGACGCCGCAGATGGCGCTCCGTGACCCGTGTTCCGCAGCAGACCAGGCCCTCGTGAAATGATGTGGATGCACCGGGAGGCGCGGAACGGGGGTGCATGCATGGCGATCGAGTTCGCACGATCGGCACGGTCCACCGTGGGGCTCGAATGGGAGATCGCCATCGTCGATCGCACCACCGGCGAGCTCGCGTCCGTCGCCGGCCAGGTGCTCGACGCCCTCGATGCGGGCAGCGCGGGCGAGCATCATCCGTTCATCACCTCCGAACTCCTGACGAACACCGTCGAGCTCGTGAGCGACGTGCACGAGACCGTCGCCGGTGCCGTCGCCGACCTCGAGCACCAGCTCGGCGAGGTGCGCGCCGTCATCGACGAACTCGGCCCGTACGACCTGATCTGCGCGGGCTCCCACCCGTTCAGCCAGTGGTACGACCAGCACCTCACCGACAAGCCGAGGTACCACAAGCTCATCGAGCGCACGCGCTGGTGGGGTCGCAACATGATGATCTGGGGCGTGCACGTGCACGTCGGCATCGAGGACCGCGACAAGGCGCTGCCGATCCTCGACGGGCTGCTCGCCTACCTGCCGCACCTGCAGGCGCTCTCGGCCTCGAGCCCGTTCTGGGCGGGCGTCGACACCGGCTACGCGTCGAACCGCGCGCTCATGTTCCAGCAGTTGCCGACCGCCGGACTCCCCTACCCGCTCGCCGACTGGCCCGCCTACGAGCGCTACGTCGACGACCTCGTGCGCACCGGCGTCATCGACGACCACAGCGAGGTGCGCTGGGACATCCGCCCGTCGCCGAAGTGGGGCACGATCGAGGTGCGCGTCTGCGACGGCCTCTCGACGGCCGCCGAGATCGCCGCGATCGGCGCGCTCGTGCAGTGCCTCGTGGAGTGGATGAGCACCCGGCTCGACGAGGGCGGCACCCTCACCGTGCTGCAGCCCTGGTACGTGCGCGAGAACAAATGGCGGGCGGCGCGCTACGGCCTCGAGGCCGAGGTGATCGCGGATGTCGCGGGCACCGAGCGCCCGGTCGCCGACGACCTGCGAGAGCTGCTGACCATCCTGGCGCCGATCGCAGACCGCCTCGGCTGCGGTGTCGAGCTGCAGCAGGTGCGCGCCATGCTCGACTCGGGCGCGAGCTACGCCCGGCAGCTGCGGGTCGCCGAGGCCGCCGGCGGCGACCTCAGGGCCGTGGTCGCCCATCTCGCCCGCGAGCTGCGCGACGGCATCGAGAACGAGCCGCCCGCGGCATCCGTCGCCCTCTGAAGCGGCTAGCCCGGCAGGCGGCGCGTGCGGATCAGCTCGGCGTACCAGAGCGCGCTGTCTTTCGGCAGGCGCTCGAAGGTGTCGTAGTCGACGCGCACGATGCCGAAGCGCTTGGAGTAGCCGTAGCCCCACTCGAAGTTGTCCATGAGCGACCAGACCTGGTAGCCGCGCAGGTCGACGCCGCGCGCCATCGCCCGGTGCGCCGCGGTGAAATGACGGCGCAGGTAGTCGGTGCGCTCGACGTCGTGCACAGCGGGCCCGTCGGGCTCGTCGACCACGACGTCGGGGAAGGCGGCGCCGTTCTCGGTGACCATGAGCGGCAGTTCGGGGTAGCGCTCGCTGAGCGAGACGAGCAGGTCTTCGAGGCCCGAGGGGTCGATGTTCCAGCCCATGTCGGTGTACGGGCCGGGCTGCACGAGGAACTCGACGTGCTCCGATCCCGGCCACGGCGTGCCGCCCATGTCCTTATGGCCGTCGGCGTTCACGCGCGGCGAGACGCCGTCCCACATGTCGACCGTCACGGTCGAGTAGTAGTTCACGCCGAGCAGGTCGATGGGCTCGGCGATGAGCTCGGTGTCGCCCGGCAGCACGAACGACCAGTCGGTGACCGCGGCCGTGTCGGCGATGACGTCGGCCGGGTACCCCTCGCCGAGGAGGGGTTCGAGGAACACGCGGTTCGCGAGGCCGTCGATGCGGCGGGCGGCTTCGGCGCCGCCGTCGCCCGAGGGGCGGATCACGTGGAGGTTCAGCGTGATCGAGTAGCCGGGGTCGTTCGTCACGACCCCGCGCAGGGCGGCGATCGCGAGGCCGTGCGCGAGGTTCAGGTGGTGCACCGCGGCGAGCGCCTTCGCGCCGTCCATGAGCCCGGGTGCGTGCGCGCCCGAGCCGTAGCCGAGGTACGCGCTGCACCACGGCTCGTTGAGCGTCGTCCACACGGCCACCCGGTCGCCGAGTCGCTCGCCGACGATTCGGGCGTAGTCGGCGAAGGCGTACGCGGTCTCGCGGTTCGCCCAGCCGCCCTCGTCTTCGAGGGCCTGCGGCAGGTCCCAGTGGTAGAGCGTCGCGATCGGTCGGATGCCGCGGGCGATGAGCCCGTCGACGAGGCGCTCGTAGAACGCGAGGCCGGCCTCGTTGGCCTCGCCGCGCCCGGTGGGCTGGATTCGCGGCCAGGCGATCGAGAACCGGTACGCCTCGAGGCCGAGTCGAACCATGAGGTCGAGGTCTTCATCGAGGCGGTGGTAGTGGTCGCAGGCGGTGTCGCCGGTGTCGCCGTTCCAGACCTTTCCGGGGGTGTGGCTGAAGGTGTCCCAGATCGACGGACCCCGTCCGTCTTCGTGCACTGCACCCTCGATCTGGTACGAGGCCGTGGCCGAACCGAAGAGGAAGTCCTCGCCGAACTCGAGGCCGGTGTCTCGGTAGTCGGGGGTGCCGATCGCCATCGTCGAGTGCTCCAATCTCAGCGGCGAGTGCGCCGCGGATCTCACTGTACCGCGCTCCACTTACAGGTCTGTAAGTAGCGAGTCGTCCGTGGCACGACGTCCGCGTCGAGGCTGCTCCGACATCGCCTAGGGTCGAGGAATGGAGACTCCGCCGATCCTCGAGACCGCAGCCTTCCGAGCCGAGCTCCAGCCCGATCGGGGCACCAACGGCGGCTACTCGCTCGTCATCGACGACGTCACCCAGTCGCACGTGAACCCGAACGATCCGCGCGATCTGCAGCTGCCGTACGTGCGTCGCATCGCCGCGGTGCTCGCCACCGTTCCGGGCGAGGAGCCTGCCGTGCTGCACCTCGGCGCGGGCGCCCTCACACTCCCCCGCTACGTGCACGCCCTGCACCCCTCGAGCCGTCAGCGCGTCGTCGAGCTGTACCCCGAGTTGCTCGAGTTCGTCACGCAGCACGTGCCGCTGCCCGCCGACGCGCCGATCGAGCTCGCGATCGGCGACGCCCGCACCGAGGTGCAGCGGCTCGCCGGCGACGGCGACGACCAGTGGGACCTCGTGCTCGTCGACGTCTTCTCGGGCGGCGCCGTGCCGCGCCACGTCACGACGATCGAGTTCTTCACCGAGCTCGTCACGCTCCTGGCGCCCGGCGGCGTGCTCATCGTCAACTGCCTGAACGGCGCCGAGCCGCAGGTGACCGGCGACACCCTCGCCGCCGTGCTCGAACTGCTGCCCGACGTGCTCGTGATCGGATCGGAGGCCGTGCTCAGACGAGTGGCGCCCGGCAACACGATCATCGTGGCGTCGCGGCATCCGCTCGACCCTGAATCGGTCGCGCAGTGGCTCTCGACCGACCCGCTCTCGGTGGCCACCGGAGCGACCGTCGTCGACGGCCCGGCCCTCGAAGAGCTCGCAGGCACCGTGCGTCATGACGCCCGATAGGAACCCGACGAGTGGCATGAGACCACCCTCCGCGCATGACGGCACCGCGAA
Source organism: Agromyces cerinus (assembly GCF_016907835.1). Taxonomy (NCBI): domain Bacteria; kingdom Bacillati; phylum Actinomycetota; class Actinomycetes; order Micrococcales; family Microbacteriaceae; genus Agromyces; species Agromyces cerinus. Next base: position 1,023,592 of record NZ_JAFBCT010000001.1, on the reverse strand, counting down.
CGAGTTGCCGCGACCGCAACCGTTCCTCACAGAAGAGGTCGTCGCTTTCGTGATGGAACTTCTGATCGCCGGAGAGATCCAACGCCCGGTAGCCTGCCGCTTCGTAGCTCCATGGGTGGAAGGAGATCTCCCCGCTTCGACGCGGGCCCGCACCGGCGCGCAGACGATCCACGGCCTCGATATCGTGCGCGACGATGCGGGGAGGGAAGTGCATCCAGGAGTTACCGCCGACGATCTCCCGTTCGTCGTCGATGCGAATGAGATGAGACGGAAATGCTGGCAGTGGCTGGATGCGCGTCCAGCGGACCAGGGACCCGGGCGGGCACGATGAGTACGGATCGCTATCCGTCTGATTCGAGAGGCTTCCGCCGGATCTTGGATGAGGTTCAGCAAGCAGTAGACCCGGACACCCGGTTGCCGGCCTTGCCATTTCGGGCGCCGACCGGCGTGCTGGATATCTGCCAGTACAGCAACGCGATCGAGGGCTCATTCGGACCCGTGCTCCAAAGCCTTGTGGACTCTCACGGGGACTCAAGCGTGAGTTTGGTCGTCCTGGACCCTAGCCCGCAGTATTACCGTCGTGGCTACGGCTCGTTTCCTGCGTTTCGTGTACCTGGATCTGGACTCTCCGATGCGTACTGGGATCTCGTCGCACATGAGCCGGAAGATGACCCAACCGGCGCCGTGATCTACACCGCGGATGTTGTCGCCATCGTCGGAAGCTCGGGACAGTGGTCGGTTTGGGGAGAACGGTCCTGGGACCTCGCGATCGTACTGTCACAGATCGACGGTGGGCCCTGGCTCACTTGCGGGGTTCCGTTCGTGCCCGTCGAGGCAGCATTGGCCGACTTCACGATGCCGGATTTCAAGCGCCCTCTGCCCGACACTGAAAGGTCCGAGTTCCTCCGCAACATTCGGGAGCGCGGATGGGGCAGCGGGGTGTGAGACGATTTCGCTCGCCACGTGCTTCACGGCCGCTATCGACCGGGACCAAGATGGGCGCAGACATGCGCGATGATCGGATCACGAATGGAGGCCTCGATGTCATCCCCCGATAGCCGCGAACCAGACACAGACGTGATGACGACAAGGGAAGCCTTCCTCGCGATGTCTGACTTCATCTGGCAGTTCGCGCAGCGTGCCGGTGACGACCTGCTGACGCTGATCGGTGATACCGGAATCGAGGCAGATGGTGGCCAACGGATCCTGCCGCCTGGGATGACTGGCTCGCGTCCGTCGCCAAGGTCCGAGCCGGTATTCCACCCCGCAGCGAGTGATCGCATGGCGATCCGCTTGGAGGTACGCACGATGAGAACAGCATGCTGTCAGACGATCCACAGTGAGCTGACGCGAGGGAACTCGGCTACTCGGCGAACTAGCGCCACAGCTCACATTACGACGGAGGTGCGTTACTGACATGGCTCGAGCGTGGTCGGTGCCCGGCTCTCAGCGAGCGTGGACGACAGCAATTCTCTGCACTCTCGGTCTGGTGCTCGTCGCCTACATCGGAACATGGTGGGGCGTTGTTGCGCTGCATAATGTTCCGATCGCGCGCACGGAGGTCATCGGAACATGGGAAGACGAATCAACCCAGGGCACTCTCACATTTCACGACGACGGCACCGTGGACATGAGGAACTTCGTCATCCCTCAGGGGCAGACGGGAACCGACGATCTCCGCATCGAGTCCGAGGCTGCGAACTGGCAAGTCAGTGGGACGGCAAACAAACTGATCGTGGTACGTGAAGATGGCTCCGGATTCAGCCTCCATTCCGCGAGGACACCCTTCGCACTCGGACTTGCAGTCCGCGCGGATGTGGACCCCTCGCCTGACGATCTGATGTTCGTGCGGGAATAACGCCGCCAATGGCTGCGCTATCGCCGCACTTCGGAGAGTGTCCCCGATGGAGCTTGAGGCGCAGGGGTCCGGCTCCTTGCCGTGGCATTTCCTGGGCTCTGGTGGTTGCTCTTCCAACGCGTACATCGTGGAGAGGTCTCATGCAACAGCCATGCGAGCGCTGATTAGTCCACCTAGCGAAGGCGCCTCGGTGTTCGCATTTCTGCGCGTTGGCGATGATTGACACTCGAGATGACTCGGGCGCGTCATTCCGCTTGGTCAGGCTCGGGCCCATGCGTGAGGGCATCGTTTCGTGGAGCATCGAGGCGAGGTCCGTGGCCAGCTATTCGGCGTGCTCACTCGGCTCGGGGATCGCCTCCCGTCCCATCAGGCCACGTTCATCCTTGAGTTGATCGACGTGAGTGAATGGGGAACCGCCCTAGAGCAGATCGCCGACGTCCTTTCGGAGGATGAAGTAGTGCTCCGCGACGATGAACGCAATGATCTCCTCGCGCTGAACCGCATGCTCGGAATGGGCGAACGTGTTCCAGCCGCGCTGTCCTTGTGTCCCCAGATTGCCTAACGGGTGCTTTGTAGCCGTCTCGGGCAACGCGTGAGGGCGCGAATAACGCCGCCGCGAGCAGTCTTTCTCCGCCAAGAGACCTTCGCTCGGTCAGCGGGTTGGGCGCCTTGACCGATCCTCGCGGAGCACGGCTGCGAGCTTGATCCGGTAGACCGCGAGCACCGCGAAGAACGCGTTCAGGTCGACCTTCTCTGAGGTCGGATCCTCGAGCTCCTTGAGCCGGATCGGACGGATCTTCGCGAGCTCGGCGACCTGCTTGTGCGTCGCATTGCCGCGGCTCTTGACGAGGAAGTCCGCCAGCGCCGCCCGGTCGCCGAGGACGCGATGCGTCTCGGTCGCGAGGTCGATGCGACTGTGGCCGATGTGGAGGTGGCCGCAGTGCTGGCAGGTGTACCAGCTCGTCGACGGGTCTTCGCGGAGCTTGCCCGGAATCTCGATCTCGCTCCGATACCGGCGCTTGAACTCCCACCGGCCGCCCCGCTCGGTCTTGCACTCGCGGGGTGCGTTCGCAGCGTCGAGCACCAGCTCTGCCAAGCCTGCGCACCGAGGCGTGCAGTACAGCCCCTGATAGACCGGAACCCCGGGTCCGCCGAGTTTCTGCGCGCACTTCCTGCAGCGCTGCCGCTCGGGGAAGAGCTTCTCCTGGACCATCGAGCCGACGCTAGCGGCGCAGCATCTTCTGCAGGGCCGCGAGCTCTTCTTCGCTCGGCGCGGCCTTCGCCCCGCCGCCGCCCAGGCCGAAGCCCGAGCCGGCCGGTGCAGTCGCTGCACCAGGCGTCGCACCCGACGCGATCGCCGCGTTCTCGGCGGCGCGCTTCGCGGGGTTGCCCGACCGCGACGAGCTCGACTTCTTGCCCTTGCCGCCCTGGCGCTTGCCGCCGCCGTGGCTGCCGCCGCCGGGCAGCGGACCCATGCCGGGGATCTGCGGCACGCCGCCGCGAGCGACGGTCTTCATCATCTTCGCGGCCTGCTCGAAGCGCGCGACGAGCTGGTTCACGTCGGTGACGGTCATGCCCGAACCCTTGGCGATGCGCAGGCGTCGCGAGCCGTTCAGGAGCTTCGTGTTCTCGCGCTCGGCGGGGGTCATCGACTGGATGATCGCCTCGGTGCGCACGATCTCGCGCTCGTCGAAGTTCTCGAGCTGCTGCTTCATGCCGCCCGCGCCCGGCAGCATGCCGAGCATCTTCTTGATCGAGCCGGCGCCGCGCAGCTGCTGCATCTGGCCGAGGAAGTCGTTCAGCGTGAACGAGTCGGTCGCGAACTTCTCGGCGACCTTCATCGCCTCTTCTTCGTCGAACGCCGACTGCGCCTGCTCGATCAGGGTGAGGATGTCACCGAGGTCGAGGATGCGGCTCGCCATGCGATCGGGGTGGAACGGCTCGAAGTCGTCGAGGCCCTCACCGGTCGACGCGAAGATGATGGGGCGACCGGTGACGGATGCCACGCTGAGCGCGGCACCACCGCGCGCGTCGCCGTCGAGCTTGGTGAGCACGACGCCCGTGAAGTCGACGCCCTCCTGGAAGGCCTTCGCGGTGTTGACGGCGTCTTGGCCGATCATCGCGTCGATGACGAAGAGCACCTCGTCGGGGTTCGTCGCCTTGCGGATGTTCGAGGCCTGCTTCATGAGCTCGGCGTCGACGCCGAGGCGACCGGCGGTGTCGATGATGACGACGTCGTGCAGCGCGCGCTCGGCGTGCTTCACCGCGTCCTTCGCGACCTTCACGGGGTCGCCCGTGCCGTTGCCGGGCTCGGGGGCGAAGACCGGCACGCCGGCCTGGCCGCCGACGACCTGCAGCTGGTTCACGGCGTTCGGGCGCTGGAGGTCGGCCGCGACGAGCAGTGGCGTGTGCCCCTCCTTCGCGAGCCACTTCGCGAGCTTGCCCGCGAGGGTGGTCTTGCCGGCACCCTGGAGGCCCGCGAGCATGATGACCGTGGGCGGGTTCTTCGCGAACTGCAGGCGACGCTGCTCGCCGCCGAGGATGCGGACGAGCTCCTCGTTGACGATCTGCACGACCTGCTGCGCCGGGTTCAGCGCCTTGTTGACCTCGTCGCCGAGCGCGCGCTCGCGCACGTGCGCCGTGAACTCCTTGACGACGTCGAGCGAGACGTCGGCGTCGAGCAGTGCGCGACGGATCTCGCGAACGGTGCCGTCGACGTCGGACGCGGAGAGCTTGCCCTTGGTGCGGAGATTCTTGAAGGTCTCGGCGAGGCGGTCAGACAGGTTTCCGAAGGTAGCCATGGTTCGCCAAGTCTAATTGAGGTCGGATGCCGCCTCTGCCGCAAGCTCGCCGCGAACCGCCGGCCCGCGACAGATGCCGACGCCCGCCTCGTGCGCTCAGGCGTCGAAGCGGAGGTCGACCATGTCGCGCTGGATGTCGATCGACGCCACGAGCCGCGAGTCGATGTCTTCGGGCGCGAGCCCGAACTCGAACTCGGCGAAGTGCTCGCCGTCGCCGTCGGCGTCGGGCCGGAGGTCGACGCGCACGAGGCTCAGCGAGCGGAGTGCATCGATGTCGCGGTCGCCGGAGTCGCGGGTGATCGCGGCGGCCGCGGCATCCGCTTCGTCGCCGCCCAGCACGGAGCGGAGGAACAGCGAGACAGGGCTGCTGCCCGAGTCGAGCTGGCCGACGAAGACGCCGCGCAACTCGTCGTCGATGAGTTCGAGTTCGCCGACCATCGTCGCCGCGGCGTCGAGCGACGCGGTCGAGACCTCGTCGGAGTCGGCGTCGAGCACCACCTCGACGTCTTGATCGCCGTACTCCTTGCGCTCGGCCCAGTAGTCGCCGATGAGGCCGAAGTAGTCGTGTTCGATCGCCATGTCGTTCTCCTTCTCAGCCGACGAGCTTCTGGGCGAAGACGTGCGGCGTGAATCCCGTGAGGTCGCCGATGCCCTCGCCCTGGCCGATGAGCTTGATGGGCAGGCCGGTCTTCTCCTGCACCGCGAGCACGAAGCCGCCCTTGGCGCTGCCGTCGAGCTTCGTGAGCACGAGGCCGGTGACCCCGCCGTGCTCGATGAAGGCCTCGGCCTGAGCGAGGCCGTTCTGGCCCGTGGTCGCGTCGAGCACCAGCAGCACCTCGCTGATCGGCGCCTGCTTCTCGACGACGCGCTTGATCTTGCCGAGCTCGTCCATGAGCCCGCCCTTGGTGTGCAGGCGCCCGGCCGTGTCGATGATCACGATCTCGGTGCCGTCGCGCTTGGCCTGCTCGACGGTCTGGAAGGCGACGGACGCCGGGTCCTGACCTTCGCGCTCAGGGCGCACGATGCCGACGCCGGCGCGTTCGGCCCATGTCGCGAGCTGGTCGACCGCCGCGGCACGGAAGGTGTCGGCGGCGCCGACCACGACGGTGCGGTCGAAGGTGCGGAGGAACTTCGCGAACTTGCCGATCGTCGTGGTCTTGCCGACGCCGTTGACGCCGACGACGAGCACGACGGCGGGCCGCTCGGTGAGCTTCAGCGTGGGGTCGTACTTCGCGAGCCGTTCCTCGACGATCTCGCGGAGCATCCGCTGCACGTCTTTGGGGTCGGTGGTCTTGTACCGGTCGACCTGCGCACGGATCTGCCGGACGATCTCCTCGGTGACCGAGGGGCCGAAGTCGGCCCGGATCAGTGCGGACTCGAGGTCGTCCCACGTGTCCTCGTCGATCGTCTTCGCGCCGAAGACCCCGCGGAGGGCCGCGCCGAGCGACCAGGATGCACGTTCTGCCATGTCTCCAGCCTAGAGCGCATGCCGGCTACACCGATCCAGCGGAGCACCGCAAGGGGTTGCCGGTCGTGCGCGGGCACGGGAGTCTCGGAGCGACGGAAGGAATGCGGATGACGATCGTGGGATTCCACGCCTCGCACGAACAACTCCCGCCGAGCCGCCTGCTCGAGGCGGTGCGGCACGCCGAACAGGCCGGCTTCGATGCCGCGATGTGCAGCGACCACTTCGAGCCCTGGAGCGTGCGCCAAGGTCACTCCGGCTACGCGTGGAGCTGGCTCGCCGCAGCGCTCGAGGCCACTCGCTTCTCGCTCGGCGTCGTCACGGCCCCTGGTCAGCGCTACCACCCGGCGATCGCCGCGCAGAAGATCGCGACCCTCGCCGAGATGTACCCGGGGCGTTTCTGGGCGGCGATCGGCAGCGGCGAAGCCATCAACGAGCACGTCACCGGCGACCCGTGGCCCGAGAAGGGCGAGCGCGACGCGCGGCTCGTCGAGACCGTCGACGTCATGCGTCGCCTGCTCGCGGGTGAACAGGTCTCCGCCAACGGCCGCATCCGGGTCGACCGCGCGCGCATCTGGAGCCTCCCCGAGGCACCGGCTCCCCTGTTCGCGGCGGCGGTGAGCACCGAGACGGCGCGCGAGGCGGCCGCGTGGGCCGACGGTGTCATCACGATCGACCAGTCGCGCGACGAACTTCGCGCCTTCATCGACGCCTATCGCGATGCGGGCGGGCGCGGGCCGGTCTCGGTGCAGGTCCACCTGAGCTGGGCGCCGACCGACGACGAGGCGCGGTCGATCGCGCACGATCAGTGGCGCCAGAGCCTCGTACCGGCGCACCTCGCCTGGGAACTCGAGACTCCGGAGGCGTTCGACGAGCGCACCGCGGAGGTGTCTGCCGAGCAGGTGGCCGAGACCCTGCCGGTCTTCGCCGACACGGCACGGCACCTCGAGCACCTGATGGCCATCGCCGAACTCGGGGTCGACCGCATCTACCTCCACCACGTCGGCACCGAGCAGGCCGCATTCATCGACGCGTTCGGCGAGCACGTACTGCCGGCGCTCAAGGAGGTCGACCGATGAGGATCACCGACCGGAGCGATCTGTGGTGGAAGACCGCGGTCGTGTACTGCCTCGACGTCGAGACCTACATGGACTGGAACGACGACGGCTTCGGCGACTTCGAGGGCCTCGCGCACCGGCTCGACCACCTCGCCGAGCTCGGGGTCACGTGCATCTGGCTCATGCCCTTCCAGCCGACTCCCGACCGGGACGACGGGTACGACATCACCGACTTCACCGGCGTCGACCCCCGGCTCGGCTCGCTCGGCGATGTCGGAGAGTTCACTCGCACGGCACGCGATCGGGGCATGCGCGTCATCATCGACTTCGTCATGAACCACACCTCCGACCGGCATCCGTGGTTCACGGCGGCACGACGCAGCCGCAACTCGCCCTACCGCGACTACTACGTGTGGCGTGATGAACCTCCGGAGCAGCAGGCCGCGACCGTGTTCCCGGGCGAGGAGGACAGCGTCTGGGAGCTCGACGAGCGCAGCGGCCAGTACTACCTGCACAGCTTCTACCGGCATCAGCCCGACCTGAACATCGCCAACAGCGCGGTCCGCGACGAGATCGCGAAGACCCTCGGCTACTGGCTCGAGCTCGGGATCTCGGGGTTCCGGGTCGATGCGGTGCCGTTCCTGATCGAGCCGCCTGCCGGCGTCGACATCGGCGACCCACACGAGTTCCTCCGCGACATCCGCCGGTTCCTGCAGCGCCGTTCGAGCGAGGCCGTGCTGCTCGGCGAGGTCAACCTGCCGTACGACCAGCAGCTCGAGTTCTTCGGCCGGCCCGGCGACCCGCCCGAACTCACGATGCAGTTCGACTTCCTCGGCATGCAGGCCCTCTACCTGTCGCTCGCCCGCGAGGACGCTCGGCCCCTCGCGGAGTCCCTCGCCAAGCGGCCCGTGCTCGAGCCCGAGGCGCAGTGGGCGAATTTCGTGCGGAACCACGACGAGCTCACCCTCGACAAGCTGAGCGATGCGGAGCGCCAGGAGGTGTTCGATGCGTTCGCGCCCGAGGAGTGGATGCGCGTCTACGACCGCGGAATCGCCCGACGGCTGCCGCCCATGCTCGACGGCGACCCCCGCCGCATCCGCATGATCTACAGCCTGCTCTTCTCGCTGCCGGGAACGCCGGTGCTGTTCTACGGCGAGGAGATCGGCATGGGCGAGAACCGCGAAGAAGGCGGACGGATGACCGTGCGCACGCCGATGCAGTGGACCTCCGGCAAGAACGGCGGCTTCTCCCGTGCCGTGCCGCGCCGGCTCCCTGCGGCGCCGCCCACGGACGGCTACTCGCCCGAGCACGTGAACGTCGAATCGCAGATGCACGACCCCGACTCACTGCTCGGCGTCATCCGGAGCTTCGCGGCGCGCTACCGCAGCTCCCCCGAGATCGGCTGGGGTCGCCCTGAGGTGCTGCCCAGCGGACAGGACGCGGTGCTCGCGCATCGCATCACCGCGGATGTCGGGCGATTCGTGGCGGTGCACAACTTCGCGCCGACCCCGACGGTCGTGGCACTCGAGCTGGGCCCGGTGCCGCCCGATTCGGTGCTCTCGGACCTGTTCGCCGTCGACGCGTTCGAGCTCGACGAGCGCGGCCGCATCGACGTGCACCTCGACGCCTACGGGTACCGCTGGTTCCGCATCGTCGAACCCGACGACCGCCGTCTCACGTGAGCTTGCGACACCGTCGCAGAGCGGATGCCGCGGCATCGTCAGCTCGCCTTCGCCTCGCGCTCCTCGCGCACCCGCTGTCCGACGACGGCCGACACTCCGTCCTGCCGCATCGAGACGCCGTAGAGCGCGTCGGCGATCTCCATCGTGCGCTTCTGGTGCGTGATCACGATGAGCTGCGAGTCGTCGCGCAGGGACTCCATGGTCGTCAGCAGACGACCGAGGTTCGCGTCGTCGAGCGCCGCCTCGACCTCGTCCATGATGTAGAACGGGCTTGGGCGGGCCTTGAAGATCGCGATGAGCAGGGCGACCGCGGCGAGCGAGCGCTCACCGCCCGAGAGCAGCGAGAGCCGCTCGATCTTCTTGCCCGCGGGCTTCACGCTCACCTCGATGCCCGTCGTGAGCATGTTCTCGGGGTCGGTGAGCGTGATGCTGCCGACGCCGCCGGGGAAGAGCACGGGGAAGACCTCGGCGAACGCCGCCTGCGTGTCGTCGAACGCGCTGCGGAAGATCGACTCCATCTTGCCGTCGATCTCCTCGATGATCGTCAGCAGGTCCTTGCGGGTGTTCGCGAGGTCGGTGAGCTGCTCGGTGAGGAAGAGGTGGCGCTGCTCGAGCGCCGCGAACTCCTCGAGCGCGAGCGGGTTGACCCGACCGAGCTGGGTGAACTTGCGCTCGGCCTGCGCGAGCCGCCGCTGCTGCTCCTCGCGCCGGAAGGGGCGGGGTTCGCCGTCTTCGTCTTCGACGGGGATGAGCTGCTCGGGCCCGTACTCGTCGACGAGCACGTCTTCGGTCAGGCCGAGCTCCGACTCCGCACGCTCGACGAGGCCTCCGACGTGCAGCTTCTTCTCGTAGATGCGCAGTTCGAGGCCGTGCACGTCTTCGGTGACCGACTGCAGTCGCTCCCGCACGGCGGCCTCCTCGCGGCGCACCGCCTGCAACTCCTCGTTGCGGCTCGCCCGTTCGGCCTCCGCACGCCCCAGCGCGACTCTCGCTTCAGCGACGGAGGCATCGACGGAGGCGAGCGCCTCGGGCAGCACGTCGGCGACCCGGGTGGCCGCCTCGAGCTGGGCGCGACGGATCACGGCGCGCCGCGCGGCATCCGCTGCAGCTTGCCGCTCCGCCTCGAACTGGGCCTCCATCGCGCGGATGCGGGCCTCTTCGGCGCGCACGCGCTCCTTCGCGGTCTCGAGTCGCAGCTTCGCCTCGACCTCGGCCTCGCGGGCCGCCTCGAGCGCGGCGAGCGCTCCGTCGCGGGCGGCCGTCTCGAGCACCGGTCGCGGCTCGGCGCGGGCGGCCTCGAGGGCGGCCTTGGCTGCGGTCGCGAGTTGCTCGGCCTCGGCGACGCGCTCCTCGGCGAGCGCGGCCGCCTGCCGCAGACGCTCGGAGTCGGCGTCGGCCGCCTCGGCCTGCACGCGTGCGCGGTTCAGTCGCTCGGTGCGCTGGGCGAGTTGCGCGTCGAACTCGCGCAGCGCCGCGAGCGCGCGCTTCGACTGCTCCTTCGACTGCTCGACGATCTGGCGCTGCTCGGTGAGCTCGAAGCGGGCGCGCTCGATCTCGGCGCGCACCTCCTCGAGGCGGGCGGCAGCGCGATCGCGTTCGGCGATGAGCTCGATACGGCTCTGCTTGCGGCCCGAGCCGCCGCGCAGCACGTAGCGGCCGACGACGGTGCCGTCCTTCGTGATGACCGTGGCGGGCGTCGAGCGCTTCGCGAGCGCAGCCTCCGCGTCGCGCGCGACTGCGAGGTCGTCGGCGATGAGCACCTCGGCGAGGAGGCCCAGCACGCCGGCGGGCGCCGTGACGACCTCGGATGCCGCGGTGAGCCCCGCGACCGGAGCGGCCGCCGCCGGAGCAGTACCCGCGTGGGCCAGCGCCAGTGCAACGCGGCCGAGTTCGCCGCGTTCGGCGTGCTCGAGGGCGCGGAAGGCGGCGGCGCGGTCGTCGACGAGCACCGCGTCGCTCAGCGAGCCGAGGGCCGCGGCGATCGCCGGTTCGTAGCCCGGTTCGACCTGCAGCGCCTCGGCGAGAAGGCCGCGCACGCCGCTGACGCCGGCCTTGGCGAGCGCCGCCGAACCGTCCTTCTGGTCGAGGGCGAGCGAGAGCGCCTGGGTGCGAGCGCCGAGCGCGCCGTGCTCGCGTTCGCGGCCGTGCAGCTCCTCGCGGATGCGTTCGATCTCGGCCTCGGCCTCGAACACCGCGCCCTGGGCGAGCTCGTACGCCTCGTCGAGGTCGGTCTCGGCGGTGTCGCCGTTGTCGGCCTCGGCCTCCGCAGCGGCGAGCGCGGTGGCCGCCGAGGCGCGACGCTCGGCCGACGCCTCGAGCGCGTTCTCATGACGCAGCACCTCGCCGCGCACGGCGGCGAGCTTCGAGGCCGCAGTGTCGGCCTGGCCGGTGAGCTTGGAGAGTTCGAGGTCGTAAGCCGAGACGAGCGCACTCTGACGGGCGATGCCCTCGTCGACGGTGTCGAGTTCGGCGCGGCGGCGCATGGTCGCCTCGTGCGCGTCGTCGAGCGCGGATGCCGCGGTGCCGACGCCGTCACGGATGCCGGTGAGCTCGGTCACCGCCCCGTCGATCATCGCGCGGGTCACGCTGGGCGAGACATCCGTCTGCTCCGCCGCACTGCCGAGCAGGGCGATGCGCTGGCGGGCGAGGGAATCGAGTGAGCGCAGGCTCCCCTGCGCCTGCTCGAGCGCGAAGGTCGTCGATCGCGCCCGGTCGACGGCGTCGCCGACCTGCGCCTGTTCGAGCCGGGTGACCTTGGCCTGATGCTGCTCGAGCTGGTCTTGCAGCACGAGGCGTTCGGCGTGGCGTTCGTGTTCGCTCTTGCCGTGCTCGTCGAGGGCGCGGCGGAGGCCGACGACCTCGTCGGCGAGCAGTCGCGCCTTAGCGTCACGCATGACCGCGGCGATCGTCGCCGCCTCGCGAGCGACCTCGGCCTGGCGCCCGAGCGGCTTCAGCTGCCGCCGGATCTCGCCAGCGAGGTCGGAGAGGCGGGTGAGGTTCGCCTGCATGGCGTCGAGCTTGCGGAGCGTCTTCTCCTTACGCCGACGGTGCTTCAGGATGCCCGCCGCCTCCTCGATGAAGCCGCGGCGGTCTTCGGGCGTCGCCCGCAGCACCTGGTCGAGCTGACCCTGGCCGACGATGACGTGCATCTCGCGGCCGAGACCCGAGTCGCTCAGCAGTTCCTGCACGTCGAGCAGGCGGCAGTTGTCGCCGTTGATCGCGTACTCGCTCGTGCCGTTGCGGAACAGGGTGCGCGAGATCGTGACCTCGGTGTACTCGATCGGCAGCGCGCCGTCGCTGTTGTCGATCGTGAGGCTCACCTCGGCGCGCCCGAGCGGACCGCGGGTCGAGGTGCCCGCGAAGATGACGTCCTCCATCTTGCCGCCGCGGAGGGTCTTCGCACCCTGCTCGCCCATCACCCAGGCGAGGGCGTCGACGACGTTGGACTTGCCGGAGCCGTTGGGTCCGACGATGCAGGTGACGCCCGGTTCGAACGCGAACGTCGTCGGCTGTGCGAAGGACTTGAAGCCCTTGAGCGTCAGGCTCTTCAGGTACACGTCCCACCCTCTCCTGGTCGCGAGAACGCTGGGGTCTACGGTATCCGAGGTTCGGGCCCGCGCCGCGCACGCGCGCCGTCCGCCGTGCGATCCGATCTTGTCGCCGCCGCGCGCTGCCGATATCCTGATCGGCTGCCCACCGGGCGGCGAGGAGGCTCGGAATGACACTCGACATTCGACCGGTTGCGATTCCGGAACGCCTCGGCACGCCCGAGGCCGAGGAGTTCGAGGCGTACGTCGAGGCAACGGCGGTGGCCGACGAGTCGGTCTGGGGCCACCGTCGCTTCTCGTACGACGCACCCGAACTGCTGCCCGAGTTCCTCGATGACCGGTACACCGGCCGACGCGCCTTCGCCGCATGGGACGGAGGGCGCTGCGTCGGCCGCGCCGACGTGACCTGGGAGCGGAGCGACGGCGCCCGCGCCGCGGAGATCACGGTCGGGGTCGCCACCGACCAGCGACGACGCGGCATCGGCAGCGAGCTGCTGCGCCATGCCGAAGCCCACGCACGGTCGATCGGACGCGAGGTGCTCGTGGGCCGCTCGGATGTGCCCGTCGCCGGCCTCGACCTCCCGGGCACCCGTCTCGAGGCACCCGACGGCACCGGATCGATTCCGGCGGCCGATCCCGGGGCCTCGTTCGCGACCCGCCACGGCTATCGCCTCGGCCAGCTCGAACGCATGAGCGGGCTCACCGTGACAGGCAGGTCGGCGAAGTTCCGGTCGATGCTCGTCGATCACCTCGCCGCACGCGACGAGATCGCCGCGAGCTACCGACTCGTCGGCTGGATCGACCGGGCCCCGGAGGAACTGCTCGCCTCCCTCGCCGTGGCCCACGCCTCGATGGCGACGGACGCGCCAGCCGGCGGCATCTCCTACGACGAGGAGGCGTGGGACGCCGATCGGGTGCGGGCCGAGGAGACCCTGGCCCTCGCGGGCGGCCGCACGACGCTCGCGCAGGCCGCCATCGCTCCCGACGGTGCGGTCGCCGGGTTCACGGAACTCTCGCTGCCCGCCGACTCGATGGCCGTGTTCCAGTGGGACACCATCGTGCTCGGCCCCCACCGCGGCCACCGCCTCGGCATGCTGCTGAAACTCGCCAACCTCGTGCGACTCGGCGAGACCGCGCCCGAGCGCACCGACGTCTACACCTGGAACGCCGACGAGAACGACCACATGCTCGCGATCAACATCGCGCTCGGCTTCACGGTTCGCGGGATGAGCGCGGAGTGGCAGCGGCCCTGACCGGAGGTACGGCATGCCGCGCGACGATCGTCCGCACGGCTTCGTCCACCACGTTGCGCGTCTCGTCTTCGCTGAGCGACCAACCGCCATGGATGAGGCGGGGCCAGAAGACGACGGTGGAGATCATGCCGAGGAACTGCGCTGCCGCGGCATCCGGATCGTCGATGCGCGCCGATCCGGCGGCGTCCTCGGCTCGGAGGTAGCGCCCCAGTGCCGCGAACACGGGCAGCGTGCCGAAGTCGAAGGTGCGTTCCCGCAACTCGGGGAACCGTTGCGACTCGCCGATCAGGGTGCGAATCAACTGCTCCATGCGGGGGCGGTTCAGCAGCTCCACGTATGCGGAGCCCAGGGCGGTCAGACCCGCGCCGAGATCGCCGGTCGGCGGGTCGACGACGGCTCCGGCCGGCGCACCGCCGGCCTCGAGGACCATCGCCTCGAAGAGCTCGGCTTTCGTCGGGAACTGCTTGAACAGCGTCGCCTTGGAGACCCCCGCGTGCTCGGCCACGCGCGTGAGCGAGGTGCGGTCGTACCCGTGCTCGAGGAACAGAGCGGTGGCCGCGTCGACGATCGCCGCGCGGTTCGTGGCGGCGATCCGGCGGTGATACGCGGAGAGTTCGCGGGGCATGCAGCCAGTATGCCAGAGAGGCGAGTCGCTTGACTCATGGCTCGGCGGTTGTTACCTTGCCAGTGGTGAGCCAAGCGACTCACCTCAAGCAAAGGAGCTGAAATGGGCAAGCTCATCTATTCGATGATCACCTCGCTCGACGGGTACGCCAAGGCGGCCGAGGGGGACCTCGGCAACGGTGCCGAAGACGAAGAAGTGCACACGTTCATCGGCGACGCCTTTCGCAACGTCGGCACCTTCCTCTACGGCAGGCGCATGTACGAGACGATGGTCTTCTGGGAGACCGTCGACGCCCAGACCGACGTGCCGCCGTACATCGTGCAGTACGCCGACGGATGGAAGGCGGCGGAGAAGATCGTTTACTCCACGACGCTGGAGACGGTATCGAGCGCGAAGACCAGAATCGAGCGCACCTTCGACCCCGATGCGATCCGCAGACTGAAGGCGGAGTCCGACCACGACCTCAGCGTCGACGGGCCGAATCTCGCTGCCCAGGCGATCGCGGCCGGACTCGTGGACGAATACCACCTCTTCATCACCTCGAGCGTGGTCGGTGGCGGTACCCGATTCTTCCCCGACGGCGTGCGTCTGGATCTCGATCTGTTCGCGCAGCGAGCCTTCGACAACGGACTGATCTATGCGGGCTACCGCGCCCGTTGATCTTCGGGTTGCGCGGCGACCCTCACCGCATCACCGCAACCGCTGGCACCTGGGGCAGAAGTGCGAACCGCGGTTCATGAACTGCTCGCGCACCATCGCGGTGCCGCAGCGAGGGCAGGGCTTTCCGGCGCGCCCGTAGGCGTTCAGCGAGTGCTCGAAGTACCCGGATGCCCCGTTGACGTTCACGTACTGGGCGTCGAAGCTCGTACCGCCCTCGGCGAGTGCCTTGCCGAGCACCTCGCGCACGGCGCCGAGGAGCTCGCGGGCACGCCGGCTCGAGAGCGACGACGCGGGCTGCTCACCGTGCAGCCGCACAGCCCACAGGGACTCGTCGGCGTAGATGTTGCCGATGCCGCTGACGACGCCCTGGTCGAGCAGCACGCGCTTGATCGCCGTGCCGCGTTTCGCCAGTGCTGCGACGAACGCGCGCTCGGAGAACGCCGGGTCGAGGGGATCCCGCGCGATATGGGCGACCTGCGCCGGCACCTGCCGCGCCCACTCCCCCGTGACGCCGTCGGAGAAACCGCCGATCTCGCCGTCGGCCGTCGGCACGAGGCGGTCGATCGCGAGGGAGCCGAAGATGCGCTGATCGACGAAGTCGACGCGAAGCTCACCGTGCTCCGGATGCTCGAGGTGCACTCGCACGCGGGCATGCGCGTCGTCGCCCGGATGATCGGGCGTGCGCAGCAGCATCTGCCCGCTCATGCCGAGGTGGCCGACGACAGCTCGCCCGTCGCGCCGCTCATCACCCGAGAGGGGCAGCCAGAGGAACTTGCCGCGGCGCACGGCCGCGTCGATGCGGGCGCCCGTCAGCAGGGTCTCGAAATCGCCGGATGCCGCGTCGTGCCGTTTCAGCGAGCGCGGCTCGAGCACCTCGACCGCCGAGACCATGGCGCCGGTGACGGCGGGCGCGAGCCCGGCGCGCACCATCTCGACCTCGGGCAGTTCGGGCACGTCAGGCTGGGTTCAGCAGGGTCCAGGCCTCGAGCGCGGCGGCCATCTCGGCCTGCTTCTTGCTCGAGCCCTCGCCCGAAGCCTCGACGAGGTCGCCGACGGTCACCGTGGCGACGAAGTGCTTGTTGTGGTCGGGTCCGCTCTCGGCGACCGTGTAGGCCGGTGCCGTGGATCCACGGCGAGCTGCGATCTCCTGCAGGCTCGTCTTCGGGTCCATCGCCGCGCCGAAGCGCGCGGGGTCCTTCATGAGCGGCGCGACGAGGCGCATCACGAGCTCCGTGGCGGTGTCGCCACCGGCGTCGAGGTACACCGCGCCGATGATCGCCTCGACCGTGTCGGCGAGGATCGACGGCTTGTCGGCGCCGCCGGTCATGGTCTCGCCACGACCGAGCCGGATGAACCGACCGACGCCGATGGTGCGACCGACCTCTGCCAGCGCGACACTCGAGACGAGACTCGCCCGCCGCTTCGCGAGTTCGCCTTCGTCGAGATCGGGGTGATCACGGAACAGCTTGACCGTCACGGCCTGCCCGAGGATCGAATCGCCCAGGAACTCCAGGCGCTCGTTGGTCGGGATGCCGCCGTTCTCGTACGCGAATGACCGGTGCGTGAGCGCGAGCTGGAGCAGGGCGGGATCGATCGAGATCTGCAGGCGTTGCTGCAGCTCTTCGAGCGCGTGATCCACTGCCCCGTTGAGCTCCGTTCGCGTCACGACCGGTCGTTCGGGTGTCTGGGGCCGACTAGACGTCGGCGACCTTGCGGCCCTTGTACTCGAGGAAGAGCGGGGTGCCCGCCGAGTCCTCGACGACCTTGGCGCGGTGAGGAAGGCTGTAGGTGACCTTGCCGTTCTCGACCGTCTTGACCAGGGTGGGGACCTCGGCCTTCCACTGCGCACGGCGCATGTGGGTTCGGGCGCGTGACTTCTTCCGCTTCGGAACAGCCATGACTATCTCTCTTCTCTCTGCTGGTCGGCGCCGGATGCGTCATCCGGGCCGCTGTCTTCGGAAGCCTGGAACCCTGCGAGCGCGGACCATCGTGGATCGCTGTGCTCAGGGGTGACGAGTTCCGGATGATCGGCCAGTCGGAGCCCGGTCTCGAGGTCGAGTCCCGGGCAATCCGGTCGGCACACCGGCTGGAACGGCAGTGCCAGCACTACCGCATCTCGGATGAGTGGTTCAAGATCCACGTGGTCGTCTTGAACCTCATACTCGATGGCTTCCCCAGAATGATACCCGAAGAGTTCTTGGAACTCGACTTCGACGGGCAGGGCGATGTCGATGAGGCATCGGCCGCACTCCCCCTCGGCGACCGCGTCGACCTCTGCGGTGACGAGGATGCCCTCATGCACCGACTCGAGTCGGACGTCGATGTCGAGCTCGGATCCGGCGCGAACGGCGACGAGTCCCTCGCCCATCTGGTCGCCGGCGGCGACGGAGAAGGGGTGCTCGCGCATCTCGCCGGGACGGTTGACGAGGTCGCGGACGTTCACACGGAACGGGGAATACTTGATGGCCACGATCGACGAGTCTACGCGCCGAGGGATGGGCGTTCGCCGAACGCCCGTCGCGCGACGTCGATGAGCGAACGCGGCGCGAGCACGGCACGCGCGCGCACCGCCGGTGCGGCATCGGCGAGCAGGGCAGCGCGCACCGTCGCGAGATCGCCGAGCAGGGCGGGTGCCGCCGCAATCGATGCGGCGTCTGGGCCGTACCGTTCGCGTTCGACGGCATCGCGGAGTTCGAACAGGGCAGCCCTCGCCTCGGCGCCGCCGAACGCCTCGCGCTCGGCGACCGACGCGGCGAACGCTCGGGCCGTCTCGGCGTCGTCGCCGCCCGCCCAGAGATCGCGAGCCGTCGCGATGACCTCGTCCCACGCGGCATCCGCGGGCCGTTCGCCCTTCGCGATGCGTCGGCGGCGCGTCCAGCGCTGCCCGAGACGCAGCATCGCCGGGAGGAGGAGCACGAGCAGCACGATGACTGCCACCGGCACACCGCGCTGCCACCACGCGTTCGCCGCGGCGTCGCCACCGGCCTGCCCGGCGAGCCCGCGATCGGGGTCGAGTTCGGGGCGGCCGCTCGCACCCGGGGTGACGGGTGCCGTGCTCGGCGCCGCCGCTCCGGTGCCGTCGCCCGCACCTGGCCGGGAGTAATCGGGCACGCTGCCGCGCCCCGGCGTCGGCTCGAACGGCACCCACCCGACGCCTTCGAAGTAGAGCTCGGGCCACGAGTGCAGGTCGTGCGAGTCGACCTCGATGCGCTGCACGCCGTCGACGCGCTCCTGCGTCGGGGACCCTTGCGTGTACCCGAGCGAGATGCGCGACGGGATGCCGATCTCGCGCGCGAGCACCGCCATCGTCGACGCGAAGTGCACGCAGTAACCCGACTTGGTCTCGAGGAACTTGGCGATCACGTCGAAGCCGCCGCCGTCGTAGCCCTCGGCGACCGGCGCCTCGGTCGAGTAGTCGAACTGGGAGGAGCGGAGGAAGGACTGGATCGCCACCGCCGCGTCGTAGCGGGAGGCGGTGCCCGCGGTCACCGTCGCCGCCGTGTCGGCGATGATCGGCGGCATCTCATCGGGGAGCGCGAGGTTGCCCTCGAGCTCTGCCGGCACCTCGGTGCTCGCCTGGCGAAGCTGTGCAACCGTGGGCTCCACCTCGACACGGGTGGCCGTGTAGTGCTGCCCACCGGTGTTCGTGTCGACGCTGCGCACCGAGAGCGACCCCTCGTCCCAGAACCAGGAACCGTTGAGACCCTCGATGCGCGAGGTCGGATACGGCACGGGGAGCCATGTCGTGCGCACCTCGTCGACGATCACCTCGATCGGATGCTCCGAGGTCTCGACCTCATCGGAGAGGCCCTCGGGCCTCGGCATCGCATCGACGGTGTTGTCGCCGTCGACGGCCTCCTTGCTGGCGCCCCACACCTCGCCCTCGAACTCGTCGAGCGTGAGCAGGGTGAAGTACGGACGGTCGGCGTCGCGAGCGAAGTAGTGGAAGGCCGGGCGTGCCTCGGGACGCCGCAGATCCCGCCCCAGGTCGATGAACGGGCTCACTCCGCGGCCGAACAGTGTGCCCGGGCTCTGCGACCCGAGCAGCAGGCTCGACGAGATGCTCGGCGTCGATGCGGCCAGGATCGATGCGGTGAGGAGGCCGACCGCGGCGAGGCCGAGCGATGCGCCGAGCGTCGAGACGATGGGCACCCGGTTCGGCGGCACGATCGTCGCGGCGTCATCGCCCTCGGCCCCGGCGGCGAGTCTCGCCCGTCGCCGCACCCGCACATCGACCCGGAGCAGCAGCAGGTATGCCGCCGCGGTCAGCACGAGGGCCGGGGCCTCTGCGCCCGCCTCGATGATGAAGCCCGGCACGACCACGGGCACGAGCGCCGGCACCGCGGCGAGCGCCGGCACCCTGAGGGTCTGCACGAGCACGTCGACGACGAAGGCGAGCAGCCCCGTGCCGAGCGCGAGGGCGAACAGCAGCGGCGGAACGGGGATGGCGGGCACCGACTGCTGCTCGATCGTGCGCTGGGCCCCCGCCATGAGGTCGCCGAAGGCCTCGAAGGTGCCCTGGGTCGGGATGACGAGGGCGATGCTCGTCGCCCCGCCGAACACGAGGGTCAGGAGGGCGAGGAGCACCACGAGTTCGAGCACGGGCACGAGCGAGGCGGGGGTGCGCAGCGCGCGCAGGCCGGTGCCGGCGAACAGCACGCCCCCGGCGATGAAGGCGCAGAGCCACCACCATCCGCTGCCGGCGATGAGCGGGCCGAGCGCCATCGCCGCGGTGGCGAGCAGCAGGAAGGACGCGGCGGTCAGGGCGAGCCGCTGAGCGCGCGACAGGGGAACCGGATCAGGACGCATCGGGCGCTCCGGGTGCGACAGGGCCGCGACCGGCGGCGGGGCTGCGCGGAGCAGCGGGCTGGACGCGGGTCGTGCCCGACCACGCCGCAGGGATGTCGGCCGCCCGGCGCACGCGCACGACGCGCCAGTCGGCCTTCTCGAGCAGATCGACGATGCCGCCGGACACCGCTTCCGTCGCGAAGACCACGGCCGGCTCGATGCTCGATCGCAATGCGATGAGCGAGCGGGCGTCGTGTTCGTCGGGGTCGACGAGCACGGCGAACCCCGGCATGCGGGCATCGCGGCCGCGCGAGCCCGCGGTGTGCGCCCGCGCGTTCGACGCGGCACGCACCCCAGCGGAGCCGGTGGGTCCGTCGAGACGGGCGAGGTCTTCGAGCATCAGTCGATCGCCGCCGGGCATGCGATAGCCGGCACCCGAATCGCCGGAGGCGAGTCCCCGCTCGGTGTCGTCGAGGCGGTCGCACCGCACCCGGTAGCCGTGCTCGAGCAGGTGCATGCCGATCGACGCCGCGACCTCGACGCCGAGTTCGAAGCCGAAATGCGGCCCGTCGTCGCCGTCGCGACGGTGACCCGCCGGCTTCGCACGCCCCGCCAGGGTCGTGTCGAGGATGATCCGCGCCTCGGGGTCGCCGCGCTGCTCCTCTTCGCGCACCATGAGCTCGCCTCGCCGGGCGGTCGCCGCCCAGTTCACCCGCCGCAGCGGGTCGCCGTAGCGGTACTCGCGTGCGATGAGCTCGTCGGAGTTCGGGTGGGTGCGCAACTGCAGGCCGTTGAGCACGCCGTCGACGCTCGCCGCCGAACCGAGCGCAGTGTCGAGCGGCGTCACCCGCGGCGTGACCACGATCTCGTGGGCGCCACCGATGTCGCGATCGACGCGGGCGAGGCCGAATGGATCGGCGATGCCGACCCGCAGCGGGCCGATCGGGTAGACCCCTCGGCGAGGGGTTCGCAGCCGGTACTCCACGCGCACCGTGTCGTCACCCGAGGGCAGCATCGACTCGTAGGGCCCCATCGCGGGCAGGATGGCCTCGGGCGCGGCCGTGAGCGTCGACGGCACTCCGTCGCGCCAGTGCGCCCCGTCGAAGGTTCGACGCGAACGGTTCTTGATGACGAGCGCCACCCGGGTCGAGGTGCCGGCGTCGACGACCGGCGGGGAGAATCTGCGGGTGACCCCGAGACTCGGCTTGCGCATGGCGACGAAGAGGGCGGCCACGGCCGGCATGGCGATGCCGACGAAGGCGAGCACGAGCACATCGCGCGAGTCGAACCAGAGCGACACCGCGAGCAGCAGCACCCCGACGATGACGAGCGTGGCACCCCGGCGAGTGAGCCGCGGCCAGGTCGCGATTCGAGCGGAGCGGGGGCGCCACATGTCAGTTCCTTCGCGCGCTGCCGACCGGAACCGGCGTCTCCCCCACGATTCGGCGCACGATGGCGTCGATGAGCGGCCCGCTGTCGCGGTCGTGCGCGCCGACCGCACGGCTCGTCGGCACGAGACGGTGCGCCAGCACCGGCACGGCGAGGGCGTCGACGTCGTCGGGCAGCACGAAGTCACGGCCGTGCATGGCCGCGTGCGCCTTCGCTGCGCGGATGAGCTGCAGCGTGGCTCGCGGGCTCGCGCCGAGTCGCAGCTGCCGGTCTTCACGCGTGGCCCGCGCGAGCTCGACGGCGTACTCCTTGACCGGCTGCGACGTGAAGACGTGCTGCACGGCCTCGATCATGCCGCGGAGCTCGTCGAGGTCGACGACCGGCTGCAGTGTGTCGAGCGGGCTCGACGTCTCACGGGTCGAGAGCATCGCCAACTCGTCGGTCGACGAGGGGTAGCCCATGGAGATGCGGGCCATGAAGCGGTCGCGCTGCGCCTCGGGCAACGGGTACGTGCCCTCCATCTCGACCGGGTTCTGCGTCGCGATGACCGTGAACGGCGGCTCGAGCCGATAGGTCGTGCCATCGGCGGTGACCTGGCGCTCCTCCATGCACTCGAGCAGCGCCGACTGCGTCTTCGGGCTCGCACGGTTGATCTCGTCGCCGATCACGATGTTGGCGAACACCGGCCCGTGCTTGAACTCGAAGCGCCGGCTCGCCTGGTCGAACACCGAGACGCCGGTGACATCGCTCGGCAGCAGGTCGGGCGTGAACTGGATGCGGCTGACCGTCGCGTCGACCGAGCGGGCGAGGGTCTTGGCGAGCATCGTCTTGCCCACACCGGGCACGTCTTCGATGAGCAGGTGACCCTCGGCGAGCAGCACCGTGAGCGCGCTCGTGACGGCCTCGCGCTTGCCGGCGATGACCGCCTCGACGTTCTGCACGATCGCGGCCGCCCGCGCACCGACCTCGTCGATGCCCATCTTCGCCGCGACGGCCGTCGTCTCGGTCATGGCGTCATCGCCGCCTGGAGGTACTCGGCCACCGCCGGCGGCACGTACGGAGCGACGTCGCCGCCGAGCGCGGACACCTGACGCACGAGCGAACTCGACACGTGCGCGTTCGCCGGGTCGGGCAGGAGGAACACCGTCTCGACCCCTGCGAGGTGGCGGTTGACGATCGCCATGGGCGTCTCGTAGGCGACGTCGAGCTGCGATCGCACGCCCTTCACGAGCACGGAGGCGCCGACATCGGTGCAGTAGTCGACGAGGAGGCCCATGCTCCACGACGCCACGACGATGCGGCCCCGGATACCGGCCTCGGCGATCGATCGCTCGATGAGCGAGACCCGCTGCGCGATCGGCAGCAGCGCCGACTTGTCGGGGTTGTGCACGACGACGACGTGCAGCTCGTCGTAGAGCCCGGCGGCCCGTTCGATGACGTCGAGGTGGCCGCGCGTGACGGGGTCGAACGATCCTGGGACGACGGCGATCCGCTGCATACGCACCAGCGTACTGCCCGCGCAGCCTCGCGCGAGGGGCTGTGGAGAGTCTCAGCCCTTGCTCAGGTATCCGCTGGTCTCCTCGTCGAGCCGGCGGCGCACGGCAGCAGCGAGCGCCGGGTGCGCAGCGAGCCCGTCGCCGCCGTCGAGCACCTCCTGCGCCATCTCGCGCGCCTCGGCGATGAGGTCGCCGTCGCGTGCGACCTTCAGGAGCTTCAGCGACGAGCGCCCGCCGGATTGCACGGCACCGAGCACGTCGCCCTCCTGCCGCAGCTCGAGATCGGCCTGGGCGAGTTCGAAGCCGTCGAGTGTCGCGGCGACGGCCTCGACGCGCTGCAGGGCGAGCGACCCGGGCACGGCCGACGTCACGAGCAGGCAGAGGCCGGGCACCGAGCCACGGCCGACCCGGCCGCGCAGCTGGTGCAGCTGCGAGACGCCGAACCGGTCGGCGTCGACGACGACCATGGCGCTCGCGTTCGGAACGTCGACGCCGACCTCGATGACCGTGGTCGCGACGAGCACGTCGATCTCACCGGCCGAGAACGCGCGCATCGTCGCGTCTTTCTCGTCGGCCGTCATGCGGCCGTGCAGGGGTGCGATGCGCGTCTCGGCGAAGCGGGGATGGGCGCGCAGCTCTGCCAGCACGGCGACGACGGATGCCACGGGCGCCGCGGCATCCGCTTGACCCTCGCCGTCTGCGGACACGACTCCGGCCGCGCCCCCGGGACCCTCGTCTTCGACGACCTTCGCCTCGATGGCGGGACAGACGACGAACGCCTGCCGCCCGAGCGCGAGCTCTTCGGCGAGCCGCTCCCAGATGCGCGGACGCCAGGTCGGCCGGATCGCGAGCGGCACGACCTGGGAGGTGATGCCGGCGCGGCCCGCCGGCAGCTCGCGGATGGTCGACACGTCGAGGTCGCCGAACACCGTCATCGCGACGGTGCGCGGAATCGGCGTGGCCGTCAGCACGAGCACGTGCGGGGGGCTCTGCCCCTTCAGGCGCAGGGCCTCGCGCTGCTCGACGCCGAAGCGGTGCTGCTCGTCGACGACGACGAGACCGAGGTCGGCGAACGAGACGTTGTCGCCGAGCAGCGCATGCGTGCCGACGACGATGCGGGACTGGCCCGCTGCCGCTCGCAGGAGCGCCTTCTTGCGCTCGGCGAGCGGGAGTTGGCCCGTGAGCAGGGTCGGCATGAGTTCTGCCGCCAGATCGGGGCCGAGCATCTTGGCGATCGATCGCAGGTGCTGGCCGGCGAGCACCTCGGTCGGAGCCAGCAGCGCCGACTGGCCGCCGGAGTCGGCGACGGCCAGCATCGCGCGGAGCGCCACGACCGTCTTGCCCGAGCCCACCTCGCCCTGCACGAGCCGGTTCATCGGCACCGGCTCGCCGAGGTCGTGCGCGATCTCGCCGCCGACCTCGAGCTGGTCGCCCGTGAGCGTGAACGGCAGTGCCGCGTCGAACCGCTCGAGGAGGCCACCGGGCACGGGCTGCCGCGCGGCGGTCGTGTGCGTGCGCAGCTCGGCACGGCGCTCGAGCAGCGCCGTCTGCAGCACGAACGCCTCGGTGAAGCGCAGCGTGCCGCGTGCACGCTTCCAGTCGCCGTCGCGCTCGGGCCGGTGCACGAGTTCGAGCGCCTCACGGTGCGCCAGGAGCGACTTCGCGGCGCGCACCGACGCGGGCAGGGGGTCGTCGAGCGGGGCGAGCCCGTCGAGCACGAGCTCGATCGCCTTCGCGATCTGCCAGCTGGCGAGCGTGCTCGTCGCGGGGTAGATCGGGATCGGCGCCTCAGCCCAGCGCTTGGCGGCCGCATCACCGGCCTCGAGCGGCGTGGCGTCGTCGAACAGCTCGTAGTCGGGGTGCGCGAGCTGGCGCTGCCCCTTGTAGTCGCTCACCTTGCCGGCGAAGATGCCGCGACGCCCCGGCCGGAGGTCGGCGGCGCGCCAGCGCTGGTTGAAGAACGTGAGCGTCAGCACGCCCGTGCCGTCGGTGATCTTCGCCTCGACGATCGAGCCGCGGCGAGCGCGCATCGACCGTTCGCCGACCTCGATCACCTCGGCGATGATCGTGATGTTCTCGTCGAGCGGCAGGGTCGCGAGCGCGGTGAGTTCGCCGCGCATGGCGTAGCGCCGCGGGTAGTGCGCGAGCAGGTCGCCGACGGTGCGGTGCCCGAACCCGCGCTCGAACGCCTGGGCCGTGCGACCGCCGAGTGCACCCGACAGCCGGGAGTCGAGGGTGAACGAGCCGGGCGCGATCTCGCCGCCGGTCGTCGCGTCGCGCCCCTCGGTGTCGCGCCCATCGGTCATGGCTCGATCGTAGGCTCCGCCTCCGTCAGCGCGGCGAGCTCCGCCTGCACGTACGGGTCGTCGGGGCGTGCCTCCGAGAGCTCGCGCTGCAGCGCGAGCGCCTCGTCGGTGCGGCCGAGGGTGCGCAGGCACCGGGCGACCGACCAGCGGGCGACGTGGCGCTGCTCGGCCGTGCCGTAGCGGTCAGCGGCGTCGACGGCCTGCTCGAAGTGGGTGAGGGCTCCGTCGGCCCTGCCGCCGTCGTGCATCGTCCAGCCGAGGTTGTTGTGCAGGGCGACGCCCCAGCGCAGCAACCGTGCGTCGCGCACCCCGTCGAGCACGTCGAACCCCTCGGCGGCCCACTCCTCTTCATGCCCGGCGTCGTTCAGCGCGAGCATGTGCAGCGCGTCGAGCACGAGGAACGTCGATCCGGCGAGCGCGGCCTCGCGCACGCCACGGGTGAGTTCGGGCACGGCGTCGGCCGGGCGACCGGCGGATGCCGCGAGCCGGCCCCGCTCGATCGCCACACGAGCCCGGAGCTCTGCGGCGTCCTTTCCGCGATCAGCGGCGGGAACGCCTGCCGCAACGCCCTCGAGCGCCGCGAGCGCCTCGTCGACACGGCCCTGGATGCCGACGGCCCGAGCGAGCTGCGTCGTCATCACGGCGCGCAGGTGCGCGGAGTTGCCGTCGTCGTCTGCGGCCTCCCTGAACCGCTCCTCACTGGCCGCAGGGTTCCCGAAATCCCAGAGTCGGTCGATCATCTGCTGTTCGGCGCCGCGGTGTCGGGACGGTTCGGCGGGCACCTGGTCGGTCGAGTCATCCACCCTCCCATCATGGCAGCGCCCGGAGGTCGGCCGAGCATGCCGCGCATCCACGCATCATGGCAGCGCCCGGAGGTCGCCCGAGCATGCCGCGCATCCACGCATCATGGCAGCGCCCGGAGGTCGGCCGAGCATGCCGCGCATCCACGCATCATGGCAGCGCCCGGAGGTCGCCCGAGCATGCCGCGCATCCACGCATCATGGCAGCGCCCGGAGGTCGGCCGAGCATGCCGCGCATCCACGCATCATGGCAGCGCCCGGAGGTCGGCCGTTATGCTCGCCTGAGCATGACCCGCATCATCGCCGGATACGCCGGCTCACTCACCCTCCGGGTGCCGCGCTCCGGCACCCGTCCCACGAGCGACCGCGTGCGCGAGGCGATCTTCTCCGCTCTCGAGGCGCGAGACGCCCTCGACGGCGCCCGCGTGCTCGATCTCTACGCCGGCTCCGGCGCACTCGGCCTCGAGGCTGCGAGCCGCGGCGCCACCGACGTCGTGCTCGTCGAACGCGCCAAGCCCGCAGCCGAAGTGTGCCGCGCCAATGCCGATGCCCTGCTGAAGGCGGCGAAGGGCGGGCGTCGACCGCACCTCCGCGTGGCCGTGCGCCCCGTGGCGGCGTATCTCGAGACGGCTGCCGCAGGCGTCGACCTCGCGTTCATCGACCCGCCGTACGACCTCGACGAGGTCGCCCTCGCACGCGACCTCGAGCTGCTCGCGCCCCTGCTCGCACCCGACGCCGTCGTGATGGTCGAACGGAGCTCCCGCTCTCCCGAACCCGCGTGGCCCGCCGGCATCGAACCCGAACGCCGCCGCGACTACGGCGAGACGACCCTGTGGTGGGCGACCACGGCTCAGCCCGACCTGCCGTCCCAGCCCGAGTAGGGATCCCACCCCGCCGAATCGATCGCGACGCCGTCGACGAAGAGCCGGCCCGCCGCGCCGGTCACGACGCCGATGCGCGCGAACGGTTCGGGCAGCGGGACATCGGCCGGGAAGGTCGCGAGCAGACCGTGGTCCTCGCCTCCCGCGAGGGCGAGACGCACATCCGGCCCGAGCGCGCTCGCCGAGAAGTCGATGCCGACGCCGCTCGCCTGGGCGATGCGGCGGGCGTCCCGCGCGAGCCCGTCGGAGACGTCGAGCATCGCCGTCGCCCCTCCGATCGCCGCAGCGACCCCGGCGGCGACCGGCGGCGACGGCGCCAACTGGGCCGCGACGAGTTCGGGATGCCTGGCGCGCAACGCCACGGCCGCGGCGGCGTCGGGTTCGCCCGCGGCATCCGTCGCCTCGTCGAAGAGCAGGGCGAGACCGAGGGCGGCGTCGCCGCGAACGCCGGCGTGCGCGACGACGTCGCCGGGGCGGGCGCCGCTCCGGGTCACCGGCGACCGGCCCTCGAGGTCTCCGAAGGCGGTCACCGCGATCGTCAGCACCGCGGAGGCCGTGAGGTCGCCGCCGACGACGCCCGCCCCCGGGGCGAGCGCCGCGAGTCCCTCGCGGAGGCCGTCGGCGATGCCCTCGAGCACCACGGCGTCGAGCGACGGCGGCGCGGCGATCGCCACCACGAGTGCGGTCGGGCGTGCGCCCATGGCGGCGACGTCGGTCAGGTTCGTGGCCGCCGCCTTCCAGCCGAGCTCGTAGGGCGTCGACCAGGCGAGCCGGAAGTCGGGGCCCTGCACCATGAGGTCGGTGGTCACGACGAACCGCCCGTCGGCGGCGGCGATCACCGCCGCATCGTCGCCCGGGCCGAGGATCGCCGCGTCGGCCGGGCGCAACCGCGGCAGGATGCGCGCCAGCGCGGCGTCTTCACCGAGTTCGCCGACGGTACGGGGCAGGGCTGCGGGGTCCGCGCGGTCGGGCTCGTGCATGCCTTCACGCTAGCGTGCGTGCGGGCGACGACGTCCAGCTCCGCTCCGGCTGCTCGCGATAGCCTGAACGGGATGTCCGATTCCTCCGTCGCCCCCCGGTCTCGCCCGAGACGCCGCCTGCTCGCCGCCGCCGTCACCGCCGCCTCGGTGCTCGTGCTCGCCGGCTGCAGCCAGCCCGTTCCGATCGAGACCGCGCCGCTCGCGAGCGATCCCGCATGCGCGGCCGTCGTCGTGCGCCTTCCCGACACGCTCGCGAAGGACACCGAGGCCGAACAGGTCGAGCGCGAGACCAACGCGCAGGGCACCGGAGCCTGGGGCGAACCGGCATCCGTCATCCTGCGCTGCGGCGCCGAGACGCCCGGCCCGACGACCGATCGGTGCGTGAGCGTCAACGGAGTCGACTGGGTGATCGACGAGTCGGATGCCCCGAACTACCTGTTCACGACGTACGGGCGCACGCCGGCCGTCGAGGTGCTCGTCGACAACGACGTGGTCTCGGGCACGACCGTCATCACCGAGCTCGCGGCCGCGGTCTCCGTGATCCCGGCCGACGGCGGCTGCACGACGCTCGACGAGACGACGGACTGAGGCCCACGCATCCTGCCGGTTGAGCCTGCCGAAACCACGACCTGGGTTTCGGCCGGCCCTGGGCTTCGGCAGGCTCGGGCTTCGGCAGGCTCAACCCGCAGATGAAGCTAGCGGCTGCCCCGCGCGTACCCGCCGTCGATGAGTTCGGCGATGAGGTCGGGGTAGGCCAGCCCCGACTGCTGCCAGCAGGTCGGGAACATCGAGATCGGCGTGAAGCCCGGCATCGTGTTGATCTCGTTCACGACGAAGCCCTCGTCGGTCAGGAACACGTCGACGCGCGCGAGCCCCTCGCCGCCGATCGCCTCGAACGCGTGGCGCGCGACGCGCTGCAGCTCGAAGAGCTCGCCGTCGCCGAGCTCGGCGGGGCAGATCAGCTCGACGCCCGGAGCGTCGAGGTACTTCGCCTCGAAGTCGTAGAACTCGCGGCCGCTCACGACGACCTCGCCGGCGACGCTCACACGAACGGGGGTGCCTGAGCCGCCGAGCACACCGCACTCGATCTCGCGGCCGACCACGGCCGCCTCGACGAGCACCGTGCCGTCTTCGGCGAACGCGGTCTCGAGGGCCGCGTCGAGCTCCGACCAGTCGGCCACCTTCGTCACGCCCACCGACGAGCCGGCGCGTGCCGGCTTCACGAAGACGGGCATGCCGAGCGCCTTGGTGCGGCGCTCCCACAGCTCGCGATTCTCGTCGAGCGAGGCGCGGGTCAACGTCACCCACGGTGCCACGGCGATGCCGGCGCCCTCGAGCACCGTCTTCGTGAAGTGCTTGTCCATGCCGATCGACGAGGCGAGCACGCCGTTTCCGACGTACGGCAGGCCGAGGAGCTCCAGCAGCCCCTGCACCGTGCCGTCTTCGCCGAAGCGGCCGTGCAGGATCGGGAAGACCACGTCGACGTCGCCGAGCGAGCGTTCGCCCGAGGCATCCGTCACCTTCAGCTCGCGCGACGACGCGCTCTCCGGCCAGCGCACCCGACTGCCGTTGTCGACGACCTCGGGCAGATGCGCCGGGTCGAGGGCGAAGCGGTCGGCGTCGTCGGACTCGAGCACGAACGCGCCGTCGTGGGTGATCCCGACCGGGATCACCTCGAAACGGCTACGGTCGATCGCCCGAAGCACCCCGCCCGCCGTGGCGCAGCTGATCGAATGCTCGCTGGAACGCCCTCCGAACAGCAGAACCACTCTGAGCTTGTCCATCGATCGTCCTTTCGCCCTGAGGCTCGTCGTCTGTCGTGAGGTGCGGCGCGATGTCCTTCGGGTCGAGGGTGCCCGCGAGCACCTGTCGGACCTGTTCGACGATGGGCATGTCGACGCCCATCGCACGCGCCAGTTCGAGGATCGGCCCGACCGATGCGAGCCCCTCTGTGGTCTGCTGCATCTGATTGACGACGTCGTTCAGGTGGTAGCCCTGGCCGAGCAGCCGCCCGGCGGTGTTGTTGCGCGAGAGCGGCGACTGGCTCGTCGCGATGAGGTCGCCGAGCCCCGCGAGCCCGGCGAGGGTCTCGGGGTGCGCGCCGTACGCGACCGCGAAGTCGGTCATCTCGACGAGACCGCGCGTGATGATCGACGCCTTCGTGTTCTCGCCGTAGCCGACGCCGTCGACGATGCCGATCGCGACGGCGATGAGGTTCTTCAGCACGCCGCCGAACTCGGTGCCGATCACGTCGGTGTTCACGAACGTGCGGAAGTAGCGGTTGCGCGCAACGGATGCCACGGCCTGGGCCGTCTCGAGACTCGTCGACGACACGACGGCGGCCGTCGGCTGCTCCTTCGCGATCTCGAGCGCGAGGTTCGGCCCCGAGATCACGGCGATCTGCGCCGGGTCGAGGCGCAGCACCTCGGCGATGACCTCGCTCATGCGCTTGCCCGTCGACTTCTCGACGCCCTTCATGAGCGAGACCACGGATGCCTGTGCGTGCAGGTGCGGCGCGATGATCGCGAGATTCTCGCGCAGCGACTGGCTCGGCACCGAGATGTAGACCTGCTCGGCGCCCGCGAGGGCGAGGTCGAGGCGGCTCGTGGCACGGAGGCCGAGCGGCAGGTTCACGCCCGGGAGGTAGTCGCTGTTGCGCTTGGCCTCCTGGATCTCACGTGCCAGCTCGGGGCGCCGGGCCCACAGCACCACATCGGCGCCGCCGTCGGCGAGGATCTTCGCGAAGGTGGTGCCCCAGCTGCCGGCGCCGAGGACGGCGACGCGCTTGCCTGCGGCCTTGCGGCCTCCGGACTTCTTGGCGGGATCTCTAGTCTTCAAGGCGCCCCGTCTCCTTCTGGCCGTGCTGAGTCGGATCCCAACGCTCGGCCGGTGCCGGCTCACCGCGCAGCTCTGCGAGCAGTTCGGCGACCGCGTCCATGAGCTCCCCCGTCGCCTCGAGCAGGCTGCTCTGCGTGAGCGGCCGGCCTCGATAGGCGCTGAGGTCGAGCGGTTCGCCGATGATCACGTCGATCGTCTTGCGCGGGAACGGGTGGAGCTTCTTGCCGTAGCGCGGCATCAGCTCCTGCGTGCCCCAGTGGGCCGCGGGGATGATCGGGATGTCGCGCTCGAGTGCGATGCGCACGGCGCCCGTCTTGCCGCGCATCGGCCACAGGTCGGGGTCGCGGGTGAGCGAGCCCTCGGGGTAGACGACGACCATGCGCCCCTTCTCGACGAGCTCCTCCGCTGCGCGGAGCGCCCGGTGGCTCTTGCTGCCCGCACGCTCGACCGGGATCTGCCCGGAGGTGCGCAGGAGCCAACCCAGCACGGGGTTCTTGAAGAGCGAGGCCTTCGCGAGGAAGCGCGGCGCGCGGCCGAGCTTCCACACGGCCGCCCCGATCACGAGCGGGTCGATCTCGCTGTAGTGGTTCGGCGCGAGCACGAATGCGCCCGACTGGGGCAGCCGTTCACGGTGGTGGAACCGGTAGCGGACCGCGAGTCCGAGCGGTGGGAGGGCGATGGCCGCGAGCAACCAGAAGAACGACGGTCGGCGGGTCTCCGAACGCGGCTTCATCGAACTCGTCGAGGATGTGTCGTCGTGTGGCACTCCCCCATTATCCTTCGAGTTCGAAGTCCGCCCCGAGGAGCTCCAGCTTCGTGATGAAGTTCTCGTAACCGCGAGCGATGATGCCGACGTTCGAGACGGTCGAACGGCCGTCGGCCGTGAGCGCCGCGATGAGGTGGCTGAACCCGCCGCGCAGGTCGGGCACCTCGATGTCGGCACCGGTGAGCTTCGTCGGGCCCGAGATGACGGCGGAGTGCTTGAAGTTGCGCTGCCCGAACCGGCACGGACGACCGCCGAGGCACTCCTTGTGCACCTCGATCGACGCGCCCATCTCGACGAGCGCGTCGACGAAGCCGAAGCGCTGCTCGTAGACCGTCTCGTGCACGATCGAGACGCCCTTCGCCTTCGTGAGGGCGATCACGAGCGGCTGCTGCCAGTCGGTCATGAAGCCGGGGTGCACGTCGGTCTCGATGATGACGGGCGAGAGCTCGCCGCCGGGGTGGAAGAAGCGGATGCCGTCTTCCTGGATCTCGAAGTCGCCGCCGACCTTGCGGAAGACGTTGAGGAAGGTCAGCATCTCGGCCTGGCGTGCGCCGCCGACGAAGATGTCGCCGTCGGTCGCGAGGGCCGCAGCGGCCCAGCTCGCGGCCTCATTGCGGTCGAAGAGCGCGCGGTGCGTGTAGCCGTCGAGCTTGTCGACGCCCTCGATGCGGATGACCCGGTCGGTGTCGACCGTGATGATCGCACCCATCTTCTGCAGGATGTTGATGAGATCCATGATCTCGGGCTCGATGGCCGCTCCCGAGAGCTCGGTGATGCCGTCGGCGAGCACCGCGGTCAGCAGCACCTGCTCGGTCGCCCCGACGCTCGGGTAGGGCAGCGAGACCTTGGCGCCGTGCAGGCCGCCGGGCGCCGACATGCGGATGCCGCTCGGCAGCTTCTCGACGATGGCGCCGAAGTTGCGCAGCACCTCGAGGTGGTAGTCGATCGGGCGGTCGCCGATGCGGCAGCCGCCGAGGTCGGGGATGAACGCCTCGCCGAGACGGTGCAGCAGCGGGCCGCAGAACAGGATCGGGATGCGGCTCGACCCGGCGTGCGCGTCGATGTCGGCCATGTGGGCGGTCTCGACGGCCGACGGGTCGAGGATGAGCTCGCCCTCTTCGATGCCCTGCGTCACGCTCACGCCGTGCACCTCGAGGAGGCCGCGGACGATGCGGACGTCGCTGATGTTCGGCACGTCTTTCAGCACGCTCGGAGTGTCGCCGAGGATGGCCGCGACCATCGCCTTGGTGACGAGGTTCTTCGCGCCCTTCAACTCGATGCGACCGCGGAGCGGCTTGCCGCCGTTGATCGTGATCTTGTCGACGTTCAACCCGACTGCCGTTCCATGGTTCTTGGCATCTTGCCCGAGTGTGTTCACAGACTCCCTGATTCCGCCGGCTCCCGGATGGGGAGCGTCTTCGGCCGCCACGATTCTCGATGAGACTCGAACTCGGCGATTGCCGCTTCATCTCTGAGGGTGAGCCCGATGTCATCGAGCCCCTCGAGCAGCCTCCATCGAGTGTAGTCGTCGATCTCGAACGGCACCTTCAGCGACCCTACGGTCACTGTTCGCTCAACCAGATCGACGGTGACCTCTATTCCCGGGTCCGCCTCGACGACCTCCCAGAGCCGCTCGACGTCCTCATAGGCGACCTGTGCGGCGAGCAGGCCCTGCTTGCCCGAGTTGCCGCGGAAGATGTCGCCGAATCGCGAGCTGATGACGACGTCGAAGCCGAAGTCGCGCAGCGCCCAGACGGCGTGCTCGCGGCTCGAGCCGGTGCCGAAGTCGGGGCCGGCGATGAGCACCTTCACACCCTGGTGCTCGGGCCGGTTCAGCACGAAGTCGGGGTCCTGGCGCCAGGCGTGGAAGAGCGCGTCGTCGAACCCGGTCTTCGTGACCCGCTTCAGGAACACCGCGGGGATGATCTGGTCGGTGTCGACGTTCGAGCGGCGCATCGGCGCAGCGGTGCCCGTGACGGTGGTGATCTTCTCCATGATCAGTTCCCCTCCCCTTCGGTCTGCAGATCCCAGGGGCTCGAGAGGGTTCCGCGGATGGCGGTGGCAGCGGCCACCAGCGGCGACACGAGGTGCGTACGGCCGCCCTTGCCCTGGCGCCCCTCGAAGTTGCGGTTCGAGGTCGACGCGCAGCGCTCGCCCGGGGCGAGCTGGTCGGGGTTCATGCCGAGGCACATCGAGCAGCCCGCGAATCGCCATTCGGCGCCGAAATCGGTGAAGACCTTGTCGAGGCCCTCTGCCTCCGCCTCGAGACGCACGCGAGCCGAGCCGGGCACGACCATGACGCGTACGCCATCGGCCTTCTGCTTGCCCTTGATGATCGAGGCGAACGCCCGCAGGTCTTCGATGCGACTGTTGGTGCACGAGCCCATGAACACCGCGTCGACGCGGATGTCCTTCAGCGGCGTGCCCGCCTCGAGGTCCATGTACTCGAGCGCCCGCTCGGCGGCGGCGCGCTCGTGCTGGTCCTCGATGGCGGCCGGGTCGGGAACGTTCTCGGAGAGCGAGACGCCCTGACCGGGGTTCGTGCCCCAGGTGACGAAGGGCTCGAGCGTGTCGGCGTCGATGAACACCTCGGCGTCGAACGTGGCGCCCTCGTCGGTGGCGAGCGTGTCCCAGTAGGCGACGGCGGTGTCCCAGTCGGCGCCGGACGGTGCGTGGTCGCGACCTTCGAGGTACGCGTAGGTCGTGGCATCCGGGGCCACCATGCCGGCTCGCGCACCCGCTTCGATCGACATGTTGCAGATGGTCATGCGCCCGTCCATCGAGAGCGCGCGGATCGCGCTGCCGCGGTACTCGAGCACGTAGCCCTGGCCGCCGCCGGTGCCGATCTTCGCGATGACCGCGAGGATGATGTCCTTCGCGGTGACCCCGGGACGCAGTGCGCCCTCGACGTTGATCGCCATGGTCTTGAAGGGCTTCAGCGGCAGGGTCTGCGTGGCGAGCACGTGCTCGACCTCGCTCGTGCCGATGCCGAACGCCATCGCGCCGAACGCGCCGTGGGTCGAGGTGTGCGAGTCGCCGCACACCACCGTGATGCCGGGCTGCGTCAGGCCGAGCTGCGGGCCCACGACGTGCACGATGCCCTGTTCCTTGTCGCCGAGGGAGTGCAGGCGGATACCGAACTCCGCGGCGTTTCGACGCAGAGTCTCGATCTGCGTGCGGCTCGTCAGGTCGGCGATCGGCTTGTCGATGTCGAGCGTCGGCGTGTTGTGGTCTTCGGTCGCGATCGTCAGATCGGGCCGGCGCACGGGGCGGCCGGCCATGCGCAGGCCGTCGAAGGCCTGCGGGCTGGTGACCTCGTGCACGAGGTGCAGGTCGATGTAGATCAGGTCGGGGGTGCCGTCTTCGCCCTGCTTGACCAGGTGGGCGTTCCACACCTTCTCGGCCAGGGTGCGCGGGGCTTCACCCGTTGCGACAGCGTTGTTCGTGGGTGCTGCGTTCATGCGTTCGTCTTCCTCAGGTCCAGGGGTCAGCCGACGACAGACTCCGCGGCGGGGAAGGCCTCAGAACGAAGCCCCGCCGCGGCAACGAAGGAGAAGACGTCGTCGTGCGCGCACAACTTCAGGCTAACACCTCGAAAACGTCGGCCCCGCCAGATGACGCCGAGCGGTCACGCCCGCTCGACGCGCACCGCGAAGGTGCCGAGTTCGACCCGGTCGCCCGGCGAGAGCACCACGCGCTCGCCCGGATCGAGGTCGCGCTCGACGCCGTGCGCATCGGTCACGAGCACGCCGTTCGTCGAGTGCAGGTCGGTGATCGAGAGCTCGGCGCCCTCGAGATCGACGATGGCGTGGGTCTTCGACACCGACTTCGCCGCATCGACGACGGGCACGAGCACCGCGTGCGGCCGCACGGGCACGTGTGCCGGGTCGCGACCGAGCACGAGCGAACCGCCGACCTGGAACCGCTGGCCGTCGTCGAGCGAGAGGATCCACGGCCCGTGCGGCACGGCCTGCGCCTCGGGCAGGACGGGCTGCGGCGGCGGCGCGGGCGCCGCCGGCGTGAACGTCGGGAAGGCGGCCGGCGCCACGGCAGGCGCGGGCCGCGGCGGCGCCTCGACCGTGTCGGGGATCAACCCGGGAGGCGGAACGATGAACCCCTCGTGTTCCACGGCTCCACTCTAGGCGAGCACGCGACGCCGGCGCAGCACCGTGTCATCCTGCTGCGGGTGCCGCAGCCTCGCCGCTTCCGGGCCCAGCGCGCTTGGCCGCCTTCGCAGGCTTGGCCGGCTTCGCTCCCGAGATGTCGACCTGCGCCCAGTCCCGCTTCGACCGGATGCGGAAGCGGCTGAAGAGACGCCTGAGACGACCGGATGCCGCGCGTGCGAGGCCGACCGCCTCGGTCGCGGCGCTCCAGCTCTCGTCGACGACGCTCTGCTCGATCTCCTCGCCTCCGAAGACCGCCCGGTCGGTGGCATCGGCCAACGGCATCACCCGGATGCCGCTCGCGGGCGCATCGGCGCGGACGACCCGCACGGGGCCCGTGTCGGTGTGCGCTCCGCGCGCATCGCCGAGACCCTGTTCGCGCAGCTGCCGCTCGATCACCGTGGCCGTCTGACGGCGGCTGCCGACGCGCGGCACGTCGAAGCCGAGTTCGGCGAACTCGTCGGTCAGCTCGTCCCAGGCCCCCGCGACGCGTCGATCCCCCGACCCGCGGTTGCGCCGCCGTCGGCGACGGCGCGCCTTGATCGCCGCGATCACGAGCATCGTGCCGAAGAACAGCAGCAGTGGAATGCCGACCACGCCGGCCGTGACCCAGGCCCACAGCGGGATGACGAAGGGCTGGTTCTTCTTCTCGTCGTCGCTGTCGTCGATCTCGACGGCGGTGAGCAGGTCCTCGTCCTCGTTGTCGCTCCTCGGAGGCTGGCGCACCTGCGGCTGCGGCTCCGATTTCGGCTTCGGGGTCTGATCCTGCGGGATGTCGGTCTCGTCGGGAGTGGGATGGAACGCCACCCAGCCCACGTCCTCGAAGGCGACCTCGACCCAGGCCGTGACGTCGTCGCCCACGACCTCGACGGATTCGGCGTCGTCACCGATCTGCGGCGCGAATCCCATGACCACCCGGGCCGGGTACCCGAGGTACCTGGCCATGAGGGCCATCGCCGAGGCGTACTGCTCCTCGTCGCCGATCATCTGGCTCCGTGTGAAGAGCTCGATCATGCGGTCGGCGCCGTGTCCGGCACGAGAGGGGACGGCGTCGGAGGCGAGGCCATGACTCAGGAAGCCCTGGGTCTTCAGCGCCGTCTCGATCGCGCGCAGCTGCTCGATGGGAGTCTCGGCGTCGCCGGCGAACTCCTGCGCCTTGGCGACGACGACGTCGGGCGTGTTCTCGACCGGTGCGAGGTCGATCAGGGCTGCCGGGGTGTCGAGGAGATCGTCGTCGTCGATCCCCTTCTGCAGCGTCGCATCGATCGAGTAGCGGTACGCCTCGTCGACGCCGCTCGTCAGCACCGCGGTGCCGGTCGCGGAGTTGTAGCGCAGGTCGCCCGCGCTGGCGACGCTCGCGGCGTCGTCGAACGCCAAGCGGGTCGGATACCCGACGCCCGGCAGCCAGACGTCGTCGTAGGCGGAGATCTCGATCTCGGCCGAACGTTCGGCGCCCGCGCGCATGAGCTCGGGCAACGGCAGCGTCTCGCCGACGAGTTCGAACCCGCCGTCGGAGGAGGTCATGTCCTCGGGGCCGGCGACGTTCCAGAGACGGCCGTCGTACGAGTCCATGCTCGCGAGCCGGATGACATCGCCGGGCTCGAGCCCCTTCGCCGTGAAGAGCGTCGTGTCTGCGAGGTCCTTCGTGTACGCGCGGAAGCCCGCGAGCGGGCTCGGGAACGCGAGCGGATCGAACGGCGGAGTGATCTCCTCGCGCAGCACGAAGCGATCGGGCTGCGTCGGGGCGAGCGCGGTGCCGGCGAGGGCGCCGACGAGCACCGCGCCCGTGACGAGCATGCCCGTTCCGGCGAACTTGCGTCGCCGCAGCCGGGTCGCTCCCTCATCGCTCGCCGCAGGAGCGGCCTGTCGGCGCCAGCCGAGCCAGATGAGCGCGATCGCGGCGAACGCGACGCCGCGGACTCCGGCGAAGTAGGTCTCGTCGGTGCCGAGCAGGATGCCCGAGAGGAACAGGAGCGCCGGGCCGATGAGCAGCACGGTCGACCGGAGCGGCGTGCGCCGGACAACCAGCCAGCGGCTCGCGAGCATCGTGCCGACGAGCGCGACCAGCCAGGTCGCGAAGTACGGCACGACCGGGATGTAGTAGGGCGCCTCGACCGGTGTCTGGAGGGTGACGATGTCCGCCCAGCCCCACACGGCGCCGAGCGCGAGGCCCGCGAGCGATTCGAGGCTCGGCACCACCCCGAACAACGACTGGGCGGGCATCGTGAGCGCGCTGCCGAACAGGAAGTAGCCGAGCAGGGCGGCGAGCACGTTCGTGACCACACCGAGGCGGAGCACGTAGCCGAGCACGCCGAACGCGGTGCCGACGACGAGACCGCCGATCCCGGCGATCAGGAAGTTGTAGTCGCCGAACGAGGTCTCGTAGCCGATGACGCCGAGGAGCGACAGCACCGAGATGATCGCGACGTCGGGCCACGCCCGGGCCGGGAACGGCCGCATGGCGGACGGAGCGGCGGACGCCGGCGTCGAAGGGACCGCGTGTACGGGAGTCGAGGATTCGGTCACGGTCGCACCCGCCGCATCACTCGGGGAAGATCGCCGATCGCGCCGATCGTCACGACCGTGAGGCCCGACACCTTCGCGATGCGCGACGGCGCGCCGAACTCGGCACGGAACCCGATGGTCTGCGTGTCGAGGCCGAAGACCGTCTCGGCGGCGCGGAAGTCGGCGAGCGGCACCTGCGACCCTCCGACGATCATCACGACGCTCGGCGGCGGCAGGCGCTTCGTCGAGTCCCGCGCGAAGTCGCGCAGGTTCGCATGGTCGCCCGAGGTCTCGACCAGACGCGAGGAGTCATCGAGCAGCGACGTCGGGGTGGCGGTGGAGAGCGGCATCCGCTCGCTCACGATGCTCATCCTGGTGCCGTCGCGCACGACCTGGACCCCGATCGACGCGGTGATGGAGATGGCGAGTTCGAACTCGTCTTCGGAGGCGTAGGCGGCGCGGTCGGTGGTGTGCACGATCGTGAGCTGCGACCGGCGGGTCTCCTCGAACTGGCGCACCATGAGTTGGCCGGTGCGGGCGGAGGTGCGCCAGTGCACGTTGCGAAGCGCATCGCCCGGTTCGTAGGAGCGCAGGGCGTGGAAGGAGATGTCGTCGTTCGTGATCGTCTTCGTGACCTCGCCCTCGAGGTCGCGCACGAGACCGGAGGCGCTCGGCGCCAGCCGAGCCGTGACGGGGTGCACGAAGAGCTCGACCTCGTCGGTCCAGCGCACGGTGCGGCGCAGCAGCCCGAGCTGGTCGCCGCGCACCGTGATCGCCGGACCGGCGACGATGACGGCACGACGATGGGTCGGCACGGCGAAGAGCTCGTCGTGCTCGGCGCCCGGCGCGAGCACCGGAACCACGAACTCGGCGACGGCGCCGCCCACCGGCAGCTCCGTGCGAGACGGGATCGACGGCTTCGCGGCGATGTTCGTCACGAGCATGCGGCCGAGCGCACGCTCGCCCGCGACGACGCGGTGCGGGTTCAGCTCGATGTGCACGCTGAAGTTCGCGCGGCCGAAGACGAATGCGACCGCGACGAGGAGTGCTGCGGCGAGCGTCGCCGCGACGAACCCGAACTCGATCCAGCCGAAGATGCGGCTGAGCGCGAACGCTACCACCGCGCCGGCGAGCACGATCCAGCCGAGGGGCGAGACCACGCTCGTCACCGGCGCCGCGAACCCGAAGACGCGGCCCAGGGCCTGCCCCGACAGCCGGAGCGCGTTGCGGACGCCGCCCGTGATGGCTCGCCAGACACCCCGCAGGGCGATCGTGGTCTGCGAGGGCACGCGCGGAGCGGCGGCCTCCGGGCGTTCGGGCGCGGCGGTGCTCGTCATGCCGCGCGGTACGCGGGCGGTTCGATGTCGACCAGCACTCGGCTCACGATGTCTTCGGCGGTGACGCCGGCGAAGTCCGACTCGGGATCGACGATGATGCGGTGCGCGAGCACGGGCACCGCCAGCTCCCGCACGTCGTCGGGCGTCACGTAGGTGCGCCCCTGCGACAGCGCCCACGTCTTGACGGCACGCGCGAGTGCGAGCGCGCCGCGCATGCTGACGCCGAGCGTGGAGTCCTTGTGGGTGCGGGTGGCGGTCACGATGTGGTTGAGGTACGCGAGCACGGATGCGTCGACGAACACCTCCGAGGCCAGCTGGGCCATCGCCGCCACCGACCCGGGGGCGATGATCGGCGAGACCTTCGATGCACGGGCACGGTTCGACGAGTCGAGGAGCAGGGCGACCGCGGTGTTGTGGTCGGGGTAGCCGAGCGACGTCTTGATCAGGAAGCGGTCGAGCTGCGCCTCGGGCAGCGTGTAGGTGCCGGCCTGCTCGACGGGGTTCTGCGTCGCGATGACCATGAACGGGCGGCCCACATCGTGGCTCACGCCGTCGACGGTGACGCGCGCCTCCTCCATGACCTCGAGCAGGGCCGACTGCGTCTTGGGGCTCGCACGGTTGATCTCGTCGGCGAGCACGATCGAGGCGAAGATCGGGCCCTTGTGGAACTCGAAGACGCCCTTGCCCTGGTCGTAGATCGTCACGCCGGTGACATCCGACGGAAGCAGGTCGGGGGTGAACTGGATGCGCGAGTTCGAGCCGTCGAGCGTGTTCGCGAGCGCCTTGGCGAGCACCGTCTTGCCGGTGCCCGGCACGTCTTCGAGCAGCACGTGGCCGTCGCTGAGCAGCGCCGTCACCACGAGCCTGATGACCTCGCGCTTGCCGAGGATCGCCTGGTCGACGTTGTCGACGAGCTTCGCGAATGCGTCGGCGAACCAGTCCGCCTGTTCCTGTGTCACTGACATACGTGCTCCTCTGAGATGTTCTGGCTGTGCTGGTGACGCCGGGTCACCACGAGTTGAAGTTGATGCTGTTCCACTGACTGCCGCTGATGGCACCGAGCGTGCGAGAGGTGCCACCGCTCACGTTCTCGAAGTGCACCGCGATCGTCTCGCCCGCCGATCGCACACCGAGGTGGTTCTGCAGCTGCGCGCGGCCGTCGGCTCCGATGGACATGGTCTCCTTGTAGCTGCCCACCGCGCCGCCGTTGATCGTGGCGTAGACCTTGTAGGTGCCGGGATCCATGTTGTACCAGGTGATGCGCACCTCGGCGCAGCCGCCGCCGCCGCTCTGGCACGAGATGCTCGCGCCCTTGCCGATCGATCCCGACGGCTGCGGGTTGCTGACGACGGTCGAGGCGCTCGCGCCGGGACCCGTCTGGCCGCTGCCCCGGTTGATCGCCTGCACCTCGACGGTCCAGGTGCCCGCGCTCGCGCCGCCGGTCGACGCCGACGTCGCGTTCGTGTAGTTCCAGGCCCCGCCGTTCAGGCGCCACTTGTACTGCAGGGATCCGCCGCCGGTGATCGACGGCTCGCTCCAGTTCATGTTCAGCGTGGCGGGCGCGGTGCCGCCCGCGCTGATCGACACGTTGCGCGGGGCCGTGGGCGTGCCGTAGGGCGTCACGGTGTCACTCGCGGGCGATGCCGCGGAGCTGCCCTTCTCATTCCTCGCGGTCACGGTGAACGCGTACCCCTGACCGTTGGTCAGGTTGCCGATCGGCTGGTTCGAACCCGCAGCGTCGG
This sequence comes from Agromyces cerinus, assembly GCF_016907835.1. Classification (NCBI taxonomy): domain Bacteria; kingdom Bacillati; phylum Actinomycetota; class Actinomycetes; order Micrococcales; family Microbacteriaceae; genus Agromyces; species Agromyces cerinus. Next base: position 982,651 of record NZ_JAFBCT010000001.1, on the reverse strand, counting down.
CAGGGAAGGTCTTCTCGCCGCCCGACCAACGAACGGTGTAGTCGATGATCGGAGAGTTGTTGGTCGCGGGCGCCTGCCACCTGATGGTGGCGGCCCCGTCGCCGGCGGATGCCACAGGCTGCGCGGGCCGGTCGGGCGGGGCGCGCACGATCACGGTCGCCCGGCCGGTCACCTCGCGCAACGGATCCTTCGTGCCGTCCTGCACCCGGTAGACGATGCTCAGCTCGCCCGTGAACGTCGGGCCGGTCGTGACCGTGATGTCGGAAGCGGTGTAGCTCACGCTCGCCGTGGACCCGACCGACGCCTGATCGATCTGGGCATCGATGATCCTGAGCGGCACGCCGTCGGACTCGAACGGGTTGAGGTCGTTGGCGAGCACGTCGATGCCCTTGCTCGTCGCGGGCTCCATCTCGACAGGGCCGTCGTCGCGAACCTGCGCGGTCGGCCTGGAGGAGCTCACGACCTCGACGTCGATCGATCCGGGGACCGAGAACTCCTTGTAGTCGACCGTGAACGTGAGCGTCGTCTTCGTGCCGGGCTGCACGCCGAGAGGCGAGCCGACGGTGAGCATCGACCCGTTGAGGCTCGCCGTGAAGTCCTCGCTCTGGCCCTGCAGGCCGTTGTACGTCAGCTGCTGCAGGATCGCGTCGCTCGGGTGGCCGCTCGACTCGCGCAGATCGATCTCCTGCGCGGCCTCTCCGGCCTCGACCTGCACGGTGCGGGGCGTGAACGACGGCGGCACGTCTTCGAAGTTCGGGTCGCCGACGGTCACGTTGATCGTGAGGAACGCCTTCCTGCCCTTCGGGTCGGTCGCACTCTCGCCGTCGGTCACCTCGAAGGTCACGCTCGCCGGCCCGCGGTAGTCCTCCGCCGGGGTGTAGGTGAGCGTCGAGGCATCCGTCATCGGAGACGTGCCGTCGCTGTTGGACGCCGTCGCGGAGAGGATGCGCGCCGGCTTGCCGGAGGGCACGATCACGATGTCGCCGAGGTTCCACGAGATCGTGCCGTTCATGCGCACGATCTGCGGACCGAGGTCGGCGAGGTACGGAGGCGGGAAGACCTGCTCCTGCTCCTTCTGCTCGTCGTCATCGGGGGCGACGTTCGGGGGCACGACGATGAAGGCCATCGCCGTCAGGTCGTCGACCTCGTTCGTCAGGCGGTAGGCGATCGCCTGGCGCTCCGACGTCGGGGTGACCTTGACGGTGCCGTCGCTCATCACCTCGGCGTTCTCGGAGTTCGGCCCCTCGACGGCGACCGCGAGGTCTTCGACGAGTCCGCCGGGGTTCTGGGCGTCCTTCAGCGGGTCGACGGTCACGCTGCTCTTGTCGGCGACCTGCTTCGGCTCCACGATCTTGTCGCGCGCGGTCGGCGGTTCGATCTTCGCGTCCTTCGCGACGAGCACCTGGATGAACGCGCCGTCGGCGCCGCCGTGCCCGTTGGTGATCTCGTACCGCACCGAGCTGCCGCCCTCGGCCTCGGGCGCCTCGACGAGCACGCGGTTGTTCTTCACGCTCGCGGTGAGTCCATCGCCCACCTCGGGCAGCTTCTTCTGCACCTTGATCGGGTAGCCGCTCGGGTCGGAGTCGTTCGCGAGCACGTCGATCGCCGCGCGACGGCCGGGCCGGAGTTCGACGACGTCGTCGACCGCGTTCGGCGGCAGCGCCTCGGAAGGTCGCGGAATGACGCCGATGCGGATCGTGCCGGTCGCAGAGGCGCCGCTGGTGTCGGCGACCTCGTAGGTGAAGGTGTCGGTGCCGGCAGAGCCCGCGTTCGCCTCGTAGCTGATGTGCGTGCTGCCGATGTCGGTGATGCGACCGAGCGAGGGCGGCGTGGTGATGCCGACGAGGGTGACGGAGTCGCCGTCGGGGTCGAGGCCGTCGAGGGGGATGTCGATCTTGACGGCGGTGCCCTCGAAGGTGCGGGAGGTCAGCGGCAGCGGGAGCGGTGCGCGGTTGCCCTCGGCATCGGGAGCGACGACCGTGAAGCGCACGACGGCCGAGGCCGATTGCTCGTAGTCGTCGGAGATGCGGTAGCCGACGGAGTAGACGCCGGGCTTCTTCGGCGCCTGGTAGCGGACCGTTCCCTCGGAGGTGAAGGCGAGCCCGCCTGCGCCGCTGACATCGGCGAGCTCGCTGTCGAGCGTGATCGGCGCGGCATCGGGGTGGTAGTCGTTCTCGAGCACCGGCACGGTCACGATGTCGCCCGCGCGCACGGCGACCGCGTCGTCGACGGCGACCGGTGGCTGGTGCTTGACGAGCGGCGGAACGGGCACGACGGTGACGGTGGTCGTCGAGGTCGCGATGCCGTCTGACACGGTGTACGCGAACTGGAGCTGCTCGGTGAGCGCCTCGGACGCCGTGATCCTCGCGACCGCGTTGTTCAGCACCTCGACCGAGAGCAGGTCGCCGGATGCCTCGGTGTCGACGGTCTGCACGGCGAGCACCCGGCCGCTCGGCGAGACGTCGTTGATGAGCACCGGCAGGGTCGTCGGCTCGCCCGGACGGAGGTACGCGGTGTCTTTCACCGCGATCGGGGGCGGCGACTCCCCCGGAGCCTCCTTGACGTCGACGCGGATCAGGCCGACGCTCGTCGCCGCACCGGCGCCGAGGTTGTAGATGAAGATGTGGCTGCCGACCTGCCGGGACGAGAAGGCGATGGCACCCCGCTCGAGGTTCGGGGTCACGGAGGCGCTGGACGGCGTGCCCTCGACCCCGAGGAGCGCCAGCGGCTCTCCCGACGGACTGAGGTCGTTGGCGAGCGGTTCGATCATCACCGTCTCGCCGGCGAAGACCTCGGCGAAGTCGGGAGTGCCGACCGGGTTCAGCGCGCCCGGTTCCTTGACCTCGACGGTCAGCACCCCGGCCGAGGTGACCGTGCCGTCGGAGACGACGAACTGCACCTCCTTGGTGCCGAGTTCACCGGTCTTGTGCTCGAAGGTGACGAAGCCGTCGGGAGCGAACCGGACGGAGTCGCCGGTGGTCGGCGAGGCGCTCACGAGGAAGACGTCGTCGCCGTCGGGATCGATCCAGTCGCTGAGCACGTTGTAGCCCATCGCCTTGCCCTGCTCGACGCTGATCGCGCCCTCGCGGATGGCGACGGGCGGGTTGTTCTCGGCGATCGGGCGGATCGTCACGTCGACATGGGCCTGTGCGACGCCGAGGCGTCCGTCGTCGGCCGTGTACTGGAACGACACCGTGCCCGAAGCCCCCGGCGCCGGGGTGAACTGCAGCGCTCGGCCGCCGTCGATGACCTCGAGCTTGCCCGACTCCTCGGCGATCTCGCCGACGTTCGTCGCGGTCAGCACGTCGCCGTCGGGGTCCGTGTCGTTCTCGAGCACCTCGAGCAGCGTCGTGCGCCCCGGGCGCACACCGAACTCGTCGTCGCGCGCGGTGGGCGGCCGGTTCGTCTCGCTGCGTTCGGCGAGCGTGTCCTCGAAGGTCTGCTGGGACGCCTTCTCGTCGCCCTCCTCGGCGTCGCTCTCATCGGGCGGAGTCACTTCGTCCCAGTTGTCGACGAGGCGCATGTTGGAGTCGACGAGCCACACGTTGCCGTTCGACAGGTTGTTCAGCGCGATGACGCTGCGGTTCACGCGGAACTCGAGGCGCGAACCGGCGGTGACCTGGTCGATGGTCTGCACGGCCGGTTCACGTCCGTCGCAGGCGCTGACGTACCGGCCGACGCCCGCCCACGCCCCGTGGGCGCACCCGTCGAGCCAGACCGGGCTCGCGACCTCGTCGGCAGTGGTCGGAGCATCGATGTCGGCGGCGATCGCCTCGACGTCTCCGCCCGCGAGCGGAACCCGCAGGAGGCCCTCGCCCGACGCGAGGAGCACCGAGTCGCTCTCGGCGCCGACCTGCTGGATCTTGAGCGCCGTCTCATCGAGCTGCCGCGCGCTGCCACCGATGATGAGCGCGTTCTTCTCGGTGTCGAGCACCACCGGCTCGTCGCCGACGATCGACAGCTGATGCTCGCCGATCGCCGGGAGCTCGCTCGTCTCGGGTCCGCTGCCCGGCGACGTGATCTTCACGAGCTCGTCGTCGGCAGCGGAGCTCGCGTAGACGACGCCGTCGTTCGATACCGCGACGTGCGCGCCCTTGCCGAGCTGGGCGATCGGCTCGGTGTCGGCAGGGTTCAGCTGCAGATCGCCCGCGGCACCCGTGACCCAGAGCTCGCCCTTCGGCGAGACGATCGCGAGCGTCTCGCCGCCGTGGTCGACCTCGGACCCCGGAGGGGCGGCGATGCCCTGGCCGAGCGTGGTGAACGCGGGATCGATGCGCTCGATCGAGCCGAGGCTCTCGTCGTAGAGGAAGACATCGTCGCCGTCCTGCAGCACGTCGAACGCGTTCGATGCGGTATTGACCGCGGCATCGAGTTCTTCGATCTGCCGGTTGAGCCGACCCGCGAGCAGTTCCTTGCCGTTGGTGACCCACACCTCGCGGGCCGCGAGGTCGACGTCGGTCACGGGGAAGCCCTGATGGAGCACGGCGAAGGTGAGCGGAATGCCTGCGAGCAGTGAGATCGCCACGGTCGATGCGGCAGCCTTGCGAGTGCGCACCCAAGACGTGAAGGTACTCACTCCGTCACTCCCCTGTTCCGCTCGACCTCGGTACCGGCGCCGAGCTCAACCCCCACACCGGGGTACACGGTAACACGATCGCGGGCGGAGTCGACATGGGCAGGACTCCCCTCGTCGCAATGCCCGCCTCGCCTGCGGGGGACGCCCCCGTTCAACAGTCGGGCACGGTGCGCGCGCCGCGGTTCGTGTGTGCGGCCAGCACGAACCATCCGTTGTAGACGCCGCTCGCCTGGGCCATGTAGAAGTAGCTCTCACCCCATCGTTGCGAACGGCAGACGGCGTCGATGGCCGTGCCCGCCGAGAGCATTCCCGCGGGGTTCATCGTGCATCCGCGTTCGGCGTTCGTCGGCGGGTTCGTGTACGTCTCGTCGGGTTCGGGGCAGGTGCTCTGCGTCACCGTGGTCGCGTTGACCGGAACCCACGGCGCGGTGGGCGTCGCCGTGCCCGACATGGTGCGGGGCCCGCACCCGGCGATGTTGCACGCGGCAACGAAGTACCGGGAGCCAGTGCCGTTCGCACCGGTCGCCGACGCCGTGGTGCCCGTCGCGGTGCCCGAACCACCGGGAGTGCCCTCGAACGTCCACTCGTAGCGCGAGATGCCGCGTCCGCCGTCGTCGTTCGGCGCCGCCCAGCTCAGCGAGAGTCGCGCGTCGCCCGACGCCGACGCCACGAGGTTCGCGCTCGCGGGTGCGCCCGGCAGGCCGAACGGCGTGCCCGAGGCGCTCGATGGCGAGGCACCCGACGTGCCGATGCCGTTGACGGCCTCGACCTGGAAGCGATACGCCGTGCCGTTCGCCAGACCCGAGATCGTGTGCACGAGTCCTGCGGCATCGGCGGTGAAGTCGGTGCTGCCGCCGTTCCAGGACAGCCGGTAGCCCGAGATCGTCGAGTTGTTGTCGGGCGGAGCCGACCAGCGCACGCTCACCGCACCGTTCTGCTCCGAGACGATCACGGGGGCCTTCGGCGCCTCGGGTCGATCGCGAACGGTCACCATGACCCGGCCCTGGGTCTGTCGGCTCGGATCCTTCGTCGCGTCCTGGATGCGGTAGATCACGCTGAGGGTTCCCGTGAACGAGGCGCCGGTCTGCACGGTGATCCCCGTCGACGTGTGGGTCACCGTGGCGCTCGAACCGACATCCGTCTGGTCGATCTCGGCGGCGACGACCTGCAGCGCCGTTCCGGGGAACGGATTGACGTCGTTGGCGAGCACGTCGAGCGTCTGCGAGTCGCTGCGGAGCATCTCGAACGGTCCGTCGTCGAGCGCCTGGGGCTTCGCACGGGTCGATGAGACGACGGTGACGTCGACGTGGCCCGGCACGGTGAACTCGCCGAGCACGACGTCGAACGAGAGTCGCGTCGCCGTTCCCGTCGCGACGCCGAGTGGAGCGGAGACGGTGAGGATGCCGCCGGCCACGGTCGCCTCGATGTCCGGCGTCGCGCCGCGGAGGTTCGCATAGCCGACGCGTTCGAGCATCGCCGGGTTCGGGTGGTCGGTCGATGCTCGGAGATCGATCGCGAGCGGAGCCTCGCCGGCCTCGATGGTCTCGGAACGCGGGGTGAAGACGGGCGGGGTGTCGGCGAACTCGGGGTCGCCGACGAAGACCGGGATGGTGAGGAAGACGTTGCGCCGGTCGCCGGACTTCGCGTCGGCCCGGTCGGTGACCTCGAAGGTGACCGATGCCTCGCCGCGGTAGTCCCGCTTCGGCACGTACTGCAGGGTCTGCTCGTCGACGAACGACGACTCCGCCCAGTTCGTGCTCGTCGCGCTCAGCGATCGCACCGGGCGGCCCGACGGCGCCACGACGATGTCGGAGACCTGCCAGGAGATGCGCCCGTTCATGGGCACGACGATCCGATCGAGATCGGCGAGGTACGGGTCGGCCGCGTCCTCGCCGGCGGCCGGAACGACGATGAACGCCATCGCGTCGAGCTCGTCGAGCTCGTTCGTGAGCCGGAACGCGACGGCGAATCGGCGCGAGCTCGGGCGCACCTCGACGCTGCCGTCCTGGAGTAGCGTCGCCCGGTCGGCGTTCGGTCCCTCGAGCCGCACGGTGAGGTCGTCGACGAGGCCTCCGGGGTTGGTGGCCTCGCGCAAGGGGTCCACCCGCACCGTGTCGACGCCCACGACGTCGGCCGGTTCGAGGACCTGATCCGATGCGGTCGGGGGCAGCACCGTCGCGTCGTGCTTCACGACGACCTGGACGAACGCCGTGTCGGCGCCGCCGTGCCCGTTGGAGACCTCGTACCGCAGGGTGAACGCGCCTTCGTGCTCGGGCGCCGTGACGACCACGCGGCGGCGGTCGTCGATCTCGGCCTCGAGGGCGTCGTCGACCTGCGGGAGGTCGACGACGCCGAGCGCGCGTCCGCTCGGGTCCGAGTCGTTCAGGAGCACCTCGACGGAGGCGCGACGACCGGGTTTCATCTCGATCGCGTCGTCGACGGCGTTCGGCGGGGCCGAGGTCTCGGGCGGCGGGATCACCCCGATCCGGATCGACCCGGTGGCCCGTTCGCCGAGCGCGTCGTGCACCTCGTAGGTGATCGTGTCGGTGCCGCTGGAGCCCTCGAACGCCTCGTACGTGATCGACGTGCTCGTCTGTTCGACGACGCGGCCGAGGGTCGCCCCGCCGAGCACACCGGTGAGCACGAGCGAATCGCCGTCGGGGTCGAGTCCGTCGAGCGGGATGTCGACGGTGACGGCGGAGCCTGCGAACGTGCGCGAGGTGAGCGGTGGCAGGGCTGGGGCGGTGTTCCCCTCGTCGTCGCGGGCGACGACGGTGAAGCCGATGCTCGCGCGGGCGGTCTGCTCGAAGTCGTCGACGACGGAGTAGACCGCCGTGTACGTGCCGGGCTCCTCCGGCGCTTGGAAGCGCACCCGGGAACGGTCGACGAAGGCGACGCCCCCGCCGAGCTCGGTCGAGGCGAGTTCCGGCAGCACCCGCATCGCGGCGGCATCCGGGTGGTAGTCGTTGCCGAGCACGTCCACCGTCGCGATGTCGCCGGCGCGCACCTTCGCCGTGTCGTCCACCGCGACCGGCGGTTGGTGCTTCACGAGCGGGGGCACCGGAACGACGGTGACGGTGGCGCTCGAGACGCCGCTGCCGTCGGAGATCGTGTATCGCAGTTGCAGCTGGCGGTCGAGCGCCTCGACCGCCGAGATGCGCAGGGCGGTGTTCGTCAGCACCTCGACCGACACGAGATCGTCGATCCCGGTGGCGTCGACGGACTGCACGGCCAGCACCCGACCCGACGGGGACACGTCGTTCGCGAGCACCGACACCGTGGTCGGCTCTCCCGGGCGGAGGTACGCGGTGTCGACGACGGCGATGGGCGGCGGGTCCGCCGCGGGCTGCTCGACGATGCGCACGCGAACGAGGCCGACGCTGACGGATGCCCCTGCGCCGAGGTCGTACAGCACGGTGAAGTCACCCGGCTCGGGCGAGGAGAACGCGATCGTGCCCCGCTCGAGGTCGGGCGTCGCCGTGAGGCCGCCCGGGATCTCGTCGATGCCGAGCAGCGCGAGTGGCGCTCCGGACGGGCTGAGGTCGTTCGCCAGCGGCTCGAGGAGCACGGTCTCGCCGGCGAAGCCCTGCTCGAAGTCCGGTGTGCCCACGGGGTTCAGCGACCCGACGGCCTGCACGTCGACGGTCAGCGTGCCGGAGGCGGACGTCTGCCCGTCGGAGACCGTGTACGCGACCTCCTTCAGCCCGAGCTCGCCGCTCCGATGCTCGAACGTGACGAACCCGTCGGGGCTGAAGCGGACCGTATCCCCGCCCGTCGGCGACGCGTTCACGAGGAAGACGTCGTCGCCGTCGGGATCCGTCCAGTCGGAGAGCACGTTGTAGCTGATCTGCTGCCCCTGCTCCACGCCGACCGCCGCCTCCCGCGAGGCGACCGGCGCCGCGTTCTCGCCGGCCGGCACGATGCGGACGTTCACCGCTGCTTCGGCGGCACCCGATCGTCCGTCTTCGACGGAGTAGCGGAACGACACCGTTCCGGCCGCGCCGTCGGCCGGCGTGAACTGCAGCGCACGACCGTCGTCGATCAGCTCGAGACGGCCGAGGGATGCCGCGACCTCGGGCACCGACGTGATGGTGAGCACATCGCCGTCGGGGTCGGTGTCGTTCTCGAGCACCTCCAGCAGTGTCGTGCGATCGGGTCGCACCCCGAGCTCGTCGTCACGCGCCGTCGGCGGGCGGTTGGACTCCGTGCGCTCCGCGAGCGTGTCCTCGAACACCTGCTGGGCGCTCTTCTCGTCGCCCTCCAGCTCATCGGACTCCTCGGGCGGCGTGACCTCCTCCCAGTTGTCCACGAGACGGAGGTTCGCGTCGACGAGCCAGGTGTTGCCCGAGTTCAGGTCGTTCAGCGCGACCACATCGCGATTCACCCGGAACTCGAGCCGGGCGCCCACCGTCACCGGCTCGATCCGCGACTGCAGCGGCTCGGCGTCGCGGCACTGCGAGACATACGACGACGACGTCGCCCATGCCCCGTGCACGCACCCCTCGACGAACACCGGCGCGGCGACCTCCTCGGCCGAGCGGGCCGGCTCCGCCCCTGCGACATCCACGTCGATCTCGCGCACCGACGCCCCGTCGAGCGGCACCGCGAGGAGCGACGCGGCGCCGGCGACGTAGGCCGTGTCGTGCTCGGGCCCGGACTGCTGCAGCCGCAGCGCGTCGCCGGGCAGCTCGATCTCGCGACCCTCGACGAGCAGCACGTCACGCTCGGTGTCGAGCACGACCGCGCGATCGCCCACTGCGGCCAACTGGTGCGCCCCGAACCCTGGCAGGTCGGTCGTGAGCGGTGGGCCGCCGTCGCTGGCGAGCCGGTGCAGCTCGTGCGCGCCCGGTTCGGTCACGAACGTCGTGCCGTCGGCGCCGACCGCGACCTCGGCGTCGGGGCCGACGTCGATCGCGGGCTTCGTGCCCGCCGCATCGAACGACAGCTCACCGCCCGCGGGGATCGTCCACAGCTCGCCGCGCGGCGACAGCACGGCGAGCACATCGCCGCCGAACGCCACGCGAGAGCCGATCGGCACGTCGACACGCTGCGTCAGGGTGGTGAAGGCGGGGTCGATCCGCTCGATCGAACCCGCGTCGCGATCGTAGAGGAAGACGTCCGCCCCGTCTTGGAGCACGTCGGCGCCGTTCGACTGCGTCGCGACGGACGCATCGAGTTCCTCGATCTGACGGTTCAGTCGTCCGGCGAGCAGTTCCTCGCCGTTGGTGACCCACACCTCGCGCGCCCGCAGGTCGGGATCGGTCACCGGGAACCCGCGGTGCATGGCCGCGACCGTGACGCCGCCGACCGCCATCAGCGACAGCACCACGCCCGAGGCGAGCCCCTTGCGAGCCCGCAGCCAAGCGATCGGGCTCACTCCGCTGCCGCGTCGAGCAGGGGCAGGTCGTCGATGCTCACGAGGCGCGTGGCGACGGCGTACTCCACGAGCCGGGCGCGACGGTTGGTCGCCAGCTTGCCGCGACCGCCGCGCAGCCCGTCGACGCCGATGCGGTCGAGCTTCTCGCAGACGTTGTCGAGCTTGCGGTTGAAGGTCGTCATGCTCCAGCCGAGGCGGGCGGCGGCCTCGGCCGAGCTCGGAACCAGTGCCCGCCCGCCCGCCGGCTGCGACAGGACGTTCTCGGCCAGTGAGACCACGAGTAGCCGCTGGCTCGAGGTCAGCGTCACGGGCAGGATCGTCGTGCCTCCGTCGGTGGGTGCCGCGGTGAGGGAGGTGTTGTAGAAGTCCTCTTCGGCATGCACCGTGAAGTCGTACGTCGTCGCACCCGCGCTGAACATCACGTGCACGGTCTGGAACACGAGCGGCAGCTTCGCGCCGGGCGCGAGCCAGGCCTGCACGCTGCCCGTGGCATCGGAGATCGTGGCCGAGAGGATCTGGCCGACGTTGGAGAGCCACCAGAGCCCGTACTCCGCCGACAGCGTGAGGAACGTGCGATGCAGGTACGGGTTGTCGTCGATCGTGAGGTCGGACTCCCGCCCGATCGTGAAGGGGGCTCCGACCTCGACGGTGTAGGTCTCCCCGCAGTACTCGACCCGCAGTGGTCTCACGGCGTGCACCCCGTCATCGGCTCGGACAGCTTGCTGCCCCGCTGCACCTTCACGTCGATGCAGGTTCGGATTCCCGACGAGGTGCCCTCGACGGTGATCGTCGACCCCGTGGACACCTGCGGGTCGCCCGAGCCGTCGGTGAGTTCCCAGCGGTAGCGGTCGCCCTTTTCGGGGTCGGCATGCGACACCTCGAACGTGACGCTGGACCCGTCGGCGCTCGCGACGCCGGAGGAGACCACGGGAGCCGGAATGGTCTGCCCGATGACGGCGTTCTCGCCGCCCGGATCCGTCGTCTCGGCGACGATGGGCTGCATCAGGGAGCCGGACATCGCGATCGCGATGCCGATCACGGCCGCCACGACGACGCCGGCCACGATCGTGATGATGAGCCCGACCCGGTTGCGCCGCGGCGCTGCGGATGCCTCGGGCGACGTGCCCGGCGTGCCGACCGCGCCGCCGGAAGCGCCGGCAACCGGGTGAGCGCCGTGACCGACCGGTCGCACGATGGTCGAGTCCGGCGCGGCCATCGCGTGCTGCGACGACGAACCTCCGGCAGCTGAGGGCCGCACGATCGTCGAGTCCGGCACCTCGACGGCTCCCGGACGACGCACCACGGTGCCGTCGTCGACGAGCGCACCGGAGGCGGGCACCATGGGAGCCTGTGCCTGGATCTGCTGCGGCGAACGCGCCCGCGTGGCATCCTCATCGCGCGGCGGCGTCCGCGGCGCCTGCGGAGCCTGCGCGTCGACCGTGCGCACCGAGCGGGCGCGCGTCGCATCGGCGTCGTCGGGCTCGGCCTCCTCGCGCGCACTCGCGAGGTTCGGCACCTCGATGTTCGTGGCGGCGTAGCCGAGTTCGAGTTCGACGCGCTGCAGCGCCCTGGCGAACTCGACGGCACTCGGGTACCGGTCGTCGCGTCGACTCGCCATGCCCTTGGCGAGCACGGCGATCAGGCTGCGCGGCACGTCGGAGCGGTCCATCGGCGTGATCGCCCCGCGTTCGATGCGCCCGATGAGGTCGAGCGAGCCGTTCGAGCGCCCGGGGATCTCGAACGGGGTGCGCCCCGCGATCAGCGTGTGCACGGTCGCCGCGAGCGAGAACACGTCGCTGCGGGTGTCGGGGCGCGGGTCGTCCTCGAACATCTCGGGAGGCGACCACGGCACGCTCATGCCGACGGCGGACTGGCCGGATCCGGTACCGGAAGCGAGGTCGCTCGCCGTCACGGTGTGCACGGGCAGTTCGCCCTCGAGGTTCGACGAGATGCCGAAGTCGGTGAGGGCCGGCCATCCGTAGTCGTTCGTGAGCACGTTGGCCGGCTTGATGTCGCGGTGCAGGATGCCGGCGGCGTGCGCCGTCGCGATCGCACCGGCGAGCCGAACGCCCGTGCGCAGCGCGTCTTCGATCGACAGCGGCTGCCGCTTGTACCGTTCGGCGAGGCTCGGACCGGAGCAGTACTCCATGACGAAGTACGGACGGCCGTCGGCCGAGACGTCGGCATGGAAGATCGTGACGATGAACGGATGCGCCGACAGCTGCGCCATCAGGTTCGCCTCGGCGACGAACTGCGCCTTGGTGTCGCGGCCGAGGCCCTCGGCGAGCAGCACCTTGACCGCGACCTTGCGTCGCGGCAGCTTCTGCTCGTAGAGGAAGACGTCGGCGAACCCGCCCGACCCGAGCAGCCCGTGCGCGGCGTAGCCGGGCAGCTCCGGCGGGGTGGACGGGGCGCGACGCATCAGCCGCCCACCACCTGGATGGTCCAGCCGCCGCCGAGGTCGACGACGGTGCCGGTGAGCACCGGGGTCGGCTCGCCCGATCGCAGCTTCACGGGTGCCTTGCCGGGCGCCACGACGTGAGTGCCGTTGCGTGAGTGCAGGTCGGTGATGACGACGGTGTCGCCCTCGAGGGCGAGTCGCACGTGGCTGCGCGAGATGTCGGGGTCGCCGAGTCCGATCGTGATGAGTCTGGGGATGCGACCGCCCGACACCTTGCTCACGCTCGGGGCACGACCGAGCACGACCTCGTGACCGATCGATTCGAGGGTGCCGTCGGGCATCCGGATGCTGGCCTGCGGCGCCGCGGCGGGTGCCGCCGGCGCTCCCCCGGCCGGGGTCGCCACCGCTCCGCGCGCCGCGCGCTCCTCGCGGAGCCGACGGATGTCGATGCTCGCGACGGTCATCCCGTCGTGGTCGCCGTCGACCGGTTGCGCTGCGGCGACGGCGGCGGGCGGTCCCGCGGGCAGCCCGTTGGCGAAGGCGGAGGAGGACCCGGCGATCGTCTCCTCGTCGGGCACCATCGTGAGTTCGACCGGCATGGTGACGCGGGCGGGCGGCGCAGGGGGCTCCGGTGCGGGCGGCGACGCCGGAGCTGCCGCAGGCGCCGGAGCGGGCGCGGGCTCCGGTGCGGGCGCGGAGACCGGGGCAGCTGCCGGAGCAGGAGCAGCCGCCGATGCAGGCGCAGGCGCCGACACCGCGACCGGGGCGGCATCGGCGGCCGCGCCGGGCCGGGGCTCGGGCGCGAGCGGTTCGACGCCCTCGGAGACGATCGAGCGCAGCGGCACCACGGCTTCGACGACGGGCAGCGACGGCGCCGAGGCATCCGTTCCGCCGTCGACGACGATCTCGATCGAGGAGGCGCCGTCGAGCACGCGCTCGACCCAGGTCGACACCCCGGCGTCGTGGATCTCGTCGGAAGCGGAGCGCACGCTGACGGGGCCGCGCACGACGACTCGCGCGGTGCCGGCCTCCGCATCGCGCACCACGAGAGCGAACGGGGGCGTTGCGGCGAGTCCCTGCGCGGTGAGCCGATCGAGCACCAGCGACGTCGGGTCGCCGGTGCCGAGCTCGGGCCAGAGGGCGGTGAGCCGGTCGGTCGCATCGGCGCGGACGACGAGGATCACTCCGCCGCGAACCGCGGCGAACCATGCCGCCTCGGAATCATGCCGGTACGTCGCCATCTCCGCCTCCCCCAGTGCGCGGCCGTGTCTCCTCGACCGCTCTCGACAGCCTCCCGCGCCGATCGCGCGTGGTCTCGTCATCGTCGTCGTCGGCCCCGAGCACGGACTCGACGACGATCGCCGTCACGTTGTCGCGACCGCCGTGCGCGAGCGCTGTATCGACGAGCTCGCCGGCGAGCCCCGCCGCGTGCCCCGCGTCGCCCGCGAGGATGTGCGCGATCGTGCGATCGTCGACCTCCTTCGTGAGGCCGTCGCTGCAGACGAGGAACACCTGGCGCCCCGCGGCGGGGATCAGCCAGACATCGGGGTCGACGAACTCGTCGGCGCCGAGCGCCCGCGTGATGACATTGCGTTCGGGGTGTCGTTCGGCGTCTTCGGGCTGGATCAGCCCCGCGTCGACGAGTTCCTGCACGGCCGAGTGATCGACGCTCAACTGGTCGAGGGTGCGGCCGTCCCAGGCGTAGACGCGCGAGTCGCCGATGTTGAAGACCATCCAGTGGAATCCGGCGCCGTCGCCGGCATCGACGAGAGCGACGCCCGACAGGGTCGTGCCCGCGACCGCGGTGCCCTCTTCGCCCACCTCGCTCAGCGCGCGAACGGCCTCGTTCGAGCTGTGGATGGCGTCGAGCACCTGCTCGGGCGACGAGGGCACGCCGAACTCGAGGTGCCGGGAGAACGTCTCGATGACGGCCCGGCTCGCCGCGTCGCCGCGGGCGTGGCCGCCCATGCCGTCGGCGACGAGGTAGATGGGGGCCTCCGCCAGGAAGGAGTCCTCATTGACGCTGCGGACACGACCGACGTCGGTTCGCGCGCTGTGCGCGATGAGCGCAGCCCCGCGGGTCAGGGCGACGACGCCCTCGCCATCACCTGACACGGTTCTCCTCGGATCGAGCGGGAAGGTCGGCGGCCGCAGCGATGCATCCGGCGCCGAGCCTCCACGCTAGCAAGTCCGAGACCGTCTCGATGACGCCTGTGGAACCACGCGCTTCATCGCACGCTCCGCACCCGGTAGATCAGGATGCCGCCGAGCAGCATGATCACCGCGGCGACGACGTAGAGCTCGCGGTAGCCGGAAACGCTCAGCACGAGCCAGGCGACGAGCGGCGCGATCGGCAGGTTCTGCGCCGCGTTGATGAGGCCGAGGTCCCGTGCGCGATTCGTCCGGTCGGGCAGCACGTCGGTGACGAGTGCCTGGTCGACGGAGAGGAACACGCCGTAGCCGAGGCCGAGGAGCACGGCGGCGACGATCGACGCGTCCCAGGTCGGCACCACCGCGAGCAGCAGCGCCGCCGTCGCCTGCAGCGCGGCGGCGACGAGCACGAACACGCGGCGGGCGCGGAGCCGATCGGAGAGCAGACCGCCGAGCCACCCGGCGAGACCGCAGGCGACCAGGTAGACGAGGATCAGCACGAGCATGCCGGTGTCCGGGTCGTCGACCTTCAGCACATCCGAGAGGAAGAAGAGGAGGTACGCCGTACCCACCATGTTGCCGGCGTTCACGAGCACGCGCGACGTCATGGTCCAGTAGTAGTCGTGGTTCGGCCCGAGCGGCGGAATCCGCAGCGCAGCCGAGAAGCGCGTCGGCGCGGCATCCGTCGGCGGTTCGGGGTCACGCGAGCCGAGCAGGAACGGCACTGCGCAGGCGAGCGCGAGCACGCCGACGATCGCCCAACTGCCGCCGACGTCGGGCACGAGCATCGTGACGATCACCATGCCGATCGCGAGTGCGAGCACCTGCGGCACGCCCATCGCCGCCGAGGCACGACCGCGCTGGAAGCGCGGAACCTGGTCGGCGATCACCGCGGAGAGCGCCACGAGCACGGCCGCATAGCCCAACGCGACGAGCGCGACGAGCACCGCGATCGCGATCGGATCCCGCTGGATGCCGACGAGTGCGAACGAGACGCCGCCGAGGAGGAACCCGCCGAGGATCCAGGCCCGGCGTCGCCAGCCGGGGATGCGCGTACGGTCGCTCAGGATGCCGAGCACGGGCACGGACACGAGGATCACGACGGATGACTCGCCGATGAGGAACGCCGTCAGCGCGACCTTGTCGTCGGAGGAGACGACCTCGGCGAGCTTGGCCATCATGAACTGCCCGGGCAGCATGACGAGGAGCCAGAGGCCGAACCACGCGAGCGCGAAGCGGAGGAGCCATCCGATGGAGACCGGTGGCAGCACGGTTCCGGAGACGGCGCGCTCGGCCGATGCCGGGCTCGCAGTGTCGGGCGCGGTGTTCAGGGGGTCGGGCTCGGGCGCCCGGTCGACGTTGACCATGCAACGAAGTATGAAGTGGGACGACCGTCCGAGTCAATCGTCCCACTTCGATCCCTGCGCCGCGCTCGGCGACGCGGGCCGACTCAGTGTCCGTCGCTGCGGGAGTCCTCGGTGAAGTGCGGCACCTCGTCCATGAGCTTGTGCCCACGCGACTTCGCGTCGTGACGGGCCTTCACGAGGCTCGCGACCGTGGCGACGGCCATCGCCGCGAGGATCACGCCGAGCGACATCCAGGTGGAGATCTCGGGCGCCCACTCGATGGGCTCGCCGCCGTTGATGAACGGCAGCTCGTTCACATGCATGGCGTGGAACACGAGCTTGACGCCGATGAACGCGAGGATGAACGCGATGCCGTACTTGAGGTACTCGAGGCGCTCGAGCAGGCCGCCGAGCAGGAAGTACAGCTGGCGCAGGCCCATGAGTGCGAAGACGTTCGCGGTGAACACGATGAACGGGCTCTGCGTGATGCCGAAGATCGCCGGGATCGAGTCGAGGGCGAAGAGCAGGTCGGTCGTGCCGATGGCGATGAAGACGATGAGCATCGGCGTGAAGAAGCGCTTGCCGTCGATGACCGTGCGGAGCTTGACGCCGTCGTACTCGTCGGTGATCGAGACCCGGCGGCGCAGGATCCGTACGATGAAGGTGTCCTTCTCCTCGTCGTCTTCATGGCCGCGAACCTGCTGGATCGCGGTCCAGACGAGCCAGGCACCGAAGATGTAGAAGATCCACGAGAAGTTCTCGATGAGCGAGGCGCCGAGCAGGATGAAGATGCCGCGCAGCACGAGCGCGATGATGATGCCCACCATCAGCACCTCCTGCTGCAGCTTCCTCGGCACTGCGAACTTCGCCATGATGATGACGAACACGAAGAGGTTGTCGATCGAGAGGCTGTACTCCGTCAGCCAGCCGGCGAGGAACTGCCCGGCGAACTCGCCGCCGGCGAAGAAGTACATGAGCCCTGCGAAGATCAGCGCGAGCACGACGTAGAAGACGACCCAGAGGGTCGACTCCTTGATCGACGGCACGTGCGGCCGCTTCAGAACGAGCAGGAGGTCGGCGATGAGGATCAACGTCAGGACGACGAGGGACCCGACTTCGAACCAGATGGGGAGTTCGAGCAACGTGATGCCTTTCGGAGTGTGCGGGGACGACGGAATCCGAAAGTCTCTCCCCCTGCGCATTCGCAGGTCCCACGCCCGGAGCGGCGGCAACGGCGCTCGTACTGACGATCGTGGGTCGAGGCGTGGCCTCGCGGGATACTCCCCTTCGCTCTCGCGAGTCTAGTCGACCGGTGCCCGCACTCGGCCCGCGACGCTCACCGTTTCCGCTCGCCCCGCGCCCGTAGACTCGTGCTCCCACCAGAAGGAGAGTGCCTGTGAGCTCGACACCCCCCACCCGCCAGTACCGTGCGACCCCGGGCTCCGCCCTCGTCGGCTACGCCATCTTCGCGAGCCGCTGGTTGCAGGCACCGCTCTACCTCGGGCTCATCGTCGCCCAGACGATCTACGTCGTCGTCTTCATGGTCGAGCTCTGGCACCTCGCCGAGGGCGTCATCGCGCACCCCGAGAAGATCGACGAGGCGGACATCATGCTCGCCGTGCTCGGCCTCATCGATGTGGTGATGATCGCGAACCTGCTCATCATGGTGATCATCGGCGGCTACGAGACGTTCGTCTCGCGCATCAACGTCGACGGTCACCCCGACCAGCCCGAGTGGCTGAGCCACGTCAATGCCAACGTGCTGAAGGTCAAGCTCGCGATGGCCATCATCGGCATCTCGTCGATCCACCTGCTCAAGACCTTCATCGAGGTCGGCGACATGACCGACGGCGTCGCGAAGGGCACCGAGACGGGGCAGGACTACACGTCCGAGGGCGTGATGTGGCAGGTCATCATCCACTCGGTCTTCATCCTGTCGGCACTCGCGCTCGCACTCATCGACCGGATGTCGTACCACAAGGTCACGGCGCACGAGGTGCACGACGGCGTGCCGGTCGCCTACCCCGACGCGCAAGCGGGGCTCGGTGCTGCGGCACCCGCTCCGGAACCGGTCGAGGCCGGCCCGCGCCACTGACGCACGCGTCGGGGCGAGGCATCGAACGGATGCCCCGCCCCGACGCCGTTCGCAGCTCCGACGGGCTCTGCGGCGCCGAACCCCCGGTTCCCGGAAACGCACCGTGCCCGCGAACACGACGTGCCCGAAACGCAGAAAAGCCCTCGCGAATGCGAGGGCTTTTCCACGTGTGTTGTCGCGATGTCACATACGTGACCCCAGCGGGATTTGAACCCGCGCTGCCGCCGTGAGAGGGCGGTGTCCTAGGCCGCTAAACGATGGGGCCGAATCGACAACTTGAAGAGTATGACACAGCTTCGGGGCCGCTGCAAAATCGAGGCCGCCGCAGCATCCGTTCGCGCTCCTCCACCGTCATGCTCGCCGAACTCAGACGAACACCGCGAGCGCCCCGGGCACGATCTCGACGTCGACCGGCAACTGACCGATGCGCTCGCCGTCGGCGTAGGCGACGATGTCGTCGGCCTCGATGCGCACCTCCCGACCGGTGAGGAACTCCACCGCCGGATGGTCGGTGTGGCGCCCCGCGAACACCTTGGGGAAGACGGCGACGAGTCGCGCCCGCGAGAGGGGGTGCACGATGAAGACGTCGAGCAGTCCGTCGCCGAGATCGGCGTGCGGCACGATGCGCATGCCGCCGCCGATCGACGAGTTGTTGGCCACCGAGACGAGCATCGCCCGCTGCTCGCGGCGCACCCCGTCGACGGTGATGACATAGCTGCGCGGGCGGAAGGTCACGAGTTCGCGCACCATCGCGAGTGTGTACCGGCTGGGCCCCTTGGGGCGGGTCATCCCGTTCGCGCGCTCGTTCACGACGGCGTCGAAGCCCGCCGAGACGACGGACGCGAACCAGGTGCGCAGCTCGCCGTGCCGGATGAGGCCCGCGTCGATCACCCGCGGGGGCCGCCCGAGCGCCTCGACGAGTGCCTCGATCGCCGCGGCCGGGTCGTCGAAGGGCAGGCCCAGGCCACGCGCCAGATCGTTGCCCGTGCCCGCGGCGACGATGCCGAGCGGCACGCCGGTGCCCGCGAGCAGGTTCACGCCGAGCGAGACCATGCCGTCGCCGCCGACCACGACCACGCCGTCGGTGCCGAGCGCGAACGCCGATTCCGCCGATCGGCGCAGGAGTTCGAAGTTGTCCTCGCGGAGCGCCGTGACCTCGTGCCCCTCACGTGCGAGCCGGTCGGCCACCGCCTGCCCGACCGCGCGATTGCGCCCGAAGGAGGCCGCGGGGTTGATCGCGACGAGGAGCCGCCGTGGGGCGCTGGACATGGTGCGATTCTGACAGGCCGGGGCCTTGCGCGGCGACGACGCAGAGGTGTTTGCTCGGAGCATGCGCCTCACGAAGCTCGAACACGCCGCGCTCGCCATCGAGGACTCGGGCGACAAGCTCTACATCGACCCCGGCAAGTTCACGACGCCGATCACCGAGTCGGCGGGCACCGTGGCCGTCGTCGTCACACACAAGCACGACGATCACTGGACCCCCGAGCAGCTCACCCGCATCGCCGAGGCGAACCCCGAGGTGCGCTTCTTCGGGCCTGCAGGGGTCGCCGCCGCCGCTGCCGACTTCCCCGTCGAGACGGTCGAGGCGGGCGACACCGTCGAGGTCGGTCCGTTCCGGCTGCGGTTCTTCGGCGGCCGGCACGCCGTGATCCACCCGTCGATCCCCGTGATCGACAACCTCGGCGTGCTCGTGAACGACGCGCTCTACTACGGGGGCGACTCGTTCACGGTGCCGGGCGTGCCCGTCGACGTGCTGGCGGCACCCGCTGGCGCGCCGTGGATGAAGATCAGCGAGGCCATGGACTACGTCGTCGAGGTCGCGCCCCGGCGCGCGTTCCCGACCCACGAGATGGTGCTCTCCCGCGCGGGCAAGGCCCTGTCGAACGCCCGCCTCGCATGGGCGACCGAGCAGGGCGGCGGCGAGTACCTTCCGCTCGAGCCGGGCGACACGCTCGACTTCTGACGCGGCGGGCTCCGATCAGGCGACGGATGCCTCGGGGCTCTCGACCTTCACGAGGAACGTCTGCGCGAGCGGTTCGGCGAGCGGTGTCATGCGCACCTCGACGCGAAGCCTCCCCGTGGCCCCGGGGAGGAACCAGACGAGGTGGTCGGGCGAGTCGCACTCGGCGTCCATGGGCGTCCGGCTCGCAGCGGTGCGCCCGCCGACGGCGGCCCATGCCGCCTCGATCACGGCCCGCCGCTCGTCGAACGGCACGTCGAGACCGACGTTCGTCGCGAGCACCGCCGACGCCGCGGCATCGGACCAGTCGTTCACGAGCCCGCTGAGGGCGACGGACGCCTCGAGCGTCTCGGGCCACGGCGCCGGTGACGGCGACACCGGCGCCACGCGGTCCGCGGCATCGAGCACGAGCGCGAGCGCGATCTCGGCCCCCTGCGAGACCCGCGCGTACGTCGCGTTCTCGAATGCCACGATGCCCAGGCCGGATGCCGCGTGCCAGCGCATGTGCGCACTGAAGCCCGGATACCCGCCCGAGTGCGAGACGATCGCGCCGAACCGCTCGTCGAACTCGACGAAGAGGCCGAACCCGTAGCCGTACACGACCGGCGACGGCGCAGTCGGCGCTCCGGGCAGGGCCGGAGGGGTGTGACGCTTCGCGGCGACGCGCATGAGCTGCTGCATCTCGCGCCGGCTCGCCGCGCTGAGCGGCCCGCGCTCGTCACCCGTCGATGCCTCGGCCAGCCAGCTCCCCCAGGCCGCGAGGCTCGACGCCGAGGCGAAGAGCCCGCCGATCGCCGAGAAGACTCCAGGGCCGGTGAACGGGAGTGCGAGCCATCCGTCGCCCTCGACCCGGCGGTGACCCGTCGCATATGGAACCGCCTCGTCGGCTGGCAGCTCGAAGCGCATGTCGAGACCGAGCGGCTCGATGAGCTCGCGCATCACGAAGTCGGTGAACGCGACGCCCGACACCCGCTCGACGACTTGGCCGAGCACCGCGTAGCCGAGGTTCGAGTACTCCATCGCGGTGCCGGGAACCGAGGCGCAGCGGATGCCGGCGGCGAGGGTGGCGCTGAACTCCTCGCGCGTCATCGACTCCTCGCGATCGGCCCACGGGTCGTCGGTCGGTAAGCCGCCCGACATGGTCATGAGCATGCGCACGGTCGGGTCGACCTCGAGGTCGCCCGGGATCTCGGGCGCGAACTCGGGCACGAACGAGCGGGCCGTGGCGTCGAGATCGAGCAGTCCGCGATCGCGCAGCAGGAGCAGGGCCGCCGCTGTGAAGCTCTTCGTGCAGCTCGCGATGCGGAACAGCGTGTCGGGCCCGGGAGCGGGGCATACCGGATCGAGCGACGCGACACCGATGCCGCCGCTCACGACGATGCCGCTGCGGTCGAAGACGGCCCAACCGGCGCCCGGCGCCGTTCCGGCGGCGATGCGCTCGGCGAAGACGGCCTCGACGGCCTGCAGGGTGTCGGTTGCGACGGTCATTGCACTCCTTCATGCGGCCCCCGGGCGGGGGCCGCAACCAGCGTACAAGTCGGAGGATTCGCACGAGATCGCGGCGGGCGCCTGTCGCTCTCCGACAACCGGGCAGGGCTCCGGTGCGCGATCGTTGGTGATTCGCACACAACTTGACGGGCGCACGTTGACGAAACCTCAGCCGCTGATACGTTCGTGTCACTTCGGGGTCGCTCCGCTCCCCCACGACGCCATTGTCGGCGTCGTCGGAGGCGCGAGCGCCCCGCGCCTCACGCGCTCGGCCCACCCTCCCCGAGCGACGGCGGCGACCACGGCACCGGTCGCGAATCCTGCACCCCCATCTCGGCGCGCACTGTCGCGCGCCCGCACACCTGGAGTCTCAATGTCGAGAATCGAATCCGCCTCCGAGCACCAGCACGGCGTCGGTCTGAAGATCGCCGTCATCGTGCTCGCGCTCGCGCTCGCAACGATGACGACCCTGTTCCTGCTCACCACGAACAAGATCGCGGGCGGCTCGGCCGAACTCTCGGCCGGCGCGACCGAGGTCAGCGACGGCTCGGAGCAGGTCGCGGCGGGTGCCGGCGACCTCTCGGCGGGATCCGTCGAGCTGAGCGACGGTGCGGTGGAAGCCGCCGCCGGCGCCGAGAAGCTCTCGGCCGGGGCGGCCTCGGCGGCCCAGGGCGCCGAACGCCTCCGGCTCGGCGCGGCGAAGGCCGCGACCGGCGCCGTGACGCTCGCCGAAGGAGCGGCGACCAGTGCGGCCGGCGCCGCCGAACTCGCAGCGGGCGCCGACAAGGCCTCCGCGGGCTCCGTGAAGCTGTCGGACGGCATCACCAAGGCCGCAGCCGGGGCGACCGACGTTCGCAACGGCGTGTCGCTCGTCGCGGCGGCGAACGGCGAGATCGCCAGCAAGTCCTCCACGCTCAGCGATGGCGCACGTGGCATCGCCGGCGGAGCCGCGACGATCCGCGACGGTGTGCTCGCGGTCGACGCCGGCGTCGGAGCCCTTGCCGCAGGAGCGCTCGCGGCGCAGAAGGGCACCGACGTCGTCGAAGCCGGAATCGGCCAGGTCGGCGCCGGGGTCGATGCGTTGAAGGCCGGTGCGTCGGGCCTCGCCGCCGGAGCCGGCCAGCTCTCCACCGGAGCGGGGTCGGTCGCCGCCGCGAACACGTCGCTCGCCGACGGCATCGCTGCGCTGCGCACCCAACTCGCAGCGGCGGGCGCGTCCGCCTCGGTACTCGGAGCCCTCGATCAGCTGCATGCCGGTGCCACGCAGGCCTCGGCCGGAGCGTCACAGGTCGCCACCGGCGCCAGCAACCTCTCCACCGGAGCCACGGCGCTCGAGACCGGCGCGACCACGGTCAGCGGCGGCGTCACCAAGCTCGCGGCAGGCGCAACGGCGCTCTCCACCGGCACGGACGCGCTGGTCGCCGGCACCTCGACGCTCGGCGAGAAGATCGCACCGCTCACCGCGGGCTCGAAGACCCTCGCCGACAAGACCCTCGTGCTCGCGGCAGGCAGCAGCCTGCTCGCGGGTGGCGCAGCCGAGCTGTTCGCGAAGACCGACGGCCTCGTCGAGGGCAGCACTCGGTTGAACGCGGGCACGGCGGAACTCGACCGGAAGGTCGACGAGCTCGTCACTGGAACGCAGAAGGTCGCGACCGGAGCGACGAGCCTGTCGTCGGGCGCCGACCGCCTCCTGGTCGGCGCGAACGACCTGTCGGCCGGCACGAGCGTGCTCGGCACGGGTGCGGCGAACCTGGCCGCCGGCGCCGGAACGCTCCAGCGCGGCGCATCCGACCTGGCCGCCGGCACCGGAACCCTCGCCGACGGCGCTGCGACGCTCTCGACCGGCGCAGGAGACCTCGCCGACGGCACCGCGGACCTGAGCGACGGCAATGCGCTCGTCGCCGAGGGCAGTGCGACCCTCGCGAACGGCGCTGCCGGCGTCGCACCGTCGAACATGGTGCCCTGGCTCCTCGTCGCGCTCGGGCTCGGCGCAGCGGCGATCGCCGTCTGGATCACCCACCGCGTGCGGTTCGCCCGACGGGAGTCGGTCACCGCCTGAGCGGTGCAGCCGGTCTGAGCCGGTCAGTGGCCTCGGTCGTCTCGGCGACCGGGGCCATTGCCACGCTCGCCGTCTCCCTCGTCGCCGCGTCCCGGCTCGTCGGGAGCCTCGTCGTCGCCGATCTCCTCACCGACGTCGCCTTGCACCTCGGTGCCCCGGTCCGCTCGCGGCGCGACCGGAGTCCCGGGGGCGGCGACGGTGAACTCGCCCCCGCCGTACTTCGCGGCCGCCACCGACATCACCATCGGCCACATGCGATGGCGGGCGGTCGCGGCCGTGCCGGTGTCGAAGTCGATGCCGCGCTGGTTCGCATCGCCGAACAGGCTCACGACGCCCGCGACGGTCGCCACCTTGGAGCTGGCACCGGCCATCCAGGTGTCCTTGTTGCCGTCGGTCGTGCCGGTCTTGCCGATCAGGGGCACGTGCGGCACGACATGGCCGTTCGACTCGGTCGCGGTGCCGCTCGTCATCACGAGCTGCATCGCATAGTGCATCGCCGCCGCGACCTCGGGCGAGACCGCGGGCGTGCACTTCGATGCCGGGGCCGGAATCTCGTTGCCGTTGCGGTCGACGATCTTGTCGATCGCGACCGGCGTGCAGGTCACCCCGTTGTTCGCGATGCCGGCGAAGGCCACGGCGAGGCTGAGCGGCGCGACCTCGTTCGAGCCCAGCACCGATGAGGGATTCTGCCCGAGCGGATCGCCGTCGGCGCGGTGCATGCCGAACGCCTCCGCCGTCTTGCGGATGCCGCAGAGGTCGATCTTCTTCGCCATTCCGAGGTAGCCGGTGTTGATCGAGCCGATCGTCGACTGGAGCGCCGTGTAGTTCGCGCCGGATTCGTTCGAGTCGTTCTTCGGATTCCATCCGGCGTCGGCGACCTGACCACCGAGACAGGTGTCGGTGAACGCGCCCCAGTTGGACTTCCGCCGGGAGTCCACGGTCTCGTTCAGGGAATGGCCCTCGTTCAGCCATTGCGCGAGGGTGAACACCTTGTACGTCGATCCCGGCTGGAATCCGCTCGAACCGCCTTGCGTGTAATCGGTGTTGTAGTTGATGCTCTCGTACTGAGGGCCCGAGTCGAGCACCTTCGGATCCTGGCTGTACACCTTGTTCTGCGCCATCGCGAGCACACGCCCGGTACCCACCTCGACGCTCGAGATCACGCCGCCGACGTCCCAGCCGGGGTACGTCTGCGGCACGTGCTGCGTGATCGCCTTCGCAGCGGCGTTCTGCAGCTCGAGGTCGAGGGTGGTGTACACGTCGTAACCGCCGCGACGGAAGTTGCGCATGCGCGTCTCCGCGTCTTCGCCGAACGTCGGATCCGTCTGCAGGACGTGCTTCACGTAGTCGCAGAAGTACGCCGACACCCCCGCGGTCTGGCACCCGGTGCTCGGCTCCTTGATGGCCGGCTCGACGGGCGTCGCCATCGCGGTGTCGTACTCCTCGCGCGTGATCTTCTGCTCGTCGAGCATGTGGAACAGGATGTAGTCGCGACGATCCTTGTTCCGCGCGTAGCCGTTGGCCGCGCCGTTCGTCTCGCTCTCGGGCTTGTCGAGCTGGAACTCGACCGGGTTGTTGACGATCGCGAGCAGCGACGCCGCCTGGGCGAGGGTGAGGTTCGCCGCGTTCGTCGAGAAGTAGTAGTTCGCCGCGGCCTCGATGCCGTAGACGGTTCCGCCGAAGCCTGCGATGTTCAGATAGCCGAGCAGGATCTCGCTCTTCGAGTACCGCTTCTCGACGCCGATCGCGAGCCGCATCTCCTTCAGCTTGCGTTCGATGCCTGCGCTGCCGTCGGATTCGGTGGCCGACTCGTAGCATTTCGTCTTCTCGGCATCGACGAGCAGGGCACGATCGTCGTAGGTGAGCGCCGCGACCTCGTCCTCCGTCAGGCCCTCGACGGCGGTGATGTGGGCGTTCGCCTCGCATTCCTGCACACGGACGTTCTTGACGTACTGCTGCGCGATCGAGGAGCCGCCCTGCGTGTCGCGTCCGGTGGCGGTCGTCATCGCCGCTCGGATGGTGCCCTGCAGGTCGACGCCGCCGTGGTCGTAGAACCGGGGGTCCTCGCCGGCGATCGCGGCATCCTTCGCGTACTGGTTGATGGCGTTCCAGCCGACCTCGACGCGGTTCTGGTCGTAGAAGGACGCCAGCAGGTGGGTGGAACCGTCGGGGCGGGTCGCGTAGATGTTGCTCTTCTCGGAGAGCTCGTCGATCTCGAGGTATCCCGGAAGGTTCTCGAACATGCCGATGCTCCCGGATGCCGCGATGCCCACGGTCGCGATCGCGGGCGTCACCCCGGCGACGACGAGCATGGCGGCGCCGACGCTCGCCGCGATGAGTCCCACGAAGCCGCCCACGACGCCGAGCGGCGTTCGCGTCTCCTGGAAGTCACGATTCCGCATGTTCCCAGAACCCATGGCTCACCCAATCCCCTGCGGCTTCTCGCGATCGCGGTCGAACCCGTAGGGAGGCTCGATCAGTGCCGACACTCAATGGAATCGCAGCGCACCGCGGAAGTCCAGCCCACATGCCGGTCTCTGGGAACCGACTTGCCAGGAGAACGAAAAAAGGCCCGGATGACCGGGCCTTCTTCTCACAGATCTGGCTGGGGTACCTGGACTCGAACCAAGAACAACGGTACCAGAAACCGCCGTGTTGCCAATTACACCATACCCCAATGGCTGAAACCGAAGTCCCGCGCCGACATGTAACTCTAGCCTACGGCGCGGCGCCCGCCAAACTGAGCAGCGCTCACGCGACGCTCACCCGACGGGCGCCCGCGCATCAGACGAGCAGCGCCGTCAATCGGTCGATGCGCTCGATCGAGTCGACCTTGCCGAGGATCTGCATCGACTCGAAGAGCGGCGGCGAGATGCGCCGTCCCGAGATCGCCGTGCGCACCGCGCCGAAGGCAACCCGGGGCTTCAGTGCGAGCCCGTCGACGAGGGCGGCGCGCAGCGCCTCCTCGATCTGCTCGTGGGTCCATTCCTCGGCCGGGAGGCGGTCGAGGGCGTCGCGCGCCGCGGCGAGCACCGCGGGGGCATCGGCGGTGAGCGCGGCGACGGCTGCCTCGTCGAACTCGAGGCCCGCGGCATCCGTGAACAGGAAGCCGAGCATGCCGGGAGCCTCGCCCAGCAGCGCGATGCGCTCCTGGATGAGCGGTGCGGCCTCGGCGAGCACGGCCTCGTCACCGGGCGTGATCGGGCTCGAGACGGCGCCCGCCGCCTGCAGGTACGGCACCGTGCGAGCGGCGAAGTCGGCGACGTCGAGCTGGCGGATGTGGTCGCCGTTGATCGCCTCGGCCTTCTTCAGGTCGAAGCGGGCAGGGTTCGGGTTGACGTTCGCGACGTCGAACGCGGCGATCAGCTCGTCGCGCGAGAACACGTCGCGGTCGGCCGAGAATCCCCAGCCGAGCAGCGCCAGGTAGTTGATGAGCCCCTCGGGGATGAACCCGCGGTCGCGGTGGTGGAACAGGTTCGACTCGGGGTCGCGCTTGGAGAGCTTCTTGTTGCCCTCGCCCATGACGTAGGGCAGGTGGCCGAAGCGAGGCACGAACGAGGTCGCGCCGATGTCGATGAGCGCGTGGTAGAGCGCGATCTGACGCGGCGTCGACGAGAGCAGGTCTTCGCCGCGGAGCACGTCGGTGATGCCCATGAGCGCATCGTCGACGGGGTTCACGAAGGTGTAGAGCGGCGCACCGTTCGGGCGCACCACGACGAAGTCGATGGTCGAACCGACCGGGAAGTCGATGCGGCCGCGCACGAGGTCGTCGAAGCCGAGGTCGACCTCGGGCACGCGGAGGCGCAGCGCGGGCTGGCGCCCCTCGGCGCGGAACGCCGCCTTCTGCTCCTCGCTGAGGTCGCGGTCGAAGTTGTCGTACCCGAGCTGCTTCGGCCGGCCGTTCGCCTCGTTGCGCGCGTCGATCTCCTCGGCGGTCGAGAACGACTCGTAGAGGTGGCCCGAGGCCTTCAGCCGCTCGATGATCTCGAGGTAGATCTCACCGCGCTGCGACTGCCGGTAGGGGCCGTGCGGGCCGCCGACGTCGATGCCCTCGTCCCACGTGAGGCCGAGCCAGGTGAGCGCGTCGAGGATCTGCGCGTAGCTCTCCTCACTGTCGCGGGCCGCGTCGGTGTCTTCGATGCGGAACACGAAGGTGCCGCCGGTGTGGCGCGCGTAGGCCCAGTTGAACAGGGCGGTGCGCACGAGGCCGACGTGCGGCGTGCCGGTCGGCGATGGGCAGAAGCGCACACGGATGTCGCCACCGGTGGCCGTGGTCGTGGGGTGAGCTGTCTCAGACATACCCCTCAATGCTACCGAGCGGCGAGGGACTCGAGCGCGGCGATCGCGGCGCCGACGGCGGGCACCCGTTCGGCGCCGCGCGCCGTGACGAGGTGAAGCGAGCGCACGTCGGCGCGCGCGGTCGGCCTGGCGACGACGTTCTCGTGCCGCGGCGAGGCGGCGAGCGCGAGCGCCGGCAGCAGCGCCACCCCGAGGCCCTGCGCGACCATGCCCTCGACGGCGACGAAGTTGTCGGTCTCGAAGGCGATGCGCGGCACGAACCCCGCGGCCCCGGCGAGCTCGAGCAGATGGCCGCGGCAGCGCGGGCAACCGGCGATCCACGGCTCGTCGCGCAGCATGCCCAGTTCGACGAAGTCGGATGCCGCGGCGGAGTGCCCGGCGGGCAGCACGAGTCGCATCGGCTCGTCGCCGTACACGCGAACGTCGAGCCCGCGGGCGCTCGCCTGATGCGGATCGTCGCGGTCGCCGGGGTAGCTGAACGTGATCGCGAGGTCGGCCTGGTCGGCGCGCACGGCCCGCACCGCCTCGGGCGGCTCTGCCTCGACGTAGGTGACGTCGATGCCGGGGTGGGCGGCGGCGAGCGCCGCGATGAGCCGGGGCACGAGCGTCGCGGAGGCGGAGGGGAAGGCCACGAGCCGCACCCGGCCGGCACGGAGCCCGCGGAGCTCGGCGAGCTCGCCGGCCGCTGCCTCGAGCGCCGTGGCGACGTCCTGCGCATGTCGAGCGAGCACCCGGCCCGATTCCGTCAGTCGGATGCCGCGGCCCACGCGCTCCACGAGCGCGATGCCGGTGCGATCCTCGAACCGCCGCAGCTGCTGACTCACGGCGGGCTGGCTGTAACCGAGCCACTCGGCGGCTGCCGTGAGCGAGCCGCGTTCGGCGATCTGGTGCACGACGCGCACGGTCTGCAGGTCGAGGGCTGCTGCGAGGGCTTCGATCGAGGCATCCGACATGCCTGAATCATAACGGCGACGCATGTGTGTGATCATTTGCCGGGCCTTGTCGAATGAATCGGGCTCGCCGAGACTTGGTTCCATGCACCAGACTCGCGAGCGATACGCCGCAGGACGCGGCTACCTCGCCGCCTGCACGATGGGCCTGCCTGCCGACGTCACGCGCGACGCGATGCGTCGCGACCTCGAGTCGTGGTCGGCCGGCACGGCGTGCGGCGTCGAGTACGGGAGGATCCACGACCGGGCCCGCGGCCACGCCGCGACCCTGCTCGGCCGCGCGCCGAGCGAGATCGCCACCGGTTCCCAGGTCTCGGTCTTCGCCGGGTTCGTGGCGGCCTCGGCGCCGGCAGGTGCCGAGATCGTGTGCGTCGACGGCGACTTCTCGTCGGTGATCGGCCCGTTCCTGGCCCGGGGCGACCTGCGCGTGCGCCACGTGCCGTTGGCCGAGCTCGCGGGCGCCGTGACCGACTCGACGTGGCTCGTCTCGTACTCCCTCGTGCAGTCGGCGACGGGCGAGGTCGCCGACGTGGCATCCATCACCTCGGCTGCGCGGGCCGCCGGGGCGCTCACGCTCGTCGACACGACCCAGGCCACCGGCTGGATGCCGACCGACTCGCTCGACGCCGACGTCGTGATCTGCCACGCCTACAAGTGGCTGTCGGCGCCCCGCGGCGCGGCGTTCGCCGCGTTCTCCGCTCGGGCGGTCGACGAGCTGACCCCGCACGCCGCCGGCTGGTACTCGGGCGCCGACCCGTGGGCGTCGTGCTACGGTCCCGAGCTGCACCTCGCCGCGGGCGCGCAGCGCTTCGACGTCTCCCCCGCCTGGCAGGCCTGGGCCGGGGCAGAAGCCGCCCTCGAACTCGCCGCCTCACTCGACATGCGCGAGGTGCAGCGGCACGACGTCGGGCTCGCGAACGCATTCCGCACCCGGCTCGACCTGGCCCCCTCCGACAGCGCGATCGTCGCGTGGCCCGACCTCGACGGCAGCGCACTGGCCGCGCTCGGCGCCGCGGGCATCACCGCCTCGGGGCGCGCCGGCAGGGCCCGCGTCGCGTTCCACGTGTGGAACGACGACGAGGACGTCGAGCTCGCGGCATCCGCTCTCGGTCGCTGATCGCTCGCCGCCCGAGGCGGGCTACGCGGCCGAGCGCACCGGGTTCGAGAGCGTGCCGAGTCCGGTGATGTCGACCTCGACGGTGTCGCCGTCGACGATCGGCCCGACGCCGGCGGGCGTGCCGGTGAGGATGACGTCGCCCGGCAGCAGGGTGAACACGCCCGACGCGTAGGCGATGATCGACGCGACCGAGTGCACCATGTCGGCGAGGCGGCCCGACTGGCGGCGCTCGCCGTTGACGTTGGTCTCGATCGTCGCCGTCTCGAAGTCGACGTGCGTCTCGATCACGGGGCCGAGCGGGCAGAAGGAGTCGAAGCCCTTGGCACGGGCCCATTGGCCGTCGCGCTGCTGCAGGTCGCGGGCCGTGACGTCGTTGGCGATCGTGTAGCCGAAGATGTACTCTTCCGCGTCGTCTTCGGACACGTTCTTCGCGATGCGCCCGATGATGACCGCGAGCTCGCCCTCGTGCTCGACCCGCTCGCTCTGCTTCGGCAGCACGATCGAGTCGCCGGGGCCGACCACCGAGGTGTTCGGCTTCAGGAAGAGCAGCGGCTCCGCAGGTGCCTCGCCGCCCATCTCCTCAGCGTGATCGCGGTAGTTCTTGCCGACCGCGACGACCTTCGACCGAGGGATCACCGGTGCGAGCAGCTTCGCATCGGTCAGCTTGACGCGCTCGCCCGTGGGCTCGTAGCCCGCGAACATGGGGTCGGCCTTCAGCACGACGAGTTCGTGCTCCTCTTCGTCGACGATGCCGAATGCGATGGTGTCGTCGTGGCTGAAACGCGCGATCTTCATGCCTTCAGCCTACCCGCGGCGGTTCGCGCTCAGCCGGCAGCGGCATCGGGGATGAGTCGCTTGCCGAGGCTCGTGACGTCGTCGACCTGGTAGCCGAGGCTGCGGTAGAACGCGATGACGCCCGCGTTCGTCGACCGCACCTGCAGGTTCAGCTTCGGGCAGCCGCGCTCGGTGAGGAGCCGTTCGGCCTCCGCCATGAGCAGGGAGCCGAGTCGCTCGCCACGCCGGTCGGTGTCGACGGCGAGGTAGTTGACCCACCCGCGATGGCCGTCGAAGCCGACCATGGCCGTCGCCACCACTACGCCGTCCGACTCCCCCACGAGGAAGAGCTCTGGCTGCACGGCGAGCTTGCGCTCGATATCGCGATACGGGTCGTTCCACGGCACGACGAGTCCGGCCGAGCGCCACAGGGCGACGACCTGCTCGGTGTCGGCGATGTCGAACGGGCGGATGCGCACAGCGCCGCCGCCGGAGTCGCCGTCAGCGGCACCGGTCACGCGTCGAGACGCGTGAGCCATCCGTGGCGGTCCTCGACACGGCCGTACTGGATGTCGGTGAGCTCCTGGCGGAGCGACAGCGCGAGCTCGGATGCCCCGGCACCCGTGTGCACGATCTCGAAGTCGGTGCCGAGCAGGCGCCCGATGGGCACCACGACCGCGGCGGTTCCGCAGGCGAAGGCGCCGACGATCTCGCCGGACTCGGCGCCGCTGCGCCATTCGCCCAGCGAGATGGCGCGGCGCTCGACCGCGTGTCCGCGGTCGGTCGCGAGCTGCAGGATGGAGTCGCGCGTGATGCCCTCGAGGATCGACGGCGACTCGGGCGTGACGAGCGTGCCGTCGCGCTTCACGAGCACGATGTTCATGCCGCCGAGCTCTTCGAGGTTGCCGGCGTCGTCGAGGAACGCGACCTGCTGGCATCCCTTCTCATACGCCTCGGCCTGCGGCAGCAGGCTCGACGCGTAGTTGCCGCCGGTCTTGGCCGCACCGGTGCCGCCCTTGCCGGCGCGTGCGTAGTCGGTGGAGAGCCAGATGCTCACGGGCTCGACGCCGCCCGGGAAGTAGGCACCCGCCGGGCTCGCGATCACGTAGTAGGCGACCTTCTTCGCGGGGCGCACGCCGAGGAACGCCTCTTTCGCGAACATGAACGGCCGAAGGTAGAGGCTCGTCTCGGGCGCGCTCGGCACCCAGTCGGCGTCGACTGCGATGATCTGCTTGAGCGACTCGATGAAGATCTCGCTCGGCAGCTCGGGCAGCGCCATGCGACGGGCCGAGCGCTGCATGCGGGCGGCGTTCTCGAACGGCCGGAAGGTGTGGATCGAGCCGTCGGCGTGACGGTAGGCCTTCATGCCCTCGAAGATCTCCTGCGCGTAGTGCAGCACCGCGGCGGCGGGATCGAGTGAGATCGGACCGTAGGGCGAGACGCGCGGGCGGTGCCAACCGCCCTTCTCCGACCAGCAGATGTCGACCATGTGATCGGTGAAGTGGTTGCCGAATCCGGGGTCGGCGAGCACCGCCTCGCGTTCGGCAGGCGTCTTCGCCTCGCCGTTGCGGATGACCTGCCAGATGAGACCGGCTGCCGACGGGGCCTGGAGCGGGAGATTGATCGTCATGATGTTCGTCCTTCGATGCGCTGGATCAGTCGAGTGCGCCGATGCGTGCGGCGATGGCGTCGCCGACCTCGGAGGTCGTGCGGCGGGTGTCGCCGCGTTCGGCGATATCGGCGACGACGGCCCGCTGCACCCGTTGTGCGGCCTCCGCCCGGCCGAGGTGGTCGAGCAGGAGCGCCACGGAGAGGATCGCGGCGGTCGGGTCGGCGATACCCGTGCCCGCGATGTCGGGCGCCGAGCCGTGCACCGGCTCGAACATGCTCGGGAACCGGCCGTCGGGGTTGATGTTGCCCGAGGCCGCGAGGCCGATGCCGCCGCTGATGGCGCCGGCGAGGTCGGTGAGGATGTCGCCGAACAGGTTGTCGGTGACGATGACGTCGAAGCGCGCGGGGTCGGTGACCAGGAAGATCGTCGCCGCGTCGACGTGCAGGTAATCGACCGCGACCTCGGGGAACTCGGCCGCCACGGCGTCGACCGTGCGCTTCCACAGCGAGCCGGCGAAGACGAGCACGTTGGTCTTGTGCACGAGCGTGAGCTTCTTGCGAGGGCGAGCGGATGCCGCGGCGAACGCGTAGCGCACGACGCGCTCGACGCCGTAGGCGGTGTTGACCGAGACCTCGTTGGCGACCTCGGCCGGAGTGCCGACGCGGATCGCGCCGCCGTTGCCGACATAGGGGCCCTCGGTGCCCTCGCGCACGACGACGAAGTCGACGTCGCCGGGCGCCGCGAGCGGGCTCGCGACCCCGGGGTAGAGCACCGACGGCCGCAGGTTCACGTAGTGGTCGAGTTCGAAGCGGAGCTTCAGGAGGAGCCCTCGCTCGATGTTCGCGCCCGCGAGACGCGGGTCCCCGGGCACGCCGCCGACCGCGCCGAGCAGGATCGCGTCGTGGCCCTTGATCGCGGCGAGGTCGTCGTCGGTCAGCACGTCACCGGTCGCGAGGTAGCGGGCGGCGCCCAGGGAGAACTCGGTCTGCTCGAACGCGACGTCGGAGCCCTCGGTCGCCGCGGCGAGCGCCTTCAGCGCCTGCTCGACGACTTCAGGGCCGATCCCGTCACCGGGAATGACCGCGAGCTTGACCGTGTCCACCATGAATTCTCCTTCGTGCGCGAGCCCTTCCAGCGTACTGGCCGCACGCGCACGTGACACCCGCGGCGTGCACTCAGTCGCGTGCGCCCGCGCCCTTCGGGTTGCGGAGGGCCAGCACGGCGATGACCGCGGCGGCGACCATGAGCGCGACGCCGATGAGCGAGGTGATGACGACGCCCTCGTCGAAGGCGAGCGCAGCGGATGCCACGAGCTGTTCGCCGATCGCGGCGGGCAGCTGCTCGGAGACGGTGACGGCGCCGGCGAGGGTCTCGCTCGCCGTCGCCGCCTGGGCGGCGGTGAG
Organism: Agromyces cerinus; assembly: GCF_016907835.1. Lineage (NCBI taxonomy): Bacteria > Bacillati > Actinomycetota > Actinomycetes > Micrococcales > Microbacteriaceae > Agromyces > Agromyces cerinus. The sequence continues at coordinate 949,040 of NZ_JAFBCT010000001.1, read as the reverse complement.
TTCGGTGGGCAGCACGATCGCGGCGCTGTAGTGGGCGGCGAGGATGGAGCCCAGCACCGCGGTGCCGAGCACGGCGCCGAGCTCGTACGCCGTCTCGGAGACCGCCGAGGCGGCGCCCGCCTTCTCGGGCGGTGCGCTCGAGAGGATGAGCTCGTTGGAGACGGTCTCGGCGGCGCCGATGCCGACGCCGAGCATCACGAACGCGATGACGACGGGGGCGATCGACTCGGCCGTCGCGAACCACGCGATGACCGCGTAGCCGCCGGCCGAGAGCAGCAGCGCGATCGGCACGAGCACGCGCGGCCGCACCCGCCGGGCGATCGGCACGACGGCGAGGCCGGCGATGATCATCGCGACGAGGCCCGGCAGCAGGGCGAGCCCGGCGGCGACTGGCGACAGCCCGGCGATCAGCTGGAGGTGCTGCGACACGAAGTAGAGGAAGCCGACGAGCGCGATGACGCTGAAGAGGTTCACGAGCACCGCGCCGCCGAACGAGCCCTGGCGGAACAGTCGCACGTCGAGCATCGGCGAACGGCTCTTCAGTTGACGGCGCACGAACCAGATGCCGCAGAACAGTCCGAAGACGATCGCCTGGATGCCGAAACCCGAGATGCCGTCGGTGGCGAGCGACTTGATGCCGAACACGACGGGCACCATCGCGGCGAGCGAGAGCAGGGTGCTCGGGATGTCGATGCGGCCGGGCGCGGGGTCTCGGCTCTCGGGGATGAGGAGCGGCACGAGGATCAGGAGCGGCACGAGCACCGGCACCGCGAGCAGGAACACCGAGCCCCAGTGGAAGTGCTCGATCAGCACGCCGCCGACGAGCGGCCCGAGGGCGCTGCCCGCGGCGAAGCCCGAGGCCCAGATCGCGATCGCGAGTCGGCGCTGCTCGCGCTCGACGAAGACGGTGCGCAGCAGCGACAGGGTCGAGGGCATGAGCATGGCGCCGAAGAAGCCGAGTGCGGCGCGCGAGGCGATGAGCGCCTCTGCGGTCGGCGCGAACGCGGCGACGACCGAGAGCACGGCGAAGCCGACCGAGCCGATGAGCAGCATGCGGCGGCGCCCGAAGCGGTCGCCCGCACTGCCCATCGCGACGAGCAGGCCGGCGAGCACGAGCGGATACGCGTCGATGATCCAGAGCTGCTGCGCGGCGGTCGGCGCGAGATCGCGCGAGATCGCGGGCAGTGCGAAGCTCAGCACGGTGTTGTCGACCGAGACGAGCAGCACCGGCAGCATGAGCACGGCGAGCGCGACCCAGGCGCGGCGGGGCGCGCGGGCGGTCGGCGTATCGGGTGCCGCCGAAGCGGTGGTCGTGGTGTCGTTCGCGTGCAGTTCGGTCTGGCTGGTGTCGGTCATCTCAGGCTCGTTCGTCTCAGGCGGTTACTGTACCGTCCAGTTGGTATAGTAACAGACATGCCCGAAGCGTCGTCAACCCTCCCCCGATCGGCCACACTGGGATCATGAGTCGCCCGCCCGCCGCCCGAGAAGCCGTGCTCGACGCCTTCGAGCGCATCATCATCGCCGACGGCGAGCGCACCGCGACGCTCGACGCCACAGCCCGTGCCGCAGGCGTCTCCAAGGGCGGCCTGCTCTACCACTTCGGTTCGCGGCACGCGCTCATCGCGGGCCTCATCGAGCGCCTGCACCGTCTCGTGGACGACGACGTCGCCCGCATCCACTCGGCGCCCGACGGGCCGATCTCGTACTTCGTGCGCTCGTCGGTCGACCTCGAGTCCCCGCTCGACCACAGCTTCGTCGCCGCCGTGCGACTCGCCCAGGGCGGTGACCGCCAGGCGGCGGCCGCGATCGACGCCGTGCGCACCCGCTGGCTCGAGGAGATCGGCCGCCACGTCGACGACCCGGCGCTCGCCCTCGCGATCACGCTCATCGGCGACGGGCTCTACTACCACTCCGCCCTGCGCGCCGAGGTCGACGCGTCGGCGCTCGACACCGACGACATCGGCCCCGTGCAGATGGACGAGCTCGTCACCATGCTCGAGCGCATCGCGCAGACCGGTCAGTAGACGACGGATGCCCCGGCGCGCGCTGCAGGCAGCACGCGCCGGGGCATCCGGTCGTTCGGATCGCTACTCGGTGATGTCGACCTCGACGAAGAGGCTCGCGTCGATGGCCTCGCGCACGCGCTCGAGCACGTCGGCGGGCACCGGCGAGTCGACGGTCAGCACGCTGAGCGCCTGCCCACCCGCCTCGTGGCGAGCGATCTGCATGCCGGCGATGTTGATGCCGGCCTCGCCGAACTCGCGGCCGTAGACCGCGACGATGCCGGGGCGGTCGGCGTACTCCATGACGATGTGGGTCGTCGCGATCGGCACCTCGAGCTCGAAGCCGTTGACGGCGACGAGCTTCTCGATCTGCTTCGGGCCGGTCAGCGTGCCGGAGACCGAGACCTGGCGACCGTCGGCGAGCGCGCCCGTGAGCGTGATCACGTTGCGGTACTCGGGCGACTCGGCCGCCGTGATGAGGCGCACGTCGACGCCGCGCTGCTCGGCGAGGAGCGGCGCGTTCACGTAGGAGACCGTCTCGCTGACGACGTTGGTGAAGACGCCCTTCAGTGCGGCGAGCTTCAGCGCGCTCACGTCGTACTCGACGAGCTCGCCGCGCACCTCGACGTCGAGGCTCGTCAGCGGGCCGTTGGCGATGCCGGCGAAGAGCTGGCCGAGCTTCTCGACGAGCGGGATGCCGGGGCGCACGTACGGGTCGATCACGCCGCCCGCGACGTTGACCGCGTCGGGCACGAGCTCGCCGGCGAGGGCGAGGCGCACCGACTTCGCGACGGAGACGCCCGCCTTCTCCTGAGCCTCGTCGGTCGAGGCGCCGAGGTGCGGGGTCACGACGATGTTCGGCAGGCCGAGGAGCGGCGAGTCGCGCGGCGGCTCGGAGACGAACACGTCGACGGCCGCACCGGCGATCGTGCGGGCCACGAGCGCGTCGTGCAGTGCGTCCTCATCGATGAGCCCGCCGCGGGCGACGTTCACGATGAACGCCGTCGGCTTCATGCGGGCGAACTGCTCGGTGCCGATCATGCCCGTGGTCTCGGGCGTCTTCGGCATGTGGATCGTGATGAAGTCGCTCTGCTCGAGCAGCTCGTCGAGGCTCACGGTCTGCACGCCGAGCTGCTGCGCGCGCGCCGCCGTGATGTAGGGGTCGTAGGCGATCACGTTGGTGCCGAACGCCTGCAGGCGGGCGGCGATGAGTGCGCCGATGCGACCGAGGCCGATGATGCCGATCGTCTTCTCGTAGAGCTCGACGCCGGTGTACGCCGAGCGCTTCCACTCCCCCTGTGCGAGCGCGGAGTGCGCCGCAGGGATGTGACGGGCGAGGCTCAGGATGTGGCCGACGGTCAGCTCGGCGGCCGAGATGATGTTCGAGGTCGGCGCGTTCACGACCATCACGCCGGCGGCGGTGGCGGCCTTGATGTCGACGTTGTCGAGACCGACGCCGGCTCGGGCGACGACCTTCAGCTTCGGCGCGGCGGCGATCGCCTCCGCGTCGACCTTGGTCGCGGAACGCACGAGGATGGCGTCGGCGTCGGCCAGCGCCGCGAGCAGCGCGGGCCGATCGGTGCCGTCGACGGACCTGACGTCGAAGTCGGGACCGAGGGCCTCGACGGTGGCGGGCGAGAGTTCTTCGGCGATCAGCACGACCGGCTTTGACACGAACGATTCCTTCGGGGTGATGCGCGCGCACGACACTGCGACTTGCGGTGGGATGCGCCACACGCCTTCGGGGCGCCTTCCCGTTCACTCTACTGGAGCGCGCATTCCGCACCCGTTGTGTGACGCCGCGTGCATCAGGAGAGGTCGAGGCCGCCGAGCCCGAAGAGCGACGAGACATCGGCGGCGAGCACCTGCACGAGCGCGTAGCCCGCGAGGAAGAGCACGACCTGCGCCAGCGGTGCCCGCCGTCGGCCGAGCCAGAGCGCCGTGCCGAACACGAGGAGCGGCACCGCGATGCCGGCCACGAGCAGCGCCCACCCGCCACCGGTGACGCTGACGCCGAGCTCGTTCGCGGTGATGTTCAGTCCGACGAGGTTGCCCACGGCCTCCCAGACGTCGTACGCGTAGAAGACGCCGAAGACGACGGCGATCGTGATCGCGAGCCAGAGGGGCGTCGCCGGGCGGGCGGGGGCCGAGTCGACGTCGGCGGCGGTCGGGCCGGTGGGAACGGATGCCTCGGTCATCTCAACCTCGCAGCAGGAACGGGACGGGAACGAGCAGCACGGCGCCGACGATCAGCCAGATGAGGCGTGCGCGCCGGTTGCCCGACGCGAGCCAGAGCACCGCGCCGAACCACAGCGGCGCCGCGAGCACGGCGAACCAGGCGCCGAGGCCGTACATGAACTGCGCGACGGGGTCGGCGAAGAGCGGCGTCGCGCCGAGCGCCGTGATCAGCCACCCGACCGCGTAGAGCAGGTAGACGCCGCCGAGCACGCCGAGTACGACGAGTTCGGCCGAGCCGGTCTGCGCCGGGGCATCCGTCGTGTCTGGTTCGTCGGCGGCAGGCGCGGAATCGCCGTCGGCCTGCGGAGCGTCGGAGACCGGGCCGTCGGTCGCGGCGGCAGGCGCGGGCGCCCCGACGGTCTTCCATCCGGGCGCGAGCGTCTGGTCGTCGTCGCCCTCCCAGCGGAGCGCGTCGTCGTCGGGATCGCGGGTCATGAGCACCACACTAGCGAGCGCCGAACGACGCCAGGGGGTTGCAGCGCCCGGTCACCGCCGAACGAGGCCGGCGGCCGCGACCGCCGCCGCGACGAGGCCGGCATCCGTCATGTCGAATCCGTCGACGCCGCCGCCGGGGCCGCTCGCACCACCGCGCGTCGCGGTGCCCCGCGCCGAGAGGTGCACGGCGTCGACTCCCGCGGCCGCGAGTGCGGCGATGTCGTCGATGCGCACACCGCCGCCCGCCATGATCTCGAGCGGGCCCGAATCGGCCGCCATGCGCGCGAGCGTCGCGAGCCCGGCACGGCAGTCGGAGCCCCCGCCCGAGGTGAGCACCCGGCGCACACCGAGCGCGCGCAGGGCGGCGACGGACGCGAGCGGGTCGGCACTCGCATCGACCGCGCGGTGCACCGTGACGTCGAGCCCCGCGGCAGCGTCGACGAACCGGCGCACCGCCTCGAGGTCGAGCTCGCCCGCATCTGTGAGCACCCCCACGACGACGCCGTCGGCCCCGGCAGCTGCGGTTGCGCGGATGTCGCGGACGATCGTGTCGAGCTCGTCGGCGTCGTAGACGAATCCGCCGCCGCGCGGGCGCACGAGCACGTGCACGAAGCCCGAGGCGCCTGCCTCGCGCGCCGCGCCCGCCGCGGCCTCGATGAGACCGGCCGACGGCGTCAGCCCGCCGAGGCCGAGCGCCTGGCAGAGCTCGATGCGCGCGGCGCCCGCGGCGAGGGCGACGCGCACCCCCGCGGCATCCTGGACGGCGATCTCGACCGGCAGCGTTCGTGGCATTCCCGACACGCTACCGGTTCGCGAGGCACCGGGCCTGCTCCCTAGGCCGAGCGCCACTCCGATCGCGCGGCGACCGCCGCGCGCACGAGCTGGGGGTCGGTGCGGTCCACCGTCTCGGCGCCGCCGCCCGGTCCGCTCGGCGCGGGATCGGTCACCGAGCGGCGCGCCGACAGGTGCACGGCGGCGAGCCCGAGGTCGAGCAGTTCCGGGATGTCGGCCGCGGCGACGCCGCCCCCGGCCATGACCTCGAGGCGGCGCCCAGCCGCCTCCTGCATCGCGGCGAGTTCGGCGACGCCATCGATGCTGCGACGCGCAGCGCCCGAGGTCAGCACGCGTGAGATGCCGAGCCGTGCCAGCGCGTCGATCAGCCGGCTCGGCCGCGCGACCGTGTCGATCGCGCGGTGGAAGGTCGTGTGAAGGCCGTCGGCGGCGTCGACCAACCGGGCGACGACGGGTTCGTCGACGGTGCCGTCGGGGCGCATCGCCCCGATCACGACGCCGGCGATCCCGGTCGAGCGCAGGGCGCGGATGTCGCGGACCATCGCCGACACCTCTCGGGCGTCGTAGACGAAGCCGCCGGCGCGCGAGCGAACGAGCACGTGCACGGCATGGTCGGCACCGAGGCCGCGAGCCGCCTCGACCGACTCGAGCACGGTGCCGATCGACGGCGTGAGGCCGCCGGTGACGAGGGCGCTGCACAGTTCGACGCGATCGGCGCCGGCCGCGATCGCGACCGCAGTGCCGCCGGCATCCTGCACGGCGATCTCGATCGCGGGCACGGTCACGAGCGGCTCCGCGGTCACGGCGTCACGCGGGCGACGGCGATCGCCTCGCCCCGCAGCGCATCGGGGATCGACACGGATGCCCCGGCGCTCGACGACTCGACGGCGGCATCGCCGGCGCCCAGCCAGGTGACGCTGCCGGCGCCTGCGAGCTCGGACGGCAGGCGGATCTCGCCGGCGGCCGGATCGATCGCATGCACGAAGACGTCGCCGCCGCTCGTCGTGTACGAGACGGGCGCGCCGATGCGGTCTCCGGCGCGGAGCCACGGGCGCGTGCCGTAGACGGCGTCGCCGTTGACCCCGAGCCAGCGGCCCATCGCGCTCATGCTCGCCGCCTGGAGCTCGGGGATCGAGCCGTCGGCACGCGGACCCACGTTGATCAGCAGGTTGCCGTTCTTCGAGACCACGTCGACGAGCAGGCGCACGAGCGCGGCGCCCGAGAGCGAGTGCTCCGGCCCCTCGGCCTCGTTGTAGCCGAACGAGAAGCCGAGACCGCGGGTGGACTCCCACGGCGACTCGATGATGTCCTCCACGTGCGTGTACTCGCGGGTCAGGAAGCCGTGGTGCGGCACGCCCCACCGATCGTTGACGACACCCGACGGCACGCGTTCGAGGTAGCGCTCGAGCAGCGCGGCGACCGCGAACTCGTCGCGACCCTTGCCGCCGTCGGGCCAGTCGATGTCGTTCCAGAGGATGTCGGGGCTGAACCGCTCGACGAGTTCCTCGAGCTGCGCGGCCGAGTAGCGGGCGAAGCGCTCGTCGTTGCGGCGGTAGCGGAAGAGGTCGGTGTCGGACTCGATCGGCGGGAAGTCGCTGACGTGCCAGTCGAGCGCACCCGAGAAGTAGACGCCGAACTTCGCGCCGGCGGCGCGCGTGGCGTCGTGGAACTCGCGGATGAGGTCGCGTCGCGGCCCGCGACGGGCTGCGTTGAAGCCGGTGGTCGCGGTGTCCCACAGGCAGAAGCCCTCGTGGTGCTTCGTCGTGGGGATCACGTAGCGGGCGCCCGCCGAGACGAGCGAGCCGACGAACGCGTCGGCGTCGAAGGCCGACGCGTCCCAGCGGTCGGCGAGGTCCTCGTAGCTCGTGCCGGTGCCGTACACGTCCTGGTGGCGCTGCCACGTCGGGCTGCCCGCGATGCGCACGGTGTTGCCGTACCACTCGGCGTACTGGTGGTGCGCGTATGCGTCTTCAGTGGGCACGCCGCGGCCGTCGTGCGGGGTTCCCCACGCCGGCACCGAGTAGAGGCCCCAGTGCACGAAGAAGCCCAGCTTCGCGTCGCGGTACCACTCGGGCACGCCTGCGGCCGGATAGACGGGGGCGTCGGCACCGAAGTCGGGTCCGATGCGGGTCTCGAAGTTCAGCATGTCGTTCCTGTTCGGGGTGTCAGCCGGTGTTGCGGGGTGTCAGCGAGTCGTTCGACGGGTCACGAGGGCCTCGAGCACGGGCTCGGGGGCATCCCACTCGAAGGGGAAGACCCCGGGTGCGAGGTGACGGTGTCCGAGGCGCAGCAGGTCCTGGTCGACGCCGCCGGGGGTCAGCGCGAGCTTCCATCCCTGCGCGAGGTCGTAGAGCTCGGGCTCGAGGTAGCCGATCTTCACGACGACGATGTCGGCCGCGTGCGGGTCGAGCCCGAGCATCGTGAAGTCCGCGAGGTGGTGGAAGGGCTTGCGGCGCTCGGTGATGATCGCGTGCACCCCGCCGGTCTTGATGACGACCTGCGCTCCGGCGTCGGGGTCGCCCTCGGTGATCGAGAACACCGTTCCCGCGATCGGCACCGGGCCCGAGGGCCCGCCGTCGACGCGGCCACCGACGAGCACGGCGACCTCGCCGCCGACGCCGGAGTTCCTCGCGACCTCCACGGCGGCCGGGTCGAAGATCGACGCGTGGATGACGGTGAGGTCGTCGTCGGCGAACTCCGGCCGGTCGAGCAGCTGCCCGAGGGTCCATGAGACGTCGCCGGCACCGCCGGCGGTCGGGTTGTCGCCCGAGTCGGAGATCAGGTACGGCCGCTCGTCGGTCGCGGCGAGCGCCGCGTCGATCGACTCGGCCAGCGGCAGTGCGTCGGCGACGAACTCGAAGTCGTCGCGGGCCTCCCAGTAGGCGCGGGCGAGCCGCTCGGCCTCGGCGGCGATGACCTGCTGGTCGTCGCCGGTCACGACGACGGCGGCCTGGCAGCGGGGCTCGTCGGCCCAGGCGTACCCGACCCACACGGCGGCGTCGACGACGCCCGCGGCGTGCTCGACCACCGGGACCTCGGCGTAGATGCCGCGCGCGGGCTTGAGCCGGGTGCTCGTCTTCTCTCCGGGCAGCAGCACGGGCACCTGCAGCCAGGCCTTGTACGGTCGGCGCGCGAGCACGTCGGCGCCGACGGAGGAGCGCAGGCGGGTGAGCAGGTTGAACACCGCCCGTTCCTTGGTGTTCCACACGTCCTCATGGGGAGCCATGCGGTAGCACGTGATGAGGTCGACCGCGTCGAGCAGCTCGCGCGAGACGTTGCCGTGCAGGTCCATCGAGGTCGAGACGAGGGTGGCATCGCCGAGTTCGGCACGCACCGCTCGCGCGAGATCGGCCTCGGCGTCGACCATGCCGACGACGCTCATCGCGCCGTGGATGTCGAAGAAGAAGCCGTCGAACGGACCTTGGGCGCGGATGCCGGCGATGATCGCACGCTTCATCCGCTCGTACGTCTCCGGCGCGACCGCGCCGCCCGGCAGCGACCGGCCGTGCGTCAGCGGCACCCATTCGGCCGCCGCCCGCAGCTCCGATCCCCCGGAGAGGAACGGGTAGTACGCCATGAGCGCGGCGCCCTCGCGGACGGTGAACGCCTCGTCGCCGCTCAGGTGCGGCGAGAAGGTGCTCGACTCGATCGAGATGCCGGCGATGCCGATGCGGGGCCGAGCGAGGCCGCCGGGCTCCAGGTCGCCGAGCGGCCCCATCCAGATCTCGGATGCCTCCGGTGCGGTGGTCACTGCGTCGTTCACGTGCTGCTCCTCGGTGGTGTTCTGCATCGGTCTCGGCTCACGCCGGAATGCCCACGGGCGATGCCGGTGCTGCGGCATCCGCTTCGGTGTCGACGACGCCCGCCGCCGGATCGTCGGCGAGCGGCCAGGCGAGCGCCGCGGCCCCGAGCGCGACGGCGCGACCGCCGAGCAGCGCCGGGTGCACCGTCAGGGCGATGCCCGAGACCGGTTCGTTCTGCGCGAGGGTTCTGGAGAGCGAGGGCTCCAGCACGTCCCATGCCTCTCGCACTCCCCCGCCGACCACGACCTCGACGACGTCGAGGAGGTTCGCAGCGGTGGCGATCGCGAGGCCGAGCGCATGGCCCGCCGCATCGAAGACCGCCGTGGCATCGGCGTCGCCGACCCGCGCGAGCTCGGCGATCTCGAACCCCGAGGCGCCGTCGGTGCCGACACGCTCGGCGTATCGGGCCTCGATCGAGCGGCCGGAGGCGAGCGTCTCGAGGTGGCCGACCTGCCCGCAGGTGCACACCAGGTCGCTGTAACCGGGCGTGTGGCCGATCTCGCCGGCCGCGCCGTGCGGGCCGCTCAGGATGCGGCCGTCCATCGCGATCGCGCCACCCACACCCGTTCCGAGCGTGATGCCGATGGCGTGCGCCGATCCGGCGACGGAGCCCCAGCGGAGCTCGCCCATCAGGAACGCGTTCACGTCGTTCTCGGCCGAGACCGGCACGCCGAGCGCGCGCGACAGCTCGGGCCCGATGGCGTAGCCGACCCAGTCGGTGAACGACTCGGATGCCGCGCGCACCGTGCCGCTGGCCTGGTCGATGACGCCCGCGGCGCCGACGCCGGCCGCGACGACGACGAGCCCGGCGCTCTGCTCGAGCGAGCGCACGAGTCCGGCGGCGGCCGCCGTCATGGCGGGGCCGCCCTCGCGAGCCGGCGCCGGAACGACGCCTGCCGCGAGGACGTTGCCCGAACGGTCGCAGAGCACCGCCGAGATCTTGGTGCCGCCGATGTCGAGACCGGCGACCACGTGGAGCGAAGACATGGTGGTTCCTGATTCAGTGCGGAGTTCAGCGGAGCGGGACGAGCCGTCCGCCACTATCGGCCACCCAGGCCGGCCATCGCGATGCCCTTCACGAGGTGCTTCTGCAGCACGATCACGAGCACCGTGGTCGGCACCATCGAGATGATCGCCGCTGCCATCTGGAGATCCCAGCGCGTGCCCTGGAGTCCCGAGAACGACGCGAGGCCGACGGGCAGGGTGCCGTGGGCGGCGTAGTCGACCGTGACGATGAGCGGCCAGAGGTAGCTGTTCCAGAAGGAGAGGAACGTGAAGACCGAGAGCACGGCGACGGCCGACTTCGCGAGCGGCAGGATGATCTGCAGGAACGAGCGGATGGGGCCCGCCCCGTCGACGCGCGCCGCCTCCTCGAGTTCGAACGGGATGCCGCGGAAGAACTGGCGCATGAGGAAGGTGCCGAACGCGGTGAACGCGAAGGGCAGGATGAGCGACTGGTAGGTGTCGACCCAACCGAACCACTGCATCACCTGGAACATCGGGATGACGAGCACCTCCTGCGGCACCATGAGCGTGGCGAGGAAGATCACGAAGACGGCGTCGCGGCCCTTCCAGCGGAGGCGCCCGAACGCGTACCCGGCCGTCGTCGACACGGCGAGCACGACGAGCGTGCCGGTGATCGAGACGAAGAACGAGTTGCCGATGTAGGTGAGGAACGGGCCGTACGCGAAGACGTCGGCGAAGTTCGACCAGCGCACCTCCGACCCGATGAGGGTCGGAGGCATCGAGAACATCTCGGCGTTGGGCTTCAGCGCCGAGAAGAAGGCGTAGACGATCGGCGAGACGAAGATCGCAGCGGCGACGTACACGGCGATGTGGGCGAAGACGAGCCGCACGCGGCCGCGCTTCGTGAGCGGTTCGCGACCGCCCGCTCGGTCGTCGGGCCCTGCGGGGGCATCGGTCTCGGCATCGAACACCGCGGTCGCGGCCGGGAGCGTGTCAATGCTCATAGTGCACCCACTTCTTCTGCGCGCGGAACTGCAGCGCGGTCAGGATGATGATGATGGCGAAGAGGATCCAGGCGGCCGCTGCGGCGAGGCCGAGCTCCTGGAACTTGAAGCCCTGGTTGTAGATGAACTGCACGAGCGGCTGGGTCGCGTTGCCCGGACCGCCGCCGGTGAGCAGCTGCGGCTGCACGAAGACCTGCAGCGCGGTGATCATGGTCATGATGCTCGCGAAGAACAGCGACGGCGAGATCATCGGGAGCGTCACGCTCCAGAGCATCCGGAAGCCGCGGGCGCCGTCGATGCGCGCCGCCTCGACGACGGACTCGGGCAGCTGCTCGAGCGCCGCCGAGAAGATCAGCATGTTGTAGCCGAGGCCCTGCCAGACCGACATCATGACGACCATGATCATGGCCCACTGCGGATCGGCGAGGAAGTTCGGCAACTCGACCCCGAACCAGGTCTGGGAGAGGCCGTTGAAGAGACCCTGCGGCTGCAGCATCATCTTCCACACGAGCACGTTCGCGACCATGGGGGTCACGACGGGGATGAAGAAGAGCACGCGCAGCATGCCGCGGCCGCGGATGCGGGCACTCAGCGAGATCGCGAGGAGCAGCGACAGCCCGACGCTGATCGGCACGTAGAGCAGGGCGAAGACGAAGGTGTTGCGCAGCGCCGGCCAGAAGTCGGGGCTCTGGGTGAAGAGCTTGACGTAGTTGTCGAGCCCGACGAACGTCTTCTCGCCGAAGGTGGGCCAATTGAAGAAGCCCATGACGATGGACAGGACGACGGGGACGACCGTGAACAGGGCGAGCCCCGCCAGGGCCGGGCTGACGAAGCCCAGCGCCTGACGGGATTCAGCTCTGGCGAGCGTCCCTCGACGAGGTATCTGCTTGGTGTTCGACATCTCGAGAGGGTCCTTGCCGGTGGTGCTTATTCGCCGAACTGCTGCTGAGCGGACTCGAGCACGTTCGACATGGATTCCTGGCCGTTGTAGACGCTCACCAGCTGCGGCTGGATGTACGTGCCGACCTTCGACCAGTTGTCGCTGACCTTCTGGCCCTCGACCTGCTCGAACGCCTTGGTGAAGACGGCCTCGACCTGGTCGCGGTGCTGCTCGTCGATCGACTCGAAGTACAGCGGCTGCGACGACACGCGCGCCGGGTAGCTGCGACCCGAGGAGGCGATGTAGTCCTGCGCGTCGGCGCTGAGGAGCGAGCCGAGCACCTTGAGGGCGTCCTCCTTGTTCTCGCAGTCCTTCGCGATGCCGAAGCCGGAGCCGAGGATGAGGCCGAGCGAGCCGTTGTCGCCGGTCGGCAGTGTGGTCATGCCCGCGTTGAACCCGGAGTCGTTGTCCAGGTAGGTGACCGCGTTCCAGGTGCCGTCGACGGCCATGGCCGCGTTCCCGCCCGAGTACTGGGCCTCGCCCCAGCCGGCGTCCGATGCCGACGCGACGGGCGCGGCGACCTTCTCGTCGGTGACGAGACCCGAGTACCAGGTGGCCGCGTCGACGAAGTCGGGGTTGGTGAGGTCGAGCGTGCCGTCGGTCTCGACGGGCTGCGTGCCCGACTTGGCGATCGGCAGTGCCTGCCACTGGAAGTCGCCCATGCCGACGGCGAAGCCGTACTTGCCGTCGGTGGTGGCGGCCTTCGCGGTCGCCTCGAACTCGTCGAAGGTCCAGCCGGGCTGCGGAGCGGCGGCGCCTGCGGCGTCGAGCATGTCCTGGTTGTAGTAGACGAGCATCGTCGCGATGTCGAAGGGCAGGCCGTACATGGTGCCCTTGTTCGAGAGGATCTCCTCGCTGCCCGGCGCGAAGTCGGCCGGGTCGAGCCCCGCGGTCTTCAGGTCGGCGTCGGTGAGCTCGGCGAACCCGGCCGTGTAGCTCGAGAGCATGCCCGAGTTCATCCCGGTGACGCAGGCCATGTTGCCCGAGGCCATGTTCGTCGTGAGCTTCGTGAAGAAGTCACCCCACGGCGCCGTGCGGAGTTCGATCTTCAGGTCGGGGTTCTGCTCCTGCGCGATCGCGAGCTGCGCGTTCAGCGCATCGGTGTCGGACTGGCTGCCCGCCCACATGTCGATGACGATGGTGTCGGAGGACGCCTCGGCGCCTCCGGTGCTGCAACCCGTCATCACGAGTGCGGCGGCGGTCGCGACCGCCATCGCGCCGACGTGGATCTTCTTCATTGAATGTCGCCTCCTCAGGCATAGAGACACATGAGTGATCAGTTCTTTCGAGTCTCGAATGAACTTCTTCAACTTGGTGCGTAAAGTCATCATGCCAGACGAGTGAACTCTTCGCCAGCTTTCATCGGATGTCTGCCACAGATCATTGATTTTCCGCGGGTCATGCTCGCCAAACCCCGCAGCGAGCACTAGTCTCAACTTAATTCGACCTCGAAAGAAGCCTATGTCACCGTCGACGCCGCAGACGCCCCCGTCTCCGCAGCAGCACGCCCGCCAGATCGTCGAACTCGTCGCACGCGGTGAAGCGAGTTCGCGCAGCGATCTCTCGCGGATCCTCGGGCTCGCCCCGTCGACCATCTCGCTCCGCGTCGCGGAGCTCACCGAGCTCGGCGTGCTCCACGAAGAGGGCGTCGGCGTCTCGAGCGGCGGCCGCCGGCCCCGCATCCTGCGACTCCGCGGCGATCGGGGCAGCATCCTCGTCGCCGACCTCGGCGGCGGCCATGCGCGCATCGGCCGCGTCGACCTGAGCGGCGCCCTGCTCGCCACCGCCACGATCCCCGTCGACGTGAGCGAGGGCCCCGAGGCGACTCTCGGTGCGATCGCGGCCGCGATGCGCGGACTCGCGACCGAGGTCGACCCCGAGTTCCGCGGCATCCGGGGCGTCGGCGTGGCCCTGCCCGGCCCAGTCGACGTCGGCACGGGTGTGGTCGACCAGCCGTCTCGCATGCCGGGTTGGCCAGGATTCCGCGTGCGCGACTGGCTCAGCAGCGAGTTCGGCGTACCCGCCGCCGTCGACAACGACGCCAACCTCATGGCGCTCGGCGAGCACCGCGCGCAGTTCGGCGCGACCCGTCACAGCGTGACCGTCAAGGCGGGCACCGCCATCGGCAGCGGCATCATCGTCGACGGCGTGCTGCACCGCGGCGCGACGTGGGCCGCCGGCGACGTCACGCACACCCGCATCGACGCCGCCGACGACCGTCCGTGCTCCTGCGGCAACACCGGATGCCTCGAGACCATCGCGAGCGGGGCGAGCCTCGTGCGGCAGATGAACGAACGCGGTGTCCCGGTGCGCACGGCCGCCGAGGTGCTCGCCCTCGCCCGGGATGCCGACCCGGTTGCCACGACGCTCGTGCGCACGGCCGGCACCTACCTCGGCCAGGTGCTCTCGACCGTCGTGAACTTCTTCAACCCCGACGCGCTCTTCCTCACCGGAAGCATGTCGTCCAGCGAGCCCTTCATCGCCGCGGTGCGGAGCCGCATCTACGAGGGCTGCCACCCGCTCGTGACGCAACGCCTGCGCATCGAAGCCGCCTCGACCGGGCCGAACGCGGGTCTGCTCGGCGCCGCACGGCTCGTGCTCGACGAGCTGACCTTCACCGCCGACGAAGCGGCGCCTGCGGCGCGCTGACCCCGGCTCAGGCCAGCGTCAGCTCGATCACGGGCACCGCGACATCCGGCTGCCTGATCGGCAACGACACCGTGAGCGTGCCCGCCTCCTCCCCCGCCGGGCGCATGACGTTCGCGACCTGGTCGGGGTCGGTCGCGCTCGTGCGGAGCCACGAGCCGTCGTGCAGGAAGCGCGCGTACGAGACCCTGCCGGCGAGGCCCGGCAGGTGCACGAAGCCGAGCGGCCAGCTGAACAGGTGCAGGTAGAGCCGATCGCCGCGGAGCGTGTAGACGCCCTCTCGCGGGGGCGTGTACGGGGCGTGCCCGGCCCCGACGATCGCGTCGCGGTGCAGCTCCATCCAGTCGCCGATCTCGCCGAGCAGGCTCCGGTCGACGGGAGGAATCGCGCCGCGCCCGTCGGGGCCGACGTTCAGCAGCATGTTGCCGTCCATCGAGACCGAGTCCGCGAGCATGCGGATGAGCAGCGGCGCGCTCTTGAAGTCGACGTTGTCGCGATGGTAGCCCCAAGAGCCGTTCGTGGTCTGGCACGCCTCCCACACGACGGGCTCGCCGCCCTGCACGAGCGGCTTCGTCGGCTGGTACTGCTCGGGTGTCACGAAGTCGCCCGGCACGCCGAGCCGGTCGTTCACGAGCATGTCGGGCTGGAGTTCACGGCACAGTGCGAGCAGGCCCGCCGCGTCCCAGTCCTCGGGCCCCTTGCCCGCCCAGCCCTCCTTCGTCTCGGGGTAGGTGAAGTCGAAGAAGAGGTAGTCGATCGTGCCGTAGCGGGTGAGGAGTTCGCGCACCTGCCCGTGCAGGTACTCGCGATAGCGCTCCATCGAGCGGCCGTCGTTCAGCGCGTGCGCCTCGGGGTCGTCGCGTCGCGGGTGGTTCCAGTCGACGGTGAAGTCGGGGTGGTGCCAGTCGATCAGCGAGTAGTACAGCCCGACCTTCAGCCCGGCGGCGCGCGTCGCCTCGACGTGCTCGGCCACGAGGTCCCGGCCGCAGAACGCGGGCGCGGTGAAGTCGGTCAGCTCGGAATACCACAGGCAGAAGCCGTCGTGGTGCTTCGTCGTCAGCACGGTGTAGCCCATGCCGGTCGCGACGGCCGTCGCGGCGATCGCCGCGGCGTCGAACCGGTCGGGTTCGAAGTGCTCCACGTAGGGTAGGTACTCCGCGTCGGTCAGTCGCTCGTAGGTCTGCACCCATTCGTGACGGGCGGCGCCGCTGTAGGCGCCGAAGTGCACGAAGAGCCCGAATCGGGCGGTGTCGAACCAGTCCTGTCGCATGTCGTCCTTCTCGTCGCGGCGGTCGCATCCATCCTGACACACAGACATCGGATGTCTCGCCGCAACTTCCTCCGGGCACCGCCCTCCGGCCGATTGACGCCATGGTGACGATTCCGCGTCGATCCCCCACCCCTCGCCCGGGTTCCAATATGCTCATCGCGGCACCCAACCTCCCGGAAGGACGAACGTGGCAGAGCAGGGCAAGAAGAAGGTCGTACGAGTCGAATCCACTGCGCCGGCCGGCGACGGCGGCGGCACCGCCGTCGCCGATGCATCCGCCGCTCCGACGTGGACGCCGACCCCCGAGGCGAAGAAGCAGGCCGTGACGTTCCGCCTGATCGCCGGCGGCCTCTGGCTGCTCGCCATCGCCGGCGAGGTGTTCACGATCTTCTGGGTGCTGCGTCAGGTGCCCGTGAACATGGTGCTGCTGATCATCCTGATCGTCGTGATCGGTGCGCTCGCGATCGGCGGCTCGCTGCTCTGGAAGAAAGCGAACCGCCTCGACCCCGCGTCGAAGGAGGACAAGGTCCGCTTCTTCGTGCAGAACCAGCTCGGCGCGATCATCGCAGTCATCGCGTTCCTGCCGCTGATCATCCTGATCTTCACGAACAAGGACATGGACGGCAAGCAGAAGGCGCTCGCCGGCATCATCGCCATCGTCATCGGCGGCGGCGCACTCGCCCTCGGCATCGACTACGCTCCGCCGTCGGTCGAGCAGTACACCGCTGAGTCGAACGTCATCGTGCAGCTCACGGGCGAGGACGTCGTGTACTGGACGAAGTCGGGCTCGGTCTTCCACGTCTGCTCCGAAGTGCCCGACGTGAACAAGGAGTCGAAGGACGGTCAGATCTACGAGGGCACCGTCGCCGCCGCCCACGCCGCCGGCAAGGACCGCCTCGTGAGCTACTGGCAGCGCGAGGCCGTCAACTACTGCGGCTACACGCAGGAGCAGGTCGACGCGGTGGAAGCCGGCTCCGCACCTGCGAGTGAGGAGTCCGTCGAGGCTCCCGAGGAGACCCCCGCCGCGGAGTAGCCTCGACCACCGAGCACGACGACGAAGGCCCGCCCGGATCACCGGGCGGGCCTTCACCGTGCTCGCGGTCAGAACACCGGAACTCCGTTGCGGACGAGCCGCCAGTTCTCGACGTGGAACGTCGTCGGGTCGATCACCCCGGCCGCCGAGGCGTAGGAGACGATCGCCTCGCGGATCGCGACCTGCGCGTTGTACACGACGGGCGCCGCGGCGATGTGCGGGAACCCGCCGCCGCCCGACTGCCGGTAGTTGTTCACCGCCACCAGGAACTGCTGGTCGGGCGCGACGGGAGAGTTCCCGTACGTCATTCCGACGATGCGCGACCCATACGGCTGCGAGATGTCGACCGAGTAGTCGATGCCCGAGAACTGGTCGTAGTTGTAGTCGGGCGTGTTGCCGGCGTTCGTCCACGACGCGGGCGCGACGGGGGCGTCGGCGGCCACCTGGATGAAGTACTTCGCCGAGTACTCGAGGTAGTCCTTGATCTGCGCACCGGTGAGGACCGACGCCATCAGCGTGTTGTCGTAGATGTACAGCCCGGCGACGTCCTTGATCGTGACCGGCCCCTGCGGGAAGCTCGCCGCCCGGTTGAACGGCGCGGCGATCGAGACGATCGGCAGGGCCGCCTCGGGCATGCCCGCGACCGCCGCGGCGACCGTCGCCGTCTGCACCTCGTTGACGTAGTCGAGGATCGCCGTGTCCTTCCAACACGCCTCGGCGGCCGACATCGACTCGGTCGAGTTCGCGACCGGCGTGTTCATGTAGGTCACGACCGCGTCGTGCTGGTCGCGCACGAGCGCCACGAACGCGGGGTCGTCGACGACGGTGTTCGTGTTGAGCGTCGTGGCGGAATGCGCGACGACCCCCCACTTGCCGCGCACGAACTCGAGGTCGAGGTCGAACACGCTGAGGCGCTGGCCCCAGTTCTTCGGCTCGCTCATGATGACCTCGGCGCCCGTCGCGGTGTTCGTGACGAGGCGCTGCGGAATCTCCTGGTGCGCGTGCCCGAAGAGGATCGCGTCGATGCCGGGCACCTCTTCGGCGACGAGCTTGGCCGCGTTCTCGACGGGAAGGTCTCCGCCGTACGACGAAGTGCCGCTCTCACCCGAGTGGGCGCTCACGATGACGATGTGCGCACCCTCGGCGCGCATCACCGGCACCCAGCGCGCAGCGGTCTCGACGAGGTCGAGCACCTCGACCCTGCCCGACACGTTCGCCTTGTCCCAGATGACGACACCCGGGTTCGTCAGACCGAGCACGCCGACGCGGACGGGAGGAAGCCCCTTCGCCACCTTCATCGTGGTGATCGTGTACGGACGGAATCGGGGAACCTTCGTGCCCGCGTGCACGGCGTTCGCGGCCAGCACCGGAGCGTCCATCTGCGAGATCCAGTTGTCGAGGAAGTCGAGGCCGTAGTTGAACTCGTGGTTGCCGAGCGCGACGGCGTCGTACTCGAGCGCGTTCATCTGCGCGGCCACCGGGTGGATCGCCCCCGTCTCGGTGACCGGTTCGACCGTCGCGTAGTAGAACCCGAGCGGGGTGCCCTGGATCGTGTCACCCGCGTCGAAGAGCAGCGTGCGCTCACGACCGCGGTCGGCACGGATCTGGTTGACGACGCTCGCAACGCGGGCGAGGCCGACGGCGTTGCTCGGCACCCCGGGCCTCGCGTCGTTGAAGACGGCGTCCTTGTAGTAGTCCCAGTTGACGACGTTCGCGTGCAGGTCGGAGGTGCCCATGATCGTGATCGTCACCGCCTTGTCGCCGGGCGCGGCATTGGCGGCCTGAGCCGCCCCCGGCCAGCCGGCGGCGGCGAGCGCTCCGGCGGCGGACATGCCGACGAGGACGTTGCGTCGACTGAGGCCGGATCTCTCGGGTGCGGCCTCGTCGTCGGGTACGGCGCACGAGCACCAGCGGGGGGTGGGTTCGGGGTGGTGGTGTGAGAGTTCGCTCATGGCACCACATGCGACCACACCCGGCACCTCCGTGACAAGGGTTTCGCGACAACGCGCGCTGCTCATTCGTGCACGGCACGGGAACGGCCCGCCCCGGAGCATCCGGAACGGGCCGTTCAGTGCTGCGATGCAGCCGGTCTGTTCGCTGCGCGCTAGCGCGCGACCTCGCCGTCGACGTAGTCGTCGTCGTTGGATGCGTTCCACGCGAAGAGCTTGCGGAGCTCGCGGCCGGTGGCCTCGATCGGGTGCGCCTCGCCCTTGGCACGGAGCTCGAGGAACTCCTTCTGGCCGTTGTCCTGGTCGTCGATGAAGCGCTGCGCGAACGCGCCCGACTGGATGTCGGCGAGCACGGCCTGCATGTTCTCCTTGACGTGCGGGTCGATGACGCGCGGGCCGGAGACGTAGTCGCCGTACTCGGCCGTGTCGGAGACCGACCAGCGCTGCTTGGCGATGCCGCCCTCCCACATGAGGTCGACGATGAGCTTCAACTCGTGGAGCACCTCGAAGTACGCGACCTGCGGCTGGTAGCCGGCCTCGGTGAGGGTCTCGAAGCCGTACTGCACGAGCTGCGAGACACCGCCGCAGAGCACGGCCTGCTCGCCGAACAGGTCGGTCTCGGTCTCTTCGGTGAAGGTCGTCTTGATGCCGCCGGCACGCAGGCCGCCGATCGCCTTGGCGTACGAGAGGGTGAGCGGCCAGGCGTTGCCCGATGCATCCTTCTCGACGGCGACGATCACGGGAACGCCGCGGCCGGCCTCGTACTCGCGGCGCACGGTGTGGCCCGGGCCCTTGGGGGCGACCATGACGACGTCGACGCCCTCGGGCGCCTCGATGTAGCCGAAGCGGATGTTGAAGCCGTGGCCGAACACGAGGGTCTTGCCCTCGGCCAGGTTGTCCTTGATGGACTCGGCGTAGATGTGGCGCTGGTACTGGTCGGGCGCGAGGATGACGATGACGTCGGCCCAGGCCGCGGCGTCGGCGACGCTCTTGACCTCGAAGCCGGCCTCTTCGGCCTTGGGCTTCGACTTCGAGCCCTCCTTGAGTCCGATGACGACCTCGACACCCGAGTCGCGGAGGTTCTGCGCGTGCGCGTGGCCCTGCGAGCCGTAGCCGATGACGGCGACCTTCTTGCCCTGGATGAGGGCGAGGTCGGCGTCCTTGTCGTAGTAGATCTCAGCCATGATGCTGTCTTTCTCCTTGATCGGGGATGGTGCAGTACGTGAAAACGGTCAGTTCTTGAAGACGCGCTCGGTGATGGACTTGCTGCCACGGCCGATGGCGAGGAGGCCCGACTGGGCGATCTCCTTGATGCCGTAGGGCTCGAGCACCTTGAGGAACGCGGTGGTCTTGCCGGAATCGCCGGTGACCTCGATCACGAGCGCGTCGGTCGAGACGTCGACGACGCGGGCACGGAAGAGGTTCACCGCCTCGAGCACCTGCGAGCGCGTCGTGTTGTCGACCCGCACCTTGATGAGCAGGTGCTCGCGCTGCACGGCCTGAGCCGGGTCGAGCTCGACGATCTTGATGACGTTGACGAGCTTGTTCAGCTGCTTCGTGACCTGCTCGAGCGGCAGTTCGTCGACGTCGACCACGACCGTGATGCGGCTGAGGCCCTCGATCTCGGAGTGGCCGACCGCGAGCGATTCGATGTTGAAGCCGCGCCGGGCGAAGAGCCCTGCGACGCGGGTCAACAGTCCGGGCTTGTCTTCGACGAGGAGGGAGAGAACGTGCGTCGACATGGTCAGTCCTCCTCGCTGAATGCCGGCGAGTGATCGCGGGCGTACTGGATGTAGCTGTTCGAGACGCCCTGCGGCACCATCGGCCACACCATCGCGTCGGCAGAGACGACGAAGTCGATCACCACGGGGCGGTCGTTCGTCTCGAGCGCGAGCTTGATGGCGTCGTCGATCTCCTCCTCTTTCGTGACCCGGATGCCGAGCGCACCGTACGCCTCGGCGAGTGCCACGAAGTCGGGGATGCGCACGCTGTCGTGGCCCGTGTTCAGGTCGGTGTTCGAGTACCGGCCGTCGTAGAACAGGGTCTGCCACTGGCGCACCATGCCGAGCGAGGAGTTGTTGATGATCGCGACCTTGATCGGGATCTTGTTCAGCGTGCAGGTGGCGAGCTCCTGATTGGTCATCTGGAAGCATCCGTCGCCGTCGATCGCCCAGACCACACGGTCGGGTTCGGCGACCTTGGCCCCCATCGCGGCCGGAACCGCGTAGCCCATCGTGCCGGCGCCGCCCGAGTTCAGCCAGGAGTTGGGGCGCTCGTACTTGATGAACTGCGCCGCCCACATCTGGTGCTGGCCGACGCCCGCGGCGTAGACCGCCTCGGGGCCAGTGAGCTCGCCGATGCGCTGGATGACCTGCTGGGGTGCGAGCAGTCCGTCGGACGGCGTCGAGAACCCGAGCGGGAACTCGGCGCGGAGGCCGTCGAGCGTCGCCCACCACTCCTCGAGGTCGGGCGTGCCCGAAGCCCCCGCGATCGCGTCGCGGTAGGCGGCCTCGAGGTCGACGAGCACGTCTTTCGCGTCGCCCACGATCGGCACGTCGGCCACGCGGATCTTCGAGATCTCGGCCGGGTCGATGTCGACGTGCACGACCTTGGCGTTCGGCGCGAAGAGCGCCGCCTTACCGGTCACGCGGTCGTCGAAGCGGGCGCCGAGGGCGATGAGGAGGTCGGCCTCCTGCAGCGCGATCACGGCGGGAACCGTGCCGTGCATGCCAGGCATGCCGAGGTGCTGCTGGTGCGAGTCGGGGAAGGCACCGCGGGCCATGAGCGTCGTCACCACAGGGGCGTTCGTCGTCTCGGCGAGCGTGAGCAGTTCCTGCGACGCACCCGCGCGGATGACTCCGCCGCCCACGTAGAGCACCGGGCGCTTCGCCTCTGCGAGCAGCTGCGCCGCCGCGGCGACCTGCTTGCCGTGGGCCTTCGTGATCGGCCGGTAGCCCGGCAGGTCGAGCTTCGGCGGCCAGCGGAAGACGGCCTTGGCCTGCTGCGCGTCCTTCGTGATGTCGACGAGCACGGGGCCGGGCCGGCCGGTCGTGGCGATGTGGTACGCCGCCGCGATGGTCGCCGGGATCTCCGCGGCATCCTTCACCAGGAAGGAGTGCTTCGTGATCGGCATCGTGATGCCGACGATGTCGGCCTCCTGGAAGGCATCGGTGCCCATGAGGTTCGAGAACACCTGACCGGTGATCGCGAGCATCGGCACCGAGTCCATGTGGGCGTCGGCGATGGCGGTCACGAGGTTCGTCGCGCCGGGACCCGACGTCGCGATGGCGACGCCGACCTTGCCCGACGACGAGGCGTAGCCCTCGGCAGCGTGACCGGCGCCCTGCTCGTGCCGCACGAGGATGTGGCGGAGCTTCTTGCTGTCGAGCAGCGGGTCGTAGACGGGGAGGATCGCGCCGCCGGGAAGGCCGAACACGTCGGTGATGCCGAGCATCTCGAGTGCGCGGACGACCGCCTCGGCGCCCGTGAGCTCCACGGGAGCGCCGGAGGGCACTGGGGCGGGCGATGGCACGGGATTGGATTCCGTGGTCATTCGATTCCTGTTCTGGTGGACGGTGTGTGCGGGAAGCGCTGCACTCAGCCCGTCGTGGCGCCTTCTGCGGCGGAACGCACGAGCTTCGAGTACTTCGCGAGGACGCCACGGGTATAGCGCGGGGGAAGCGGAGCCCAGCCTTCTCGGCGGGCAGCCAGCTCGGCATCGTCGACCAGTAGGTCGATGGAACGAGCTGCGATATCGACCCGTATGAGATCACCATCGCGCACGAAGGCGATGGGACCTGCGTCCACCGCTTCGGGTGCCAGATGGCCGATGCAGAGGCCGGTTGTGCCGCCTGAGAATCGACCGTCCGTCAAGAGTAGTACATCTTTTCCGAGACCGGCGCCCTTGATGGCTGCGGTGATGGCGAGCATCTCCCGCATGCCGGGCCCGCCCTTGGGGCCCTCGTAGCGGATGACGACCACATCGCCCGCCTTGATCTCGCCCGCCGTGAGCGCGTCCATGGCCGCCCGCTCGCGCTCGAACACGCGCGCGGGGCCCTCGAAGGTGGCGGCGTCGAAGCCCGCGGTCTTCACGACCGCACCCTCGGGAGCGAGCGAACCGTGCAGGATGGTGAGCCCGCCGGTCTCGTGGATCGGGTTGTCGAGCGTGCGGAGCACCTCGCCGTCGAGCGGCGGGAGGTTCAGCTCCTCGAGGTTCTCGGCCATGGTCTTGCCGGTGACGGTGAGCACGTCGCCGTGCAGGAGGCCGGCGTCGAGCAGCGCCTTCATGAGCACGGGGACCCCGCCGCGACGGTCGACGTCGTTCATGACGTACTTGCCGAACGGCTTCAGGTCGCCGATGTGGGGCACCTTCGCGCCGATTCGGTTGAAGTCGTCGAGGGTGAGGTCGACCTCGGCCTCACGGGCGATCGCGAGCAGGTGCAGCACGATGTTGGTCGAGCCGCCGAGCGCCATGCCGACCGCGATGGCGTTCTCGAACGCCTTCTTCGTGAGGATCTGACGAGCCGTGATGCCGTGCTTCAGCAGGTTGACGACGGCCTCGCCCGAGCGGTGCGCGTAGTAGTCGCGACGACGATCGGCGGATGCCGGCGACGCCGAACCCGGAAGCGAGAGACCGAGCGCCTCGGCGACCGAGGCCATGGTGTTGGCGGTGTACATGCCGCCGCAGGCGCCTTCACCGGGCGCGAACGCGCACTCGATGCGGTGGGCGTCTTCGGCACTCATGGTGCCTGCCTTGACCGCACCCACCGCCTCGAACGAGTCGATGATCGTGATGTCCTTCTCGGTGCCGTCCGACAGGCGCACCCAGCCCGGCGCGATCGAGCCGGCGTAGAGGAACACCGAGGCGAGGTCGAGGCGGGCGGCCGCCATGAGCATGCCGGGGATGGACTTGTCGCAGCCTGCGAGCAGCACGGAGCCGTCGAGTCGCTCGGCCTGCATGACGACCTCGACCGAGTCGGCGATGACCTCGCGCGAGACGAGCGAGAAGTGCATGCCCTCGTGGCCCATCGAGATGCCGTCGGAGACGGAGACCGTGCCGAACTGCAGCGGGTAGCCGCCGCCGCCGTGCACGCCCTCTTTGGCGGCCTGCGCGAGGCGGGCGAGCGAGAGGTTGCAGGGGGTGATCTCGTTCCAGGAGGACGCGATGCCGATCTGCGGCTTGTCCCAGTCGGCGTCTCCCATTCCGACGGCGCGGAGCATGCCCCGGCTGGTCATGGCTTCGATACCGTCGGTGACGGTGCGGCTACGAGGTTTGGGATCGAACTCCGACATGGAACGAGTCTATGGCCAGCGCGAGGGGCCCCCGTGCGTCGCTTCACGCGCATCGGCGAGGCGTTCGAGCAGGTCGGCGACGTCGTCGGGACTGCGCACACGATGAGCCGCGAGCGACCTGCCCTGACCGACCTTCACCCCCAGATCCTCCGACTCGAGGGCGGCGAACGCGTCTTCGTCGGTGACGTCGTCGCCGACGTAGATGACGGCGCTGGCGCCCGCGTGCTGGCGGAGCCGGGTGAGCGCCTCCCCCTTGTCGCTCGGGCGCACCGAGAACTCGATCACGCCCTTGCCGCTGCGCACCGTGAGCTCGGGGATCTCGGCCTCGACGCGCGCCCTGGCGGCCCGCTGCAGGTCGCTCGCGGCATCGGGCGCGACCTTGCGCGTGTGCAGGGCGAGCCCTGCGGGCTTCCACTCGACCCATGCGCCGTCGATGCTCGCGGCGACGTCGTCGAGCACGCTGGTGAGGTGTTCGAGCGCCGCGAGCTCGCCGTCGCGGAGGTCGATCGTGACGCCGCCGCCGTCGAGCTGCAGCTCCACACCGTGCGAGCCGCTCATGAGGGTTCCCGCCGGCGGATCGGCGACTTCCTTCAGGCTCTCGAGCGCCCGCCCGGAGACGATCGCGACGCGGGTGTCGTCGCTCGCGGCGAGGCGTTCGATCGCAGCGCGGGCGCGATTGGTGGCCCGCGCGTCCTCCGGCCGGTCGACGAGCGGTGCGAGCGTGCCGTCGAAGTCGAGCGCCACGAGCAGCCGGTCGGTGTCGGCCAGGCGCGAGATCGCGGCATCCAGCCCGTCGGGAACGCCGGAGGCGATGATGCCCGCGCCGGTGAGGGTCTTCAGGAAGGTCGACGACCACTTCGCCACGTCGTTCTCGCGCACGCGCTTGCGGAGCGCCCGCATGCGCCGCGCCCGCTCCTTGCGCGGCATCTGCGCCGCCTCGACCATCGCGTCCTTCAGCCCCTCGATGTCGTGAGGATTCACGAGGATCGCCTGACGGAGCTCGTCGGATGCGCCGGTGAACTCGCTGAGCACGAGCACGCCGTCGTCGTCGAAGCTGCAGGCCACGAACTCCTTCGCGACGAGGTTCATGCCGTCGCGGAGGGCCGTCACGAGCATGACGTCGGCGGCGAGGTAGAGCGCGACCATCTCCTCACGCGGGTAGCCGTGGTGGAGGTAGGCGATGGCCTGGTGGCCGAGGGTGGAGTAGTCGCCGTTCAGCCGCCCGACCATGAGCTCGATCTCGTCACGGAGCTGGCGGTACGTCTCGACGCGCTCGCGCGACGGGCTCGCGACCTGCACGAGGGTGACGTCTTCGACCGACATCCGGCCGTCGCGCAGCAGCTCGCCGAAGGCCTTCAGCCGGTGCCGGATGCCCTTCGTGTAGTCGAGGCGGTCGACGCCGAGCATGATCGTCTCGGGGTTGCCGAGGCTCTCCCGGATCTCGTGGGCGCGCGCCTGCACCTCGGGGCTCCGCGCGAGTTCCTCGAACCCGGCCGAGTCGATCGAGATCGGGAACTGCCGGGCGACGACGTGCCGCATCTCGCCGTCGGGGCCCGGCACGTCGAGCACGCTGCCGCGCGTCGCGTAGCCGAAGAGCCGGCGTACCGCGCGCGTGAAGTTGCCGGCGTCGGCGGCGCGCTGGAACCCGATGACGTCGGCCCCGAGCAGTCCGTCGAGCACCTGTCGCCGCCACGGCAGCTGCGAGTAGATGCCGTATGCCGGGAACGGGATGTGGTTGAAGAAGCCGATCACGAGGTCGGGGCGCTTCTCGCGGAGCATGCGCGGCACGAGCTGCAGCTGGTAGTCCTGCACCCACACGACGGCGCCGGGCGATGCCGCGCGCGCTGCCGCCTCGGCGAAGCGGCGGTTCACCCGCACGTACGCGTCCCACCACTCCCGGTGGAAGGAGGGCGGTGCGATGACGTCGTGGTAGAGCGGCCAGAGGGTGTCGTTGGAGAAGCCCTCGTAGTACTCCTCGAGCTCGGACTCCGACAGCGGCACCGGGATGATGTTGATGCCGTCGTACTCGAACGGGTCGAACTCGCGGTCGGCGACGCCGGCCCAGCCGACCCAGGCGCCGTCGGCGGCGCGCATGACGGGTTCGAGCGCGGTGACGAGCCCGCCGGGCGAGCTCTTCCACGTGGTCTCACCGTCGGGGCCGCGCAGGTAGTCGACGGGCAGTCGGTTCGAGACCACGATCATGTCGTAGACGGCGTCGACGTAGAGCTCGTCGCGTGATGATCCAGGGGCGTTCATAGAGCGGATGTCCCTCCTCGCGCTCCGCTCAGGCTAACAGTCGTGCGGCGCGGGAACCGGCCGGATCTGCCGGGTCCCGCGCTGCACGGTGCTGAATGGAGGCGACTCAGCCGAGTGCGGCCGCCGCGAACCCGATCGAGCGGATGCCGCGGCGCCGGCCGACGACGAGCGCCGTGCCGAGCACTCCCACGAGACCGAAGACGACGAGCACGCCCGCGGCCATCGCGACCGATCCCCCGGCGGCGCCCGAGACGATGAACTGCATGCCCTGCACCGCCCAGGTGAGTGGCAGGAACGGACTGATCGCCTGGTACGGGCCGCTCAGCACCTCGACCGGGTACAGCCCGCCCGACGCGGTGAGCTGCAACGCGACGAGCACGAGCGAGACGAGCAGCCCCGCCCGGCCGAGCCAGACCGTGAGGAAGGCGTGCAGCGAGGTGAACACGAGCGCGAGCAGGGCCGCGAACGCGAGCGTCTGCGGGAGCAGGCTCCAGCTGACGTCCATGGTGCCGTGCAGGAGCAGCACGACCGCGACGGCCTGCGCGAGGGCGATGAGGCCCGCCCGCGCGAGCGTGCGCCAGACGAGCCCGCCCGTCGAGGCCGTCGAGCGCAGGGCCTCACGACCGAAGGGTCGGAACACGAGGAAGAGCGCGAGTGCGCCGAGCCACAGGCCGACCGGCACGAAGAGCATGCCGATGACGTCGCCGACGCCCGCGATCTCGTGGTCGCGGGTCGCGTCGACCGTGACCGGTTCGGCGATGACGTCGGCGGTCTTCGACGCGTCGATGTCGGTGAGCGCGGTCGCACTCTCCGCGCCGGACGTGAGCCCCGAGGCGAGGGTGTCGGCACCGCTCGCGAGCTTCGTGGCGCCGCTCGCGGCATCCGCTGCACCGCCCTGGAGCGCACCGAGACCGCCGGCGAGCTCGTCGAGACCCGTGGCGAGGCCGTTCGCGCCGTCGCGGATGCCGCTGGAGCCGGCGGCGAGCTGGGCTGCTCCGGCGGCCGACTGGTCGATGCCGCCCTGGATGCCGTCGATCGCGCCGCGAGACGCCGCCGAAAGCTGCTGCCCCCCGGTCGAGAGCTGGCCGAGCTGGGTGCGGACACCATCGATCGTCGCGGGGATCCTGGCGAGTTCGGGGTACTCCTCGACGAGTTCGGGGTGGTCGGCGATGATGCTCGCGAGCTGCTCCGACGCCGGCCCGAGGTAGCCGTCGACGGTGGCCACTCCCTTCGCGATGCCGCCGGTGTAGGCATCCCACTGGTTCGAGATCTCGTCGAGCCCGGCCGCACCGGTGCTCAGCTCCCCGAGACCGCTCGCCAGGCCGTCGACGCCCTGCGTGTACTGGGTGACGCCCGCGGCGTACTCATGGGCTCCGCTCGCGGCATCCGCTGCGCCGCTCGAGGCCGTGGCGACGCCGCTCGAGAGCGTGCCGAGGCCGCCCGCGAGGGAGCCGGCACCGCTCGAGAGCTGCGTCGCGCCGTCGGCGGCGTCGCCGAGCGAACCGCCCATCGTCGCGAGGTTCGTGTACAGCCCCTCGAGGTACTGCGCGGTCAGCTCGCGGCCGAAGGTCGCCGACATCGCGTCGCCGACCGACTGCGCGACCGAGCCGGCGAGGTAGCCGTGGGCGTCGTCGGTGCGGATGTCGAGGTTCGCCTGCGTCGGGTCTGCACCCGAGAGCGAGGTCACCGACTCCGAGAAGTCGGAGGGAATGGTGAGGACCGCGTACGCGTCACCCGAAGCGAGCAGGTCGGCCGCCTCGTCGTCGTTCGAGATCGTCCACTGGAATCCCGAGGTCTCGGGGTCGGTCAGCTCGGTCACGAGCAAGCGGCCGGCGAGCACGGGCTGTTCGGTGCCGTCGGGCAGCGTCATCGTGACCATCTCGTCGTTGTTCACGACGACGGCCGGGATCTGCTCGAGGTTGTCGCCGCCGCTGCCGACGGCGCCCGAGACGAGACCGGCGACGGCGAGCGGCACGGCGACGACCGCGGCGACCAGCACGCCGAAGCGCACGCGTCGCTGCGCGGGGGTCGAACCGAAGAGTCGGGAGAGTCGGGTGCTCATCGGAGGACCTCCTGGGTGCGCGAGACGGGTTCGAGGGTGCGGATGCCGCGGGCCGCGAGCTGCGGCGAGACCGCGGGCGACACCGCGGACGTGCCGAGGCCGACGATCACCGTGACCTGGGCGGGCACGAGCGCGGCGAGCGCATGCCAGAGACCGCCCGTGGCCGAGCCCGGATCGTCGTCGAGGTCGATGACGACGGCCTTCGGCCGCTCGGCGAGGGCCGCCGCGACCGCGACGAGCGTGCGGGCTTCGACGCCCAGGGCGGAGAGCGGGGTCTCGGTCGTGAACCGGGGCCCGTCGGGGCCGTGGCCGGCTGCTGCGGCCGCCCGCTCGGTCCAGGTTCGGACGAGCGAGTTGGACGGCGCGATGCGGTACCACGGGCGGGTGGCGTCGAGTCGGCCGGCGATGAGCTCGCCGACGGTGCCGCCCGGCGCGGCATCCGCTGCGACCTCGGCGATCGCGACGCCGCGCATGACCGTTCCTGCGCCCGAGGGCAGCGGCGAGCCGAGCACGGCGAGGCGACCTCCGACCGGCGCGAGTCGGCCGGCGAGCGTCGCGGAGACGACACGGCGGTCGACGGCCTCGCCCTGCACGACGAGCACGCCGCCGGCAGGCACCTCGACGGTCAGCGGACCGATCGGTCGCTCGGGCAGCCCGAAGACGGCGGCCTCGGCGTTGACGGCGGCGGGGCGGGACGCGGCCCACTCCTCCTGTTCGAGGTGGGTGCGCAGCCCTTCACCCTCGATGTCGACGTTCGGCAGCACCCTCGCGAGCCACTTCGGCAGCCACCAGGCCGCCTTGCCGGCGAGCGCCATGGCAGCGGGCACGAGCGTCATGCGAACGAGGAAGGCGTCGAATGCGACGCCCACGGCGAGCGCGAAGGCGATGCCCTTGATCACGCCCGCGCCTTCGGGCACGAAGGCGAAGAAGACGAAGAACATGATGAGCGCGGCGGCGGTGACGACGCGCGCGGCGTGCTGGAAGCCGTGCACGACCGACTTGCGCGCGTCACCCGTCTTCACGAACTCCTCGCGCATGCCCGACACGAGGAACACCTGGTAGTCCATGGCGAGGCCGAAGAGCACCGCCATGAGCAGGATCGGCAGGAAGCTGAGGATCGGCCCGGGCTCGACGTGCAGCAGGTCGGCGAACCATCCCCACTGGAAGATCGCGACGGTGACGCCGATCGCCCCGAACGCCGAGAGCAGGAACCCGAGGGCGGCCTTGATCGGCACGAACACCGAACGGAACACCATGAGCAGCAGCACGATCGAGAGCCCCACGACGATGAGCGCGAACGGGATCAGCGCGTCGGCGAGTCGGTTCGAGATGTCGATGGCGACGGCCGTGTAGCCGGTGACGGCGATGGGCGTGCCGTAGTCGGCGGTGATCGAGGGCTCGAGTTCGCGGATGTTCTCGACGAGCACCTTCGTCGCCGGGGCATCCGGTGCGCTCTCGGGGATGACCTGGATGATCGCCGTGTCCGCGGTCGGGTTCGGCAGCCCCTGACCGACGAACGCGACGTCGTCGAGTTCGCCGATGCGGGCGCCGATCGCGTCGAGGTCGCCGAAGATGTCGGTCGTCTGGGTGATGTCGACCGTCACGATGAGCGGGCCGTTGTAGCCGGGCCCGAAGCCGTCTTCGATCATCTCGTAGGCCTCGCGCTGGCTGGAGCCCTCGGTGCCCGAGCCATTCGGCAGGTTGAGGTCGAGACTGAGCGCCGGCACCGCGGCGGCGCCGAGCAGGCCGACCACGATCACGAGGAACACGACGGGCGCCTTCAGCACGAGGTCGACCCAGCGACGACCCATCGTGCGCTTGCCGCTGTCGTCGTCGGCGTTCGCGCGGCGGTGGGCACGACTGCCCGGCTTCGGCACGAGCTTGCGGCCGAAGATGCCGAGCAGCGCCGGCAGCAGGGTGACGGCGCCCGCCACTGCGATGAGCACGGCGAACGCGGCCCCGACGCCCATGACGCTGAGGAACGGGATGCCGACGACGAGGAGGCCGAGCAGCGCGATGATGACGGTGAGCCCCGCGAAGACCACGGCGCCGCCGGCGGTCGCGACCGCCTCGGCCGCCGACTCCTCGGGGTCCTGGCCGCGAGCGAGCTGGTTTCGGTGCCTGGACAGGATGAAGAGTGCGTAGTCGATGCCGACCGCGAGTCCGATCATGACGGCGAGCATGGGCGCGGTCGACGAGACCGTCGTGAACGCGGCGACGATGGAGATGCCGCCGAAGGCCGCGCCGACGCCGACGAGGGCGGTCAGCAGCGGCATGCCGGCCGCGAGCAGGGAGCCGAAGGTGATGATGAGCACGACCGCGGCGAAGAGCACGCCGAACACCTCGGTGATCGTCAGGCCGAAGCTCGTCTCCTGGAAGACGTCGCCGCCGAACGCCACCGCGAGGCCGGCGTC